>DUZQ01000109.1 GCA_013349435.1 Planctomycetota bacterium | reverse complement strand
GTCGAACAGCCCAACGAGCAGTTTGAGGATGATAAAGCCGATGACAAGGATAAGAATTACGCCCCTGAAGAGCCTTTCGCCTCTTGTTCCTTCGAGGAAATCGACCGCCCAATAAACAACAAGAGCGATAAGCAAAAGTTCTATAGCAACGACCCAAAGAGGATAGGCGGCTACTTTTTGCAGATAATCGGTAAGAACTTCCACAAGTCAGGTCCCTTTAAGCCTGTGGCATTTTCTTTTGATGTTCCTTAGGACAACCGACAGGTATTCTTTTACGGTATCCTATACTCTGTCAGCTTACTCGGCTCACCCAGCATAAAGAATGTGTCCACATCCGCCATAAATAGCTGTCTGTTGATTCTGAGGGTGCGGTTATGCCTTCTTTTTCCTTCGATCGCGGTTTCTCCGGGCTGTGTGAAGAATCCACAGCCGCTAATGCCTACAGCAAAAGCACACAGAAATAAAGCAATTAAACACAGACGCAACACATTAGAATTTAGTTTTTTTAAATCTTTCATCATTTTATCCACACGTAATTCAACCACCCCAACTCTGGCAGAGAATAATCCGGTCCATCGAGACCGTTACTGCCGTTTAAAATATTATACCATAAAGTACATTGATCAGTCAACCCGATAGACAGCGCTTTTTTTGCAAAAAAGGCTAAAAATGCGAAATCAGCCAGCCAGGACATCCTAACAAGGCTATTGAGAGATATTGTTAAGCACTTTTAACCTTGTTTCGACAAAAATCCCCATTAACACAGCTATAGAGCCTTGAATACCTTATTCGCCTCGTTGTTTATTCTTTTATATGGACAGATTATAAGGCGGGCCATCCATTCAAGTGGTTTCATCATTAAATAGACGATGTCCGCTTCCAGCCGGGTTTTGATTTGTTCGGAAATGTAAGGCCCGAGCCGATTGTAGATACTTCGAAAAATTTTATGCGTTTTAGGGTGGTGCCGTTGCCAGATTGCCTCGAGGTACCAGAAAGTAATGAGCTGGCAGTTAACCTGACGAATCACGCTGCAGCGATTGACCTTTGCAAACGGCCCGACGATGCAGCGGTGCCCTCGCAGAGCTGCCGTAACTACGAAGCAGTCGGGCGGATCTTCCGGCAGAGATAAGTAGTGTTTTCTGCTCCATAAAATGCTTATAGCCCAGAAAGGAAGTGAACCCAGCACGGCAGCAATGTAAGAAACGGGACCGAGGTTCGAGGCCCTGGCTGCGCGGACATACAATATTGAGTACCACACGAAAACATAGAGAGGCACGAGAAGAAACAAATAGAATACGTTATTATACGGGAGCAGGATGACGCCAATTACGAAACAGGTGCCGCTTACGATAGCACCGGTAAAAATACCCAGGACAAGCCAGGTGCGATTTTGGTTTCTGGCTCTTAGGATTTGAATTGCATAGAATGCGGCACAGGACCAAAGTACCAGAGGTGTCAGGGCGAGCTTTCCCAGATGGAAGCAATCCAGCCATCCGTAACGGCAACGCCCTTTCCATTCCGGCACAAGGAAGATGCTTAACAGGAATATTAAAATCGGAAACAGAACTCCGATTGTGGTCAGGATAGCGGCAACGAAGAAGCATTTCCAGGATTTCTCTCTCAATGCGGGAGCAAGCGAAAGGCCGATAAGCAACAAAATAACGACCACACAGAATGTGATGAACTCTTCTTCGTTCATATTGTCTCAAACAAGCGTATTGTCGTTTAAAATTCAATTAAAACAATTTATACAGGGATGCGGCAAATTGTCAACGCTGGTTTTTGGATATTCTGAATTTTATACTTTTAATTAACAGCCACTTTGTTTAGGCACATAACAGCCGCTGGATTGATACAGCCGGGCTAAAATAAAAAAACATTGAATCTTACGTATTTTTCTCGCTGAGTTCATTTTTCATCTATGTTTTTGTCTCTTCCTTTTATAATAAGCAATATGCACCTGCACCTTCGGGAAAGTTCGAGCCAGTTTATGACACGTTTTTTCTCCGGTGGCTCCTGCTTTATAGGTCTGCCCTCACGGACCACGCCGTACATCTTGGTCAGGTAAATACCTTCGCGGCTTTGAGGAGGGAAAAAAGCCATTGCTTTCAAAAAGCGCTCGTTTGTAATTTTAGTTCCGCCGGCCTGTGCGGGGGAACTGTCCGAGCTGTCCTGTTCGTACAAACTGTATCCCCAGATGAAAACGACCTCCGGATGAAAATCTTCAATGGAAATTCTGTCACCGGAAAGAACAGTTTGGTTGTCGGTTTTTTGCTGCTTTTGTGTGTTTGTGTTTTCTTCAGACATAACACATACCTTTTATAACACAGTATGTCTGGGTAATTCTTAGACCTACTCAACTGTTCTTCTGGAGGCGGCTTTGTTGACATACCCTGCCTTTTTCCCGATATTTACGACTACGTTTGATATTTCCCTTCTGTCCAGTTTAGGGAAATAGAAGGTGATTATTCCGACGCCGCACATTCTCATAAGCATATCGTCGGTGTCGATTTTCACTCT
>DUZQ01000127.1 GCA_013349435.1 Planctomycetota bacterium | reverse complement strand
TATATAGGCATCACAAAAAAACTCAGCCTGGCCCTGCTGGTCGGCTCTTGTCAGGTTGCAAAGAATCTCTTCTTCGCCGCCCAAGCCGTCTTTTTTGCAGCTAACACATAAATAAGGCTTTGAAATCAAGTCAGGATTGATCTCGGTGCCATCATCGTTAAAATATTTAGCGGTATCATCAATCATATATTTATTTTCTGGGTTTTGCGAGTTTTACAAGGTTGCCGGATTTTTTATATCTATTCATAAAATGTTTCTGAACATTTTAGTTTTCGAACACGCTCATCAGCCATACATAATGGTCCCGACATAATAGGAAATCGAATTTCCCAACATACCTATCAGGAATGCATATTTCCACTTGAGTCCTTTAAAATACATCTCCTGAAACATCTCACACAAGCTGATGAGTTTAATCATGATACCATCAGCCGTAACGATCAATATCTCTGTCATCCACAGGCTCGGTAATAAGTCGAGAAGAGGCAAAAAAACCACAAAATAGAGCACCAAGTTGCCAAAAAAAAGAGCCAAAAACAATGGCTTTACAGACATATTAAAAAACAAGAGCAATAAGGTTACAAGACACGCCTCTACAGTGATTGCACCACCAAGGACTATAACAGAAGGTATGCTTCCTAAAGGATCAACAATGATGGGGTTGGCAAACGCAACCTTAGCTAAAAACAAAACCATAAAAATGACAAAGAATTTTTTCATCTTTACACTTTTTTTATTTTATTGGCCAGCCATTACTGAGCCAGTCGTCCAAGTTCATCTTCAGTTCCCATGAGGAAAATTTTTGGGCTGTTTAGTACCGTCTTAATAAAATGGTGTTTTGCGGCAACTTTCTTACGAAATTCACCTACAGGATACACGGAAGGATTTATCTCCCTTGCAAGTTTGTCCTGACAGTGTTGTATAACATCAACTACTTCACCAAAGCTGCATGAACCGATTACCATCATGTCAACATCGCTTCGGCTATTGGCGGAACCTTTCGCGAAACTGCCATAGATAAAAGCAACCTTTATCTTTGTCGATAAAACAGCCAACGCTTCATTTAACAGGCCAACCAAGCCGGCTGTCTTACGAAGCAGGCCCGAAAGTTCAGGGAAGAACGGGCACTGTGTATCGGCCTGATAGTAAGTGCGGTTGCCGTCTTTGGTCTTAGTAATGATTTCCGCTTTGGCAAGGCCGGTAAGTTCTCTGCGTACCGTTCCGATAGCCAGATTCGTTCGTCGTTCTATGTCTCGCAGATACCAGCGCTTATCCGGACTTCCCAGTAGTAATGCCAATACTTTTTTGCGGACTTCAGGTAAGAGCCAGTCAATCGGATTTTTCTTTTCTGTTCTCATAATGCGCACAATTGTGCGCTAAAAGCGCACAGAAGTCAATGCCGATACCACAAATTTATATCACAGGTTGGTCTTATTTCCAGGAAATTTTCGGTCGGTATTTTTTTGTGATGGCCACTCGCTTATGCTCATGGTTTGGTTTGTTGGAGGTGACCGGATTACGCAATAATTTCACCGTTCGGCAGCATGTTGTCGGGGTGGTAAATCCCTTCCTCCTCCAACTGGTATCGCCTGCAGTTTTTCCAGTTGTCATCGGATTTACAATACTCCTCGGCCCACCGGCCTGATATCCTGCCCTGTCTCTCCAGCCTCCTCAAGGGACAAATTTCGTACCATTTGCAACTCATTTTGATTATCGAATCCGCCTTTTCGAAAAACAACTTGCTCTTAAAACTTTATCACCCTCATAATATCTTTGCAGCACCTGTAATTGATACCATTGCTGATTAGAAAAGGGTCGGCCCGTCATACTCGGGCTTTTTAGCAGGCTTCGGTTCGGGCATTTTGTTTTCTACTGTCGGGAATTTAAGGATTTTCGCATCTTTTCCCGACTGCGAGCCGGCTGCAGTTTTGTCGGTCGGAATGAAAGGTATTAATCCTTCGGCATAAGCCGCCTCTTTAACCTGGCGTGGTGCGGTTCGTATATCCATTACCAATCCATCGACCTCAAACATCCAAACCAAAGGATTTTTTTCAAGCAAGCTCGGCAGACACCAATCCGGGTCCATCTGGAAGGTATCCAGCTCATCACGAATAATCTTTGATTTATTCGCCATTGTCCCTTCAGATACACCGAACTTTTCCGCCAGCTCGCCGACGGCCATATAAGGCTCGAAGCTGGCATCAGCCAAAAAGTTTACCCAGCCCAGCGCGTGAATAATTCCGCCGGCCCAACTCTTGGGCCTGCCTTTGGTAACAGGGGAACCATTCTGACAGAGTTCTACAGCCATATCGCGGGCGAGTTGCCGGTAGTCCTCGTTAAGGTGCAAGTCGCAAAAATCGTCCGTCAATTCCACAATTGCCGTAAAAACCTCGTGAAGCTCTTCGGGGACATCCTCAAGTAAACTCTCCATACAATTTCTCCTTTTCTCAAACGACAAAATTCTGAATGAATGTGAGATAATCTCTGTCGCCGGGTCGTGTATTCGAATGATTATGAACAGATTCCAAAACCACCTTTAGGCCGTTAGTCCAGATTTTATCCGGGACATCGGCACGCATCCGGTGGATATTGGCAAGGTCTTTTGTCAGCAGGGCTGACAACTCATCGGCAGGCTCATCGCCGGCAATGGCGGCCCTTAACGCTGATGAGATGATTTTGTCGTCAATGTTTTTGTGGTCGCGACAGGTAGTTATTATGGTGAATTCTATATTTTGGAGCACATCAACATGATGTCGTGTCATCTGCTTAAAGATTTTTTCAGGCCCTTCTTTGGGTTCATAGTTTCGTCTTTTTTTGAACCGTGGTTTTGACATTGCTCACTCCTGTTTCAGTGGCCGGCCGCCGGTGGTGTCTATTGCTTCTTTAAGACAACAAAATCGGCAGAATTCTCAGTAATATACGCATTTGGGTCTCTTACGAACTTAAACCTTTTAGCACAAAAAAGTAGCCCATAACCAAAACAGCATTTACGATGAAAGTCGGTAACATCCAT
>DUZQ01000104.1 GCA_013349435.1 Planctomycetota bacterium | reverse complement strand
TCTCTATTCATGATTTTTCTCCTTTTGCCCGGCGACCGTACTGAAATAAGGTAGCAATGTTTTGCACAACAAGGAAAACTACAATGCCTCCAACTATCACCATCGGCATCACATTGACTGAAACCGAACGCTCAGGAGCGGCGGATATCCAGGCATAGATACATGCAGCGATGAAATACAACCAAAGCACAACATACGCGGCCAGAGTGGATCTTATGAGAATCAATTGGTCTCGCTCGTCAAATTCTGTTTTCCTTGTTCTTTTCCTTCTTTTGTTAAAAAAGAAGAGAAAAAACCACAATAGCCCGCCTACGATTGTAGAACACGCGAACGAAAACAGGTGCAGGAAAGATGGGCCTTCAAGGTAAACAAGTAATATGGGTAATTGGCCGAAAATCAACCAAAGTGGCGCAAAAAATAGCAATGAGATCCATGCGTTTCTTTGCCATGGGTTCATGATTTTTCTCCTTTTCCTCCCAGGCCGTACTGAACCAGAACTGCGATAGAATAAACTAACAAAACGGGATAGAGCAGGCTTACAGTTACAATAGGAAGAAGCCAAACGGGAATTGTACCGTCCAGGCCGACGAAGATTTGCGGGATAACACTTGCGGCCAGAAATAAAGGCCCTACGGAAATTAAAGCCGCTATCCATGCTTTTTGTTTTATCCGGTTATCACGCTCGTCAAAATCCGGCTCGTTCGGGCTTTGTTTTCTGAGCAGGAAAAATATTCCGGCAACCAAATATAATAAAAAAATTAAAGGAAATAGATAAAGCCAGAAACGTTCGGGCGGCTCTTTTTGAATTGCGAATCGAATTATCAGGTAGAAAGGAATAGTAAAGAAAAGAGTAGTTCCTGCAAAATTAAACCATGCGCCTTTTTGTGTTCTGTTCATGATTAATCACCTCTTGCATTCTTTAGCTTTTCTATAATTGCAAATGTAAAGCAAACTTTACATTATGTCAAGTCTATTTTACATTTTTTTTGGAAAATTTTTTTAACAAAAGTCGAGGAAAAGGCCGTGGTATTCCATAAGTCATTTATTGACAAGATGATATGACGATTCGTACAAGATGCACACTCGTTAATAATTTCAGCAGAAACGACTGGTTTGCAGGCCATAACACCTGAACCAAATGAATTCAAATTTACATGGGCCTACATATCTTACTTCGCAAACCGACAAATGATGGATTTCAGGGAAAATAAGCCGATAGATTTCTTGTTTGCCCTGTTAAGTGGAACACTCCTGATTGTGAACGCAGTAAAAAAAACGCTCCATGATTATTGTACAAATGAAAAGTGGAGCCCTGCTTCTATTTAATCGCAAACACAAGTTCACTTGATACGATTGCATCCCGGCTGTCCGCAACAGTAATAAACCATATTGTCGCCTCATCCGGCGGCGCAGGTGAGACAATAATATCGCCCTTGATGCGTGCAGGTATACTTTTCCAATCCTGCTTATTGATTGGCGTGGTTCCTGTTGTGTAATGGAGGTTCGCAGAGGTAGGATTTGTCTTGCCCTTAATACCGGCACGAACCCGCCCGTTGGTTAACTGTGGCTTCATGACTTTCACCAGTGGGATACCGCCTTTCAAGTATTGGTCAACAAAAAGCCCGATTTCCTTTGGTGCCCAACCATGCTGATGACTATGAGGCATATTAACGGTGATACGAAAATTATGTTTACTTTTCACGAGTCCATAGGTTTTCGAATAACTATCAAGCGGGTAGGCGAAATCATTAGTGCCATTAACAAAGAACACAGGCATTGCCGCCGATCCGACATATATCGAAGGGTCCCACAGTTGGATCCAGGTGTCCTTCTGTTTCGACGTCATTTTCTCAAATCGGCTCAGCCACACGCTATTCTCATGTAAAAATCCACAGCCGTACACCGGTACTGCCGCCTTAAAGCGATTATCAAGTCCCGCTGCAATACATGTCAGGTATCCACCCCAACTGATTCCGGTAACTGCCGTACGCCCGGAATCCACTTCTTTGAAACTGCGTATCAGAGAATGAGCCAAAATAACGTTTGCGACAGCATGATACGTCCATTGGTCGCCGGGGGGTTGATCGATAGCACCAAACTTCTCTTTGTCACTCTGGCCGGGGCCGCCATCGGCAAGGCGCTTGTGCTGCGGGCCGCAACCGGCAAGGTCCATGGCAATAGCCGCGTATCCACGCTTAGCCCACAGTTCGGCCCACTCCCTGAATGCTGTTCCTCCTCCCCCATGCACCAGCACAACCGCGGGGAAGGCCTTTTCTCCTGCAGTCTTTGCTTCTAAGGTGGCGGGGCTTGCATAGTATGCAAATACGCGTGTCGGCTGGTTCTTATAGGGTTGCCCCTCATAGTAAAGAGACCATACCGGACTGTCCCGGTCAGACCATTGATACCCCGGCCGTTGGCTCAAAGCGATCAAATCCCACGGCGTAGTGGATGGAAGTGATTTCGCCGGACGAATGATGTCGCTGTCTTGCTGGAGCACCGTGCAGCCAGGATTGGTCAGGAAGAATACCAAGACACACACAGCACATATCACTTGTAGTTTTCGCAGAGCCATATCAGCATTCCTTTCGAAGTATCATACAATTTCGATACAGGTTTCGTCATAGTATGCAACAATTGCAAACTGTTTCATTAATTATAATTACCTGCACTACCGGTTACACGATGGTAAAATCTCCGGCCGATCAAGAAAAAGAAGATATAGCAGAATCCTATAAATAATTTGTAATAAAAGATGCGGCCCTGTACCCCCTCGTGTAATGGAGCCAATGGGATTCGAACCCACGACCTCTTGCATGCCATGCAAGCGCTCTCCCAACTGAGCTATGGCCCCGTTTGCAGGTAATATTATCACAGCCCGCCAATATCGGCAAGAAAATTCTGTTTTTTTATCTTTTTACTCCCAATGTTGAGCTATAAGATGGCAGATTGTCTTTTTTTCGCGGCCGAATTATAATACTTTTCAAAGAACCATGAATGGGGGCGGGCGTATCAGGGACAAGACGAAATAGACAAAGGCATATTTTTGATTAAAAGACGAAGAATATCGATAACGGGGCGGGTGCAGGGCGTTGGTTTTAGGCCGGCCGTTTATAGAATAGCACGGTCGCTGGAACTGTCCGGTATAGTGTATAAC
>DUZQ01000129.1 GCA_013349435.1 Planctomycetota bacterium | reverse complement strand
TAACAGCCGCCCGACGATAGGCCTTCTTGAGTTGGTCTTTATCCGCGCCTTCTTCAACATCAAGAATCTTGCAGGCAGCTTTCCTGGCTTCCAGGTCCCGGGTTATTCGTTCCATAAATTCAAGATCTTCTTTCATTTGACAGCTTTCTGAGAGCGAATTTGCTCCCAAAGGTTCAAAAATTTTTCCTTATATTCCGGTAGTACATCCACCATCATGATTCCCCGTGAATACGCCTCGGCAACTGTGCGGTCGTTGGGAATTTCGAGTTGTACTTCAATATTTTCCTTTTGACAATATTTGGCAACCGCATCGTCACCAATATCACTGCGATTTATGGCAACCGCAAAGGGCAGCTTTAATTCTCTTACCATCCCAACCGCTAATTCGAGATCATTAAGTCCAAAAGGGGTTGGTTCGGTGACGAGCAAGACAAAATCGCTTCCCTTTATCGCTTCAATTACAGGACATGACGTCCCCGGTGGAACGTCGAGGATAGTTAGCCCATCGTCGATTGCCTTCTTCTTTACATATCTTATTAATGCCGGCGTCTGAATAGCTCCGATATTCAGCTTTCCGTGACCAAAATCTATGCCGTTCGATTTGCCAAATTCAGCCACGCCTATTTTACGCTGTTTTTCGATAATTGCATCTTCAGGGCAAATTGCCATACAACCGCCGCACGAATGACAAAGCTCCTCAAAGACCAGAACCTTACCCTTTACACAGGTAATTGCACTGTATTGACAAAGCTGGCCGCACTTACCGCATCCCGTGCATTTTTCCTGGTCAACCTCAGGTACGCCAACTGTAACATCTTCTGAGCTTTCAATTTTAGGCTTTAGAAAGATATGACCATTGAGCTCTTCTGCATCGCAATCCAGGTATTGAACCTTCATACCAAAATGAGAAATCGTTGATGCCAGATTTGTGGCAATTGTGGTTTTACCTGTTCCACCCTTACCGCTTGCAATTGCTATTTTCACAATAACTCACTCCGTTAATTTATTAACTTTATCCCAATCAAATCTATCTTTTGCGATCCAACCGTTCTGTGGCAGTGAGTCAAAACAAACGGGCTTCGGATTGCACCAGTGGCTTTCTATGATATCCCATTTTGTATACCTGTTCATTGGCGAAGCTGTCTTATCTATCCTGTAACCGGCCGGATGAAACCCTACGATGACATCCGTGGCATTAAGTACGAGGTCCATCTTTTGACTCCTTTGGCTTGTTTTTCTCATCTACAAAGACTTTCTTTATTTGCAGGTCTTTGGCCTTTTCTGCAGGCACCTGACAGTAAGATATGACTATGACTTTATCACCAACAGTTCCTAATCTCGCTGCCGGCCCGTTTAATAAAATGGTCCCCGAATCTTGCGGCGCTGCAATGGTATAAGTTATAAAACGCTTACCGTTGTTTATGTTTAGCACATGAACCTGCTCGCCGGGTAATATATCAGCTCTGTCAAGAAGGTTGCGGTCAATGGTTATGCTGCCTTCGTAATCCAGTTCAGTGCCGGTTAATCTAGCACCGTGAATCTTGGATTTGAGCATAAAACGTTCCATCTAACACCGCTGGATAGTGCCAAATACAGGTACAGTTCGTTAACGTGTTGCCTGTTTGGTTTGTTTCTTAGCTGCCGATTTTCTGCTGGGTAATTGTAATCGCAGCATTCGGACACTCAGATACACATACAGCACAGGCGGTACAAAGTCTCGGATTGACAACAGCATATTTGTCTATGCTGATAGCGCCGGCAGGGCAAACATCTGTACAGATACCACAGCCGTTACACTTGTCCGTCTGTACAAAAGCAGCAGCTTTACGGCCGCTTTCCAACTCAGATATTCTCTTCTCAATTTCTTGCTTCTGCTGTTTCAATATCTCGGCCTGCTGTTTCAACTGATCTAACTCCTGCTCGGCTCCAGTTGGCACATTAGATGGCTGAAAGACACCGGGGCTTGCTGGTGAGCCTGACATAGCTGAAGCTCTTCCCATACCCATACCGCGGCCCATACCTCTGCCGCCCATACCCCCACCTCTGCCACCACCTCTGCCACCGCCTCTGCCCATACCCATTGGCGTGTTGCCCATTGCTGGATTGACTGAACCTGAAGACGGCACCTGCTCTGGTTGTTGTGCAGAAGCGACACCGAAATGACTTTGCACATTAGGCCCATCAGCAGAAGAAAACCTACCCGCGTTAAACTGATTAACAGCATTGCGGATATTACCACTGACGCCAACAACAACCTGTATCCCTGCCTCGCCGAAAACGCTAAATGCATTTGGGCCGCAGTTTCCGGTCAGTACTGTCGTTACACCTTTTTCTGACATTAACTGAGCAGACTGGATACCTGCACCGCCGCCTAATGCCGTGTTCGGGTTCTCGATTGCCTCGAAGTCCATCGTGTCCGTATCAATAATCAAAAAATACGCACATCTACCAAATCGGGCCTCAACATTGTTATCAAGCGTAGGCCCTGTTGACGTAACTGCAATTCTCATAAGTTACCTCTTCTAACTTAATGGACATGTCCCGGTTGGGCAGCTGTCACTAGCGCTCGATTTTGAACTACTGCCTGCAGAAAAAGTTGAAAAAAGTCTCTGCATGTTATTGCTGCCGCACTTTTCACAACTGTGCTTTCTGGAACCGCCCGCTTTTTCCAAAAACTCTGTTTTATGTCCGCAGTGTTTACATTTATATTCAAATATAGGCATCTTAATACCTCCTGAGATTTAGAACCTTTTTACCTTTCACCAGACTTTTCCAAAAGCTCAACGCACCGTTATCCTTGAACTGAACGAAAAGTCGGCAAGGGTGAGCAACCCGCCCTTCACTACTTCTGCTCGCGTAGATTCTTATTACCCTGACTTTTCCTCTTCCAGCTCTTCGATGCGCTTGTTAATATCATCGAGTGACTGCTGCAGGTACTCTGATTGTTGTTTCAGAGCCTGCTGTTCTTGCTCAGCAGTGGGCCCAGCGGGGAAACCACCTGGATATGCAGCCGGATAGCCGCCGTAAGTACCCCCGGCATACCCACCCCAGGCCGGCATGCCGTAACCGGCTCTCGCCCAGCCGGGTAGCCCGGTTGCGTAATACCAGTTGCGACGACCCCAGCCGCCTCTGAATCCACGGCCCCAGCCCATTCCCAATCCACGTCCACCAATGGGATTGGCATAACCGGGAACCGGATAGCCCGCACAAAAACCAGCAGCTCTACCTGTCATTGGTCCCAAACCTCCCGGACCT
>DUZQ01000126.1 GCA_013349435.1 Planctomycetota bacterium | reverse complement strand
GCCCAATGTCTAAGGCCTGTTATGGAAAAATATCTACGTATTACATTTCCTGAGCATTGTACTCCAGGAACCCTACTTGGTAACTTCCGCAATCATGCACAAAATCTTTTGAAAGATGGGCAGCGAATCATGAGTCATTTTGATTTGCACGAACTGACAGATATAACGGAATATGCTAACAAATTTCATCATGATACTAATCCTGCTTGGGAAACAGAACACATAACTGACAATGAACTCTTAGGATTTGTAAAACGTGTGCTGAACTTCGTAAAGCACGGTAGCATATAGTAAGTCTTACAGCGTGTGCAACTTGTTTACACACGCGGAATCGTTTAATAAAAGAGATTGGACGAGCCCGCCATAGAGCCTCCCCTGAGCGAAGTCGAACGGGCGGATAAATATTGAAGAACCAACGGGAACTCGTTAAACAGTCTGTATAATTGTTGTTAGCTACGGACATGAATGATGAAATTGATAGTCATTGATAGCTGGTCAGTGGATTCGTGGTTTGTGTTTATTGCCTATGCTTTTCTCTTATCGATTGGAGTGCGGCTTCTGTCCTCTTTACTCCGCGCTATTGAACTGTCAAGCAAACCAAATAGTCCCGCGTACTTTACATGCTGTTGGCAGTCTCTACTTGGATATGATAGCGACCCATACAAAGCAGATTATTGGTTTCCATTTATCTTGGGATTTCTTGAATTCCTCGTATACCCCTTCCTTATAAAAGCGGGGCTCTGGGGTGGTATAGCTGTCTGGATTTCCCTCAAAACCTTACCGCAGTGGGAGATCTGGAAGAGTAATAGGCCTGTGTTCAATCGCTTCCTCATTGGGAATGCCATAGTCATTCTTCTTTCACTAGTGATAATGAGTCGAATGGTATCAGTAACCTTAAATAACTCGGAGAGTTTGTAGCGAAAGGGGGGAAAATAGCGACAGTGGGGCTGTTGAAAAAACCCATGCTTTTCTCCCCTCGTCCGTCTCACGCCCGGCGTTTCGCCCAAGTCGATCTCCTGCGCCCCTTAGAACCTTGAACTCTCGAATGTTGAACCCTTTCCCCCCACCGCAAACCTTTGTCATGCCCGGCCTGACCGGGCATCCAGACAGCCTTGTCACGCCCCGCCTCTCCCCTCTCTACCACCTGATTCGTCCAAATCCGCTGGCAACGCTCTCCGTCTCCCGCGGCTCCGGCGGGCCTTTTTCGCGCAAAACCGACGGCAACAAATCCTAAAAACCCTCGAATCGCAAATTTTTTTAATCCTTTATTTATAACGACTTACGCCATTTCCCCCGAAAAAAATCCCCCGAATTTCGACCAAAACGCGCAGGTCGCTCTAAATATGGAGGGCGCCTGTTGTTCGCGCCCGGAAAGGAACGCCGCCATGAACATAAAAACTGACGCGATCCAAAGCATCGCCTCCGCTTCCTTTAACCCCCGCCGCGGCGTTTACAAATGTAAACATTTGAAAAAACAAAGCCAATTTCAAAGGACCCTGTGATGAACCTAACTCTCCATCTAAAAAGCACTTACAAAAACAAAAAGGCCCCCACAGAGCCAAAACAAAAAAGTTTATTTGAAAAAACAAACCCAATTTTTCAAAAAGTCAAATGTGCATAAGACTATATAATATAAGAAGTTACGCCCAATTGAACACTTGGTCTTGCCGGACAAAGCAAAGCCAAACAAAGCCAATTTCGCCCGATTTGCCCCTCCTCGCCAGGCAAAAAACCTCCCTAACCTCTTTTTTAGAAAGGACTTACACAAACACCCCCCAAAGCCAAAAACAAACCCAAACAAACCCAATTTCACCCCCCGCTACCGAATATACATACATCACACCTGCGGGAAACAATCGCTGGACAAAAGCCCAAAAAAATGCTAAAATTATATCGTACCGGTGGTTCTTTCCGACGTCTGCGAACGCGTGTGATGTTATATTGCCGTCGGCATTTTGGAAAGGGTGTCAAAATGATTAAGGCTATTGCCTTGTTGCTTGTGATGGCCATGCCGGCCCCTCTCTTGCTGCAGGCTGAGCAAGCGGATTTGTCAGAGCCAAACCTTGCCGAGGCCGGCGAGCCCAATGACCAGATTGCAATATCCGGCATTGGATTCTGCGGATGCGACCTCTTCAGTGATGGTATTATAGATACCTTTGATCTTGCGGTCTTTGCAGCAAGCTGGCGTTATGAGGATTGCTCGGAAGGCAACAATTGGTGTGACGGCGCCGATATCGGCGGAAACGGCTTTGTTGACTACGGTGACCTGTACGTTCTGGCTGTTACCTGCTGGCTCGACCAGGATGAGGAGCCGCCGATACCCGACCCGATGGACTGGGACCGTTCCATCGACGCAAATGGTTTTGATGGGACACCACGGCAGGTTCTGCTGCCCCCCTACAAGACGTTTGACTACGGTGCTACGATGAGGGCCGACCCCAACACCGCCGATGACACAGGTTTTGAGTTTTACTTCGAGTGTTTCGAAAATAGCGGCTTTGACAGCGGCTGGATATTCTTTCCGGACGGCCCACCTTACGAATACACCGTAAAGCTCGGCGCGCCCACCCTGAAATACAATTTCAGAGTCAGGGCACGCGACCGCTCAATCCTAAGGCGCACGACTGGCTGGTCGGAGTGGGGCAAAGCAGACTAATCAAAACTCACCGGCCGGCACAAGGCCGGTGCCGTGCAGTTATGCGTTCGGACTGAGCAGCTCTTTGAGCCGTTTAAGTTCGCCCTCTTTCATATGATAGCTGTGCTTGCTGTCAGGGAAAGAACCCTTCTTTATCTGCCCGGCGTACTCGCCAAATGCACGCACCGTATCGTCAGCCAGCGTGCCGAAATTCTTTGCGAACCTCGGCCCGGGTCCCTGCGTCAGGCCAAGGATGTCGGGTGCTATCAGGATTTGACCGTCGCAGTTCGGACCGGACCCACAGCTTATCACGGGAACTTCGCTTCGTTGCGTGATAATCTCGGCAACCTCCGAAGCGGCGCCTTCAATTAGAAGTGTGGCGGCTCCCGCGTGCAGCATTTGTTCAGCCAGATTTATGAGCTCAAGGGCTGCCTCTGCGCCTGTGGCCTCGGCACGGAACCGGCCCACTCGCGTAATCGTTTGCGGCCGTATGCCGATGTGCGCCATTACAGACATGCCCGCGTCACTGACGGCCTTTACCACATCCAGGTACGGTTCGCCCGCTTCGATTTTTATCATTTGAGCGCCCGCCTCGGTAACAAAGCGTCCGGCATTTTCTACCGCCTGATTCAACCCGAGGTGATAGGACATGAAGGGCATGTCCGCAACCAGGAAAAGGTTGGGTGCGCCCCTGCGAACAGCGGCGGTTATCGCCACCATGAAATCCATCTTCACCGGTAGGGTCGAGTCAAATCCCAGCACTACCTGCCCTGCCGAGTCCCCCACCAGTATCACTTCAATGTCGGTCTGCGCAACGAGACTTGCTGTGATGTAGTCGTAGCAACTCACAGCAGCAATTCTGCGCCCCTGCCGTTTGGCGGTTATGAGATCGGCGATAGTGATTCTGTTTTTCACGTCAGTATTTCCTGAAAATGCACAAGAAATAACAGGTAATCAGTTAAGCTATTACAACAAGACCGCCTCGGCCACCCT
>DUZQ01000139.1 GCA_013349435.1 Planctomycetota bacterium | reverse complement strand
GTTCCTTTCTTTTGGTTTTTCAAAAATAATAACAGGAACAGGCCTTCTTGTATAGTTTTTTACATAAATTCTTTTCCGCAACAGAAACTAGCTATGCGGGTCTGAGTGACGTTTTCTGTATGCTTAACCAGCCCGTGCTGTTAAGTGACGGGCAGAAGTGGCGGTTCAGGCTGGCGTGCGGGCTTGCCTCGGGCAGGAAGTTTATCTTCGCCGATGAGTACTGCTGCGAGCTGGACCGAATTACGGCTTCGGTGATTTCGTACAACATTCACAAGTTCGCCAGGCGGACGGGCGTGAGCTTCATTCTGGCATCGAGTCACCAGGACGTGCTTGCGGACTTGCAGCCTGACGTGCTGGTGATGAAGGAGCTTTCCGGGCCGACGAACGTGATTTATAAGCACAGCAAGTGGGACGGTAAAAGGCGGTAGATAGAATGAGAAGATGCAGTGTCACCAGGGACATTGAGATAGTGCGTGGGGATGTCAAGGATTATCACAGGCTGAGTGTGTTTCATTATCGCAGAGGCGGGCCTGCTGCGTTTGCCGGGGTGTACTCTATGAAAAAAAGCAATGTCACGGTAGGTGTGATTGTTTATACGATGCCGAGTATGGGCTGTGAGCTTCGCAATATCGCAACCGGCGGGATGTTCGAGGGGCTGGATAGAAAAAGCAGACTCAAGATGATTAACCGCAATATCCGCTGCATATCGAGAGTAATTATTGAGCCGAGGTTTCGCGGGCTTGGCCTGGCCAAAAGGCTCGTCGCCGAGACGATGCCTTTGATGAATGTCCCTGTCATCGAGGCGATGGCGGTGATGGGCAACGTGCATCCATTTTTCGAAAGGGCCGGTATGAAGGCTTACCGCGGGCCTGTGCCTGCAAGGTGCGCTCAGCTGACAGAGGCACTGAGTTTGGTGGGGATTGAGGAGGATGAGCTTATTGAGCCCAGGTGTGTGCAGGCGAAGCTCGATAGTTTAACCGACGAAGAGGTGGATTTTATTGAGGCGCAGGTTCAGCAGTTTCTGGCCAGCTACGGCAGGAGCAGCGCCGTCAGGCGTCACTTTCGGGAGGACATTCCGGCAGGGCTTAAGAGGACGAGATTTATACTGAGTAAGCTGACTGCTCGGCCGGTTTATTATATCTGGTTCAATCCGCAAATGAAGGTAACTTTGTAGCAGGTTAGAACGGAGGTGATTATATGGCAAATTCAATCAAGTCAATAAGCTTGGAGAAATTGAAAGGGCATCCCGGCAATCCTAATCGTATGAGTGACAGCAATTACAGGAAGCTGGTTCGCAATATTGAACTTGGCGAACATTATGAGCCTCTGGTGGTTCGGCCTCATCCCAAAGAGCGTGGACACTATCAGATAATCAACGGTCATCATCGCTGCAGTGCATTAAAGGAGCTTGGATATGAAAAGGCCGACTGCGTGGTATGGGACATTGATGATGAGCAGACGGATATTCTTCTTGCGACTTTGAATCGGCTGGGCGGGACGGATGAGCTGGACAAGAAGCTGAAGCTGCTGAGGCGTTTGAACACAAGGTACGAGGCGAGGGAGCTTTCAAGGCTTTTGCCGCAGACGAAGCTGCAGATTGAGAAGCTTTTGAACTTCAAGGCTGTGCAACCACCTGCCGTAACATCGTTAAAACCTTTTGCTCAGCCGATGGTCTTCTTTTTGAGCGAGGCTCAGCAGGAGGTTGTCGAGAAGGCGTTGTCACTGGCTTTGGAGAAGGTTGGGGAAAAGAACAAAGCTGCAAGGCGTGCTGCTGCTCTTGCTAAAATAGCATCTGGTTATCTTGAGAGCGGGGATAAGCAGAAGGCGGGGGTATAGGTGTCGTCGAAGAAAACAAGCAAAAAACTCAGGAAGGATTTTTATCTTAAGGTGCCTTATCATATTTTGAATCTTCGTGAGCTTACACCTCGTGAGCAGTTGCTTCTGGCGCACTTTCACAGCTTCGGTGCCAAGGGCTGCTGGCAGAGCAACAAGACCCTGGCTGGTATGTTCAATGTCTCTTCGGTAACTGTCAGGCGTTGTATAAAAAAGCTCAAGGTTACAAAACTGATAGGCGTAAAGTCGCCGAAGGGTTATTACAGAACAATATGGTCTGTCAGACACCCGCAAGTTAGGGCTTCATTTTTTCGTACAGGCGGTTCGGATACGGCCCCGAAGCCCGGTTCCGAGGTGCGCAGAAATGACCATGATGTCGGTCAAAACGGTACATCCGAGTTGGTCAAAAGTGAACATCGAGATGGTCAGGATTGCGCAGCTACTAATAACATAACTATAAAAGAGAATAATAAAGAAACAACAGCAACGCCTCCGCCTCTGCCTGCCGGTGGGCAGGCGTCAGCGTTGCTTGAACATAGAACGGCTGCGGACAGGTTCAGGATTATGAAGCTCAAGAGCAAACTCGGCAAAGAAAAAGCCAAGCCGATGACATCGGAGGAATTTGATAAAAAACGCCAGAGGGATATCGCTGCTCTTTACAAAGCCCAAGAGACCCGGAACAGGGAAAAGCAAAAACAGCCAGGCTGATTATTGAAAGCAAAAATCTTCAATGCCCAAAATGCGGTGAATTTTGAAGTCGAAGATGTTCAACGCCTTTGGTGCGGTGATGTTGGGAAGAACACGCCGGAATTTTCCTTGGTTGTTGTGCCCAATAAGCTTATAATCGGACTGAATATGGTTGATTAAAAAAGTGAGGCACAAAAATTGCTTTTCGCTGTATCTACAATCGGGTCAAATAAACAAGGTGGTTCTGGTGAGCAAATCCACCCCTATACCTGATAGTGCTGTCAGCGGCGCTATTGCGTCGCCCGATATTCTCAAATGAGCTAATTGAGGAGATGAACAAATGCTCAATAGGAGAAATTTCCTTTTGGCTGTCGGCAGCGGCGCCGCCGCTTTGGCTGCTGAAAGACCGCAGGTCTTACAGGCCGAACCCAAGGCCGAAACTGAATTCGGCAAAGTAAAAATCACCGATGTGAAAACCGCTTCGGTGAGATTGACCTACTACAGCGCTCATCTGGTCAAGGTCACCACCGATTCCGGTCTCTATGGTATCGGCGAGGCCTACCGCGGGGCCGGTACCATCGACTGGATTCGCAAAATAAAGGAGGAGGTCATAGGACAGGACCCTCTCCAGGTCGATTATTTGTGGCATAGAATGATGGAGGAGGGCTCCGGCGCCGACGCTCGTTCCGGTACGCTCACCGGCGCTATCGCGGGAATCGAATCAGCCCTGTGGGATCTGGCCGGCAAGATCCTCAATGTCCCCGTCTATGTCCTGCTGGGCGGCAAGTTCCGGGACAAACTGCTGATCTATCACGACACCGGCTCGCCCGATACCCCCGAGCCCAGCCCCTGGGTCGAAGAGGCGCAGCTCTCCCGCGACAAATACGGCTTTAAGGCGATGAAGTTTGACCTCAACCCATTTCTTGGCCGGCACTGGAACCGCACACTCTCTTCAGTTGACATAAAGGCATGGGTAAAAATACTCGAGGCCATTCGCGCTGAGCTCGGACCTGATTTCCCCCTTGCCGTTGATTTACACTGGAAGTTCAATACCCGCGATGCCCTGCGTTTCATTCAGATGACCGATCACCTGAACCTCTGGTTCATGGAGGACCCGATTCCGCCGGAAAACGCCGATGCTTTGGCACGGATCACCGCTGCCACCAAAGTCACCATCTGTACCGGTGAGAATCTCTACACGCGTCACACCTGGCGGCCTTTCATCGAGAAGCAAGCCTGCGACATTATCCAGCCCGATATGCAGAAGTGCGGTGGCCTGCTGGAGACAAAAAGAATCGCCGACTGGGCCGACCTCTATTATATGCCGATGGCCTGCCACAACCTCTGCTCACCGGTCGGAACAATGGCCT
>DUZQ01000114.1 GCA_013349435.1 Planctomycetota bacterium | reverse complement strand
TCGCGGGCCATTACGCCTCCTTCAACTCTACAACCAAAAGCTCTGCATCCCCGACAGCAGAATCGCCGTCGGCATCTCTCTGTACCCGAAGTCTAAAACCTTCACCCGCCTGAATATTATCAATCTGACTACCATCGTTAAAAGCAACACTTGCAATATCCACAAGCCCTGAAGTGCCCGGAACATCTACCTCTACGAGCAAAGCCTGAGCAAAACTGTCACCGTCAATATCCTGCTGCTGATCGCCAATCCGCTCGAAAGATACATACCAGCCGACGTCTCCACTGGTTGCGCTTGACATTGCATAGTGGATATATACCGTTATTCCGCTGCCACTATAATTTCGTGGCATTACACCTCTAAATACCGCATATTCATCGGTTGTAGCGTCAAAATCCAGAACGGGATGATTGTTGCGTAAGTCTATTGTTGCAAAATCAGAATCCGGCGGCTCGTTTTGTAACGGAGTAAACACCAATAAAGTATCACCGCTTGCCATTTAGCTTACCTCCCATCTTTTTTTCAAAATCATAAATAAAAGCTGCGCTTTTTGTTTCGCCGACAAAGCTTCACGTGCCATCTGTGGTACAGCAGAATTAAAGGACGCAAAATTATTCTCGACCCATTCATCAATCGCATCAACGGCAGCCTTGAGATCAGGCTTGGTTAAAGCACCCAACTCCTCAAACCGGGCGCTGGTCTGCAACATAAATTCCTTGTGTATATTATCTCTGTTTTCAACTGACAATTGTGCCATCTTAATCCCTCTGAAATCACTTTGTTATACATAATCAACAAAAACCGTCAGGCCTCTTCGCTCCACGTCCCGTTTTTTGCTATTGTTGCCCAGTCTCCGTTGGAATCTGCTATAAGAGTCAAAGAAGCTCCAATACTGTTTGCATACTTGTACTTATCCGCTGTCTGTCCGCTGTCATCGCGAATCGAAGCAGCACCCGGGTCCACTCGCAGCTCCTGAGCCGACTGTACCGCAAAAGTAAATATCGTCCCCGCAAAAGCAGACGCCGGCAAAGTTAATGTCACTGCCCCTGAAGCTCCAAGATTTGTATGAACACTTCCGGACTCTGTTGCTTCAAGCGTATCATCAGCAGTATGAGCCTCGATAGTCTTCTTTACTCCACCTGCACCGAAGGGCACCACAAAATTATGTCCTGTCCTTGCGTCCGTTATAGAATCAATATCTCCCCCTGCTGTGGTAACAATCGCAAGACGAATATGAGGTGTATCCGCCATATCCGGAAAGTTACTGTATTCATCGGTGACAAGACTGCCGGCTGAATCCAGATAAATGTAAATATTCGCCTTATCATCAGCCAGAGCATTGCCCGACGAACCTCCATAGCTCAACAGTTGATTGCCAAGCCAGAATTTGCCGGGCTTTACGCCAATATTTAATCCGCCTTCATCATAAACCCTTAGGTCATTTGCACGTTTTGTCGCAAGAAGCAGCCGATAAAGCAGCTTTCGGAACTGCAGATAATAAGGTGCCGTCCCGGTAGCTATATACTCTACACCGGTCTCACTGTCACTTGTAAGATTCAACAACGCATTATCTGATGGATATACTTCAGCCATTACTTCTCTCCAATAAATTCCTTATCCCATCAAGTTCAAAACCAATTCGTTCAAATCCTTATCAAACGACGAAACACCAAGCTCTTCTACCGGTTTGCTGCCGGGAATTACGGTTACAGAACAACTCTCACGGGCCGCACTCTCCCTGCCAGTTTTATCCGTAACTTTCACCCCGAATTTATATGTCCCCACAGGCAAAGGCTCGCTTACCCACTCAAAGGTATCCGCATCAAAACCAAACCAGCTCCTTCCAAAAACGCCCTTCCCGAATCCTACCACAGCGGAACCATCATACCCAAAGTCACCGGCTCCAAAGCTGCTCATCCCGAAACCACCTTTATCCTGGGGATTAGGCCAGACTTGCAGAGGTCTGTTATTAAGAGGACTCGAATAATCAACAACACCGGTGCCATTATCAAAATATATTTGAACAGTCGCACCAGCCGGTAAATCCTGACTTCGCAGCATCTCTATCCTAACTCTACCGCTTTGACTAACCGTCTCGTCCAGTTCTTCACTGTAATCACAATCAGCCTCATCGGCTTCAACAGCAAAAACCTCTATCCGGACGGGGCTATCAGAAGACGTCGGAACCTGAACAAGCATATATCGTTGTTCACTGTCCACAGTTGTTCCTGCATATCGAGAGTTCACATAAACCTGATAAAGCTTATCAGTCCAGCCTGAATGCCATCGCACGAGCGCAGTTCGAGGTACAGAAACACTACTGCCGCTTTCTCGAATACCCAAGGGTATCCAAAAGGCCCTGACCTTACTTATTCCACTGCTGATAAGTCCCATATCTTTATATCGCCAACTGTGTATAAACTATTTTGTAATCAACAATAACTCCGCCCCCGCTTGTTTTCTCTTTCGTCGTCTCAAAAGAATCCACCCTGAGATTGTCATACTCTTTGCCGCCCTCAGTTACTAACGTATGAGTGCAGCCATCCATATACGCCCCTATTGCATCAATCTTTGCTCTCATCTGTGTTCTGCTGTTTGCTCGCAGCATACCACTCTGCTGTACTTTTCTTCCTCGATTGCCCAAATCTATACTGAGAACGCCGTCCACACCCGAGATAGTTCTTTCAATACTTGCCCTGCTGAAACTAAATACTTTGATTTGTACATCATCGCCGCCAAACAACTCATTGCCGTCCAGAGTAAACTTCATCTGCTCAGCCCTCGCATATTAACCACGTCTGAGTTTTACAGCTCCGCCAAACCGCGTGACATCACAAACACCATCAGAACCCGTATCTATCGCTAAACGACACCTTTGTCTTGCCTTCTCAAAAAGCCTCCGGTAATAAAGGCTCTTCTTCCAGAAGTTTTCATCCTCGGCATTACTCGCAAGCATTGCATACACACTGCAAATCACTCCGAAGACAGAAGCCTGTCTCAAAACCTCAGAATCGAGAATATCATCAGAACCTATGTCACTTTGTGGATTGCCCGGCTGTATCCCGAAATATTCCGTTAAACGAAATCCGATTTCATTCGCCTGCGGGCCGTATGTACAAACCCTGAATGATACATCTGTAGCCGCAGGAGGTGCTATAGCTTGTCCTTCCGCATCCGCTCTTATCACCGAAACAGTAAGCTGCGTTACGGAATCTACCGACACTATCTCATAAGCTCCGTCCAACGAGCCATCCGGAGATTGAAGATGCACAACCCCTCCGGCCGATACGACGGCGCTTACAAAATCCGCTCCGGCTGCCGTAAAAGATGTGCCGCTCAATGTGCCGCCCGAACCCGATATAAGCACCTGCTCTGCAGGATAAAGTTCACTGAAAAGTGCAGGCTCACACTTAAGAATATCAGTATCACTCGAAAAACTAACCATATCAATCGCTTCCCTTCTCTCTCTAAAGCGGCCCGAATACCCAAAGGGCGAAACCACCCTTTGGGTACGACCGCACAACTAAAATTCTCAGCTCGTGCTCAAATCCCGAATAAGCCCGTGTGCCGATTCATTCTTTAACTCCAGCGTGTACTCACCAATCAACTCACCACACTCGTAGTCACCGCTGCTCGCCAGAGGCTTAAAATGAAAACTCCTGCCGGCAAGAGGCAGTACACTCACCCGAGATGAATCAAGGAACAAAACAGCATCCTGAGGAACCCAGCGGGTGGTCACAATCCGACAAATGCCGAAATCACTTTCGTAGATGTTGACCATATCCGTGTAGGTCGTCTCATCAGACGCATACGTCCTGCTGGATGAGCAGAAGGAATTAATCTTTCGCTTCTGATTTCCTCCAACCACTATCAAATCCACATTACCGTTGCTGCTCTCCCATATCTTGCGCAGAACATAATTGACCTTGGTTTCATCAAGGTCTGTCCCGCTCGGAAAGCCGCTGTCGCCGGTGTGAAAAACATTGCCTGAGATATGCTGTATAATCCCTTTCAGCGACCTCCTTACCGACCCGCTGCCTTCGGGAGAGCTTGCAGGCAGGCCTCCGTTGATAACAGTATTCTCCAAATCACGAATCAGCTCCCGAAGTCGCTCCTGCTTTTGAAAATCCATCTCATCGGCAAGGCCTAACTGGCTCGCAGCCATATCCGTTCCGCTGACCTCCACCGCTGCGGTAAATATCTGCGT
>DUZQ01000120.1 GCA_013349435.1 Planctomycetota bacterium | reverse complement strand
TACCGCCAATTCAGGTCAAAATCAACTGCCTTGTTTCTGAAGTATATGCAGACAGGACGATGGACTGGGAAACTACCGTTGAGGTGCTGGAAGCACTCGGAGAAGATATTGCCATGAAACCTTCGGCCCAGCCTTTTGGAACCGATGTGCAGGATTTGATTGATGAAGGGGAAGAAATTCTCCCGGCCTTCCCGGGTGCCTCTCTGAGGGACGTCGCTCGGGAAAGAATCGGGCTGAAAGTGGGGTATTTCAGCGAAAAATATAAATTCCTCATTGATATTCTCGAATCAAAAGGGTATCTGAAAATATTGATGAACCCTACTCTTGAAGTGGTAAACGGGGAAACGGCAAAAGTTGAGTCAAGCCAACATGTGCCTTTACAGAAAATTACCAAGTTTATCGGAGAATTCGGTAGTAACGCTCAAACGGAAACCGAGTACGTGGACGTGATTGATTCTCTTGAAATAACTCCTCATGTCTTTGCCGACGGCTATATCGGTCTTGAGACCAAAATTGTGCTCGGCTCCAAATCTACACCTGAAGGCGTCAAGCAGATTCCCATACTTACAAAAAAACAAATCGAGAACAAAGAAAACCGAATAAGACAGGGTCAAAGCCTGGTAATCGGTGGATTAAGAAAAAGCGAGAAACGCTCTGTAATACGGGGCTTTCCGATTCTCAAAGATATCCCCATCCTGGGGCTTTTGTTCTCCTCGAAAGATTTTGAAAACCGTGCCGTGGAGACCGTTTTTATATTAACGCCAACCATCTCTACAGGAGGAGTACCAAAAGAACAAATATATAGCAGGCTGAGGCAAATCCATCATCCCAACCTGCCCAATTACACTATGGGTGAAAAAATAACCGACCCGTTCGGCGCAAAAAGAAACCGACAGCTACAGCAGAAAAAGCTGCAAGAGGCACAGCAGGAGCTTTCCACTGCCCAAAGGGAGCGGGAAGTAGCCCGTAGCCTTGTAAGAGATGCTGAGGCACAGATTAACAAACTAACAGAGGATGCTCAAATGGCCGGTAAAAAAGCCGAAAGAGCCGAGTCCAAGGCCAAAATAGCAACTGAGCAAGTGCAAAGGCTTAACAAGCTGATTAACAAGCTACAAAGCAAGATAGCCGTACTTGAGTCCAAAGATAATAAAAAGTAACTTAGGGAAGTAAGGTAAATTAAGGAAAAATCCAGAAAATCCGGTTCCCGGAAAAAAAAATCCATTTCACACAACTCAGGCAAAAATCGGCAGTAAATACCATATCTAACAGAACTTATATTTATGATTTTTCCTTGACTTCCTGCTTTTTTAGTTATATATTAGTATTATGAGAATATAAAGTTTTGTGGAGGATGAATAAGTGGCTGGTACGGATGATATTGATAGCAGAGATTTTGATACAAAGGACTTTGGCAGCGAAGACCTTGATGAGATGATTGTCTATGGTAACGGCAGTGCTATTACTCCGGAGGATGAAAAACCGATACCCTTTGATGATAGCGATGATGATACCCCGGATATTTCTCATTCGCCTTTGAATTTGGGCGGCAGTACAACTGAGATGCCGCGTGCAGAGCCTTCTCGGAATATCCCTGAGACCCGCAAAAGGGCGCCTGCCGAAGAAGTTTCGTCAAAGGCAATCACCGGCGTAAAAACCTTCTTTACCAAATTACATCCTGGCGCGCTGGCTTTCCTTGATGAGCAGATATCAAACTGGTTGAAAAACAATCCGGGCATAATCGTCAAGAGAACTGATACCGTAACAGGCGAGATACAGGGCAAAAAGACAGAGCCTAATCTCATCGTGACGGTATGGTACTAAACCGTTCCCTTGAGAGATAAGATATGGAAGGGCTGTACATCCAGGCTTTTCTTTGAAGGTAAGGAATCCCTATCCTGCCTATAGCGCCTCTTCAATTGCTACTGTTATATCTTTTTTACTTGTTAGGCCCACCCATTTTTTTTGGACCTGGCCTTTTTTGAACAGAATAATTGTGGGTATGGCGCTTATACCAAATTCCATAGCACTGTCTCTGGCTTCATCAGTGTTGAGTCTGCAGATTTTGCTCTTTCCTTCGTATTCCTGGGCTATCTCATCAATTATGGGAGCTATCATTTTACAGGGAGCGCACCATGGTGCCCAAAAATCCACCAGAACAGGCTCCTCTGAATTATTCACAACATCATCGAAACTATTGTCTGTAAGATTGATTACGTTTTCAGCCATCTTTTATTCCTTTCTAAATTTACTCCCTGAATAACCGGTGTATTGTATGGTCCAAAATAAGGATTGTCAAATTCTAATTCGTTTTTTTGGGATATGTACGATGAAGCTGATTGCGTTAATTTGCTCTATTCAGTAATAATTGTTTACATCAATTTCTTTGCGTATATCGCAAATAACATTATTATCTTGAGTAGTCCAAACTGGTCTGATATGATATTGTAAAAAGGATTTCGGATTTTTTAACAAATTGTTATGATAATATTGTACGGTTTGCGCAGGCTTCGCTTATGGGTGGGCCTTCCGATGCAATTTTAATACCGGGTGGGGGTCTTTTAGAAGGTGGCAGTCTGCCTGTGTGGACTAAAAGACGTCTTGATAAGGCGATTGAGATACAGAATGATGAGCATATCATCACTCTAAGTGCCGGTACGATACACAAACCGCCTCAATTGAATCGGCGGGGCTACCCAATGTTTGAATGTGTCCAGGCAGCCGATTATTTGATGAAAAAGGGTCTTTCGCCCCGAAAAATATTAACAGAGCGTTCTTCTTATGACACCCTTGGGAATGCTTATTTTGCCAGAGTCATACACACAGAAATCCGAAAATGGCGAAAGCTGCTGGTCATAACTTCCCACTTTCACCTCAAAAGGACACAGGAAATTTTCCAATGGGTATTTTCTCTGGACAGTCCCCGTCCTCCCTATAATTTAGATTTTCTGGGTGTCGCGGATGATGGTATTGACAAGGAGGTTTTGTTGGCCAGGATAGAAAAAGAAAAGGATAGTTTACGAAAGTTTCGCAGGCTGAAGAAAAAAATAACAAGCTTGCAGAGTTTTCATAACTGGATATTTACAAATCATGGAGCGTACAGCGCATTTGTAAAGCCACAAAGACATAGAGGACGGATATTAGAATCTTATTAATATGAACGACCAGCCAACCAAAATGAGCGAATGATATCTTAAGGAACGCAGAAAAATTTGTCTCACAGCTATTACGAATTTAAATGAACTTTGCAAAATGATTAATCCTTGTATAAGATAAGGGATTAGGTAACTGAATAAAGAGCCTTAACCTCGAGATTTCATAAGAAAATGGTACGCAAAGCCTTAATTCCCGTTGCCGGCAAAGGAATCCGCCTTATGCCGGTCACTAAAGCGACTCCCAAAGCCCTGTTCCCTCTGGTTGATGGGGGCGGAAAAATTTACACTGTGCTTGATGTGATATGCCGAGAAGCGGTTTGGGCAGGTGCCAAAGATATCGGCATTGTGATATCTCCCTGGCAAAGTGATTTGATAAAAAAATACCTGGCAGACGCAAGACAAAATATCCTGCAAGACGAGCTGTCAAATATTGAATTTATTACTCAGCAAACTCCGATGGGTTTCGGAGATGCGGTACTTCAGGCACGTGATTTTGTAGCTGACGAGCCTTTTATGCTTCTTTTAGGAGACCATATACAAATCCCTGATAAAGGTACACCGGCCTGCGGTCTGCAGTTAGCTCAGGCCTTTGATTCTATGGATGCCCAGGCGTTGGTGGGCATGCAAGCAGTAACATCAGAAAAGCTGTCCCGAGTCGGAGTAGCTGCCGGTGTTCCTGTCAGGCAGAACGTTTATCATTGCACCTTTTTTATTGAAAAACCCGACCCGGAAACGGCTCGGCAAAAATTGCAAACTCCGGGGCTTCCGCCTGATAATTTTCTGGCACATTGCGGTATTTATATTTTTTCACCGGAAATCTTTGATTGTCTCGAGGAGGTTAAGGCAAAAATTGACAATTCCGCTGATGAATTGGAGCTGGCGGATGCGCAGAATTTATTATTAAAGAAATACCCGAAAAAATATTTTCTTTATAAAATAAACGGTCTGGTCTATGATACCGGAACGCCTGAGGGTTATGCCAGAACCCAGGCAGCTTTTAGAAATGCTTTACAAAATCTTTAACCGTAATTTTTTATGTGCCGAAAGCAAAAATTAATGGTTCCTCAAAAACAAAATGAATCGCTCAGGCCGGTGAGGATTTCAACACCAGGAAGATTGTGTCTGTTTGGGGAACATAGTGACTGGGCTGCCGAGT
>DUZQ01000133.1 GCA_013349435.1 Planctomycetota bacterium | reverse complement strand
TAACCGGGGTGCTGTTCCTCGAATTCGTAGTAGTAATCGTCGAGCTCTTCTCCGGGTCGCAGCCGGAGCTTGACATATACATATCCGGCAAGGGATATTATGAATAAAGGCCCGGCTATTATGTACAATATAAAGACCATATAATTATGGTACAGCAAGAAAATGAATAAAGCAATAATGTCAGAGGATTAAAAAAGATGAAAATTTACAAAACTGTTCGGATAATTGCCTTTGTGATTGTGGTTCTGGTGATTGCGGCCCTGCTGCTGGTTCATCTCTTTGCGGGAAGGGCTGTTAAAATGGGCGTGGAACATGCCGGGACAAAAGCGCTTGGTGTTGCTGTAAGCGTGAATGATGTGGATGTTTCACTGCTGCGGGGAGAAGTGGCTTTGCAGAATCTTATTATTAACAATCCCCCCGGTTATCAACACCCTCAACTGTTGAAACTTAAATCGGCCAGGATTAATGTTGAATTGGGAACGCTGCTAAAGGATGAAGTTAATATAAAGGATATCGAGCTTGAGGGAATTGATTTGGTTATCGAGAGCAAGGGACTCTCCGGGAATAACCTCAATAAAGTTATGGATAATATAAAGGCTAAAGGTAAAGAAGGCGAGCCTTCCGGAAAGAAGCTGCACATCGATACTCTTGTGGTTTCCGATATCAAGGTCAGGGTTAAACCTCTGGGACTGCCGGGTACGGCCGATACCATAACTCTCAAACTAAAACCGATAAGGATGGCCAACCTGGGCTCCGAAGATAAGCTGGATATGGTGATGCTTACGACCAAAGTTTTTGTGGCACTGGTCGGCGGCGTGATTGAGCAGGGCACCAAAGATTTGCCTAAAGCGATAGTCGGACAATTGGAGTTCGGACTCAAGGGGCTGGTTGATGTTTCCGGTGAGCTGCTCAAAGGAGGAACAAAGGTCTTAAAAGATGGTAAAGAGCTTGGAGAAGGAATCTTAAAAGGAATTAAAAAGGTTATTGAGCCGGGCAAAAAAGAGGAAAATAACAAGTAGAATCCTGCCGGAGTGTGCAGTCCATAAATAAACGCTGAAGTAAATTTGAATTTTCCCATATTTTTTATTGCCGGCTGCAAAAAGTTGTGGTATAATACTATCGTTTTGAGGAATAATTGTGCGAATTAACCTGCCAATGCGGTTTGGCGGGTAAATAATGAGGGTAGAAAATGGCCGTGGTTAAAATATTTGCCGTTCTGCTGATAGTTCTCATTCCTTTTTCGGCTGTACAGGCCATAAAATACTCCGGCGGGACGGGAGAGCCGAATGAGCCTTACCGCATCGCTACGCCGAACGATTTAAACGACATCGGCAATCATCCGGAGGACTTCAACAAGTGCTTTATCCTTGTCAATGATATCAATATGGAAGGTTTCACCTATTCAACCGCCCTGATTGCGCCGGATACGGGCGGCGACGGTTTTGAAGGAACCTCGTTTACAGGCATCTTTGATGGTAATGACTGTAATATCTGCAAACTTACCATAGATACCGAGGGGGCAGGTAATGATTATCTTGGCTTATTCGGCTGCGTTGAGGAACCCGGGCAGGTTAAAAACTTGGTATTGAAGATGTAAATATTCTCGGAGGCAGTAATTCTCGTTATGTTGGCGGCCTGTTAGGACATAATTCCAGTGAGGTCTTTAAATGCCATGCTATCGGCAGCGTCTGGGGACAATATATTGTTGGAGGATTGGTCGGGCGTAATTTTTGTTATGGGAAAATTACAGACTCTTATACCATAGGCACTATTTCCGGTGTCTCGTCTGTCGGTGGCCTGGTGGGAGATAATAATAACGTAGTTGTAAAGTGTTATTCAGATGCACAGGTTTCAGGAGACTATCACATCGGCGGCCTGGTGGGAGGAAAGAGTTGGGATGATTCGTACACGAGTTGTTTCTGGGATGCCAATGTTAATCCGGACATGAACGGGTTTGGTAATGGCAGCCACCCGAATGTAATCGGCAAAACCACTGCCGAAATGCAAACTGAGACCACATTCACCGGTGCCGGTTGGGATTTTGTAGAGGTCTGGAATATTGGGGAGAATCAGACGTATCCGTTTTTGAGAGTGTATCCGGCCGGGGATATAAATCACGATGGTATTGTCAATTTCAAAGATGTTTCAATCCTGTGTGAGCACTGGCTGGAGGGGGAATAAAGCTCAAAGGTGAAAATCGAGTATGAATACACCTTAGGAAGACAAAAATTAATCCGCCTGCTGGGGAGTAAAGCTAAAGAGGTTATGGTTTTTCTTTTTAACGGTTTTTTTAGACTTTTCCGGCGGCTTTTTTGGCGGATTCGAGTGTATTGTATAGCAGCATAGTGATAGTCATCGGACCTACGCCGCCGGGGACGGGGGTAATTAAGGAGGCCTTTTCCTTTACGGCCTCGAAGTCAACGTCACCGGTCAGGCGGTAGCCCTTTTCTTTTGATGGGTCTTCAACGCGATTTACGCCGACGTCGATTACCACTGCCCCTTCTTTAACCATATCAGCGGTTATCATTTCGGGTTTACCTGCTGCTGCGACGAGGATGTCGGCCCGTTTTGTGTGAAAGGCCAAATCTTTTGTTCTGGTGTGGCAGACGGTGACGGTAGCGTTGCCGGTTGGTGCCTTTTGAATGAGCATATTTGCCAGCGGTTTTCCGACGATGTTGCTTCTGCCTACGATGACGACTTCGGCACCTTCGATTTTGACGCCGCTTCTTTGCAGCAGTTGTATTACGCCGTGAGGTGTGCAGGGCCAGAAGGTTTTTTCGCCTGCGACCATTTTGCCGATGTTCATAGGATGGAAGCCATCCACGTCCTTGTCGGGATTGATTGCCAGCAGGACGTCGGTTTCATTGATGTGGTCAGGCAGTGGCAGTTGTACGAGGATTCCGTTAATTTTGGGGTCGTTGTTCATTCGTTTGATAGGAGCCATAAGCTCATCCTGTTTGGTATCTGCAGGGAGGCGGTTGTCGTCGGAATAGATGCCTATTTTTTCGCAGGCCTTTTCCTTTGCCCTGACGTAGGATTGTGAGGCCGGGTCTTCGCCGACGAGTATGACGCCCAGGCCTGGGACGATATTATCCTTTTTTAGTTTTTCGACTTCCTGCTTTATTTCCTCTCTCATTGTCTGAGCGACTTGTTTTCCGTCGATAATTTTAGCAGCCATTTTTCAGCTCCGTGTTTTTAAAAACATATTTCTGTTTTATCTCGTAGAGACGCAAAATCTTGCGTCTTTACTTGCTTTGAGGTTTAGAACATGCCTGTTACCTTACCTGTTTTGAGGTTGACGTCGATTTTTCTGAAAGCGGGACTCGAGCAGGTGCCCGGCATAAGTTTAATTGTACCGGCCAGCGGCACGATAAAGCCTGCTCCTTTGTAGAGCATAAAGTCACGGATGGGCAGTTTCCAGTTTTTAGGTCTTCCTTTTACGTCGGGGTCGTGACAAAGACTCAGATGGGTTTTAACCATACAGGTACCGAATTTTTCGAAGTCTTTATTTGCCTCCAGCTCCTCTGCTCTTTTTGTAGCTTCCGGCGTATATTCCACTCCGTCTGCACCGTAAACTTCCTTCGCTATAAGCTCGACCTGTTTTCTCAGTGGTGCTTCGAGGTCATATAGGAATTTGAACTCGCTTTTTTGCTCGCAGGCGCTGATGACGGCTTCTGCAAGCTCCAGAGCGCCGTCACCGCCTTTGAGCCAGTGTTCGGAGTATGCTGCGAGAGCACCGTTATCTTCAGCGACTTTTCTGACCAGCTCGACTTCCTTTTTTGTGTCGGTATAGAAGCCGTTTATGCAGACGACGGGAGTAACGCCGCTTTTTTTGACGGTTTCGATGTGAGCGATGAGGTTTTCACAGCCTTTTTCGAGCAGCTCGAGATTTTCCTGTTTATATTCGTCACTCAACGGCAGACCCGGTTTTACGGGTGGGCCGCCGCCGTGCATTTTTAGTGCCCGAATGGTGGCAACGATGACAACGGCGTCGGGGTGAAGACCTGACATACGGCATTTCAGGTTCCAAAATTTTTCGAAGCCGATATCGGCGCCGAAACCACTTTCTGTAACGTGATAGTCGGATAATTTTGTTGCGAGCAGGTCCGCGATGATTGAGCTTTGTCCGATGGCGATGTTGGCGAAGGGGCCTGCGTGTACGAAGACCGGCTGGCCTTCGATGGTCTGCAGGAGGTTGGGATTTAGTGTTTCGAGCATCCAGGCGGTCATAGCACCGTCCACTTCGAGGTCAGCGGTTGTAACTTCATTGCCTTTTTTGTCATAAGCGACTACGATTTTGCTTATTCTCTCCCTCATATCCTTCAGGC
>DUZQ01000112.1 GCA_013349435.1 Planctomycetota bacterium | reverse complement strand
GCCCTGAATCAGGAGTTCACGCCGGCGGGCGGTGTTACGATCCTTAAATGGCTCGAAGGCAGATTAAGTAATGCAGGCGAAAAGATAGAGCTTCAAAAGCCGGGTACTCCTGAGCCGAGCGGTTTTGTGCCTTATATCCGTATTGACCGTGTCAATTACAGTGACGGCTCACACGGCGCCAACTTCCGCGAGACAGGTTATAACGACCCGTGGCCGACAACCCCTGACGGCACCGGCCAGTCGCTGGATAGAATAACGGATACTAATTACGGCAATGACGTAGCCAACTGGCAGGCGATCGCTCCCTCCCCCGGCTCGTAAAACGGTCCAAGGCGCACAATCGTACAAAGTACTTGCACTGTCAAGCATTAGCTTGGCAGTGCAGGCTCTTCCGAAAAATGCCATCCCTTTGGGCTTCGGCCAAAAGGCTGCCATCCAGCATAGTTTGGCCGTGGCACCCATATTTCATTAGTAATATAAAGGTTAATAATCTCCTTGCAAAATGTGTCCATTATCGGTAGATTGTTTGCCTATTGGCTCGGCAAACGGGCTTTTTGCAGTTGAATCTGGATATCGAGCATCGAGTATCCAGCATCGAGCATCGAGTATGTGCCAACGTAGCTCAATGGTAGAGCTCTGGTTTTGTAAACCAGTGGTTGTCGGTTCGAATCCGACCGTTGGCTTTAAGAAAATGTAAAAATTAAAATGTAAAGTTCAAAATTAAGGAACCCCGACAAGTCGGGAGCTTATTTTAATAGTTCCCTCGGCAACCCGTTCGACTCCCTGTGGTCGCTCAGGGCTAAAGGCTAATTCGGGATGACAGTTAAACGCATGTTTTTTTGGCTGGTGTCAAACTTTTCGTATTAAGAGTGTTGAAAGTTACAGGATTGTGAAGGAAGCGATAAAAAAAGCAAAAGCGCTTATAGAGGCGATGGCCTATATCCGCGGCTTCAAAGGTAAAATCGTTGTCGTCAAGCTCGGAGGCAGCATCCTTGAGGACAAGGATTTGCAAAAAAAGCTGCTTACCGATGTCGTCTTTATGGCAACGGTCGGCATACACCCGGTCATCGTCCACGGCGGCGGAAAGGCCATAACAAAGGCCATGGCCCAGGCGGGTCTGGAGCCGGTCTGGGTTCACGGCAGAAGATATACCGACCAGCGGACGCTGACCATTGTCGAGCATACGCTCGTGCACAAAATCAATACGCCGTTTTGCGAGATTATAAAGGACCTCGGATGCGAACCGATGGGCCTGCACTCACTGAGCAGTTGCGTATTGTTTGCAGAGCCGTTGCGGCTGGCCGGTGAGAACGGCCGAAAACTCGACCTTGGACTTGTCGGAAAGATAACAGACGTTAATTCGACTTTGCTGACAACTCTTTGTGATAACGGTACGATACCGGTAATCGCCTCTGTTGCATTTGACAAGAAAGGCGGCAAGCTGAACGTCAACGCCGACAGTGCCGCCGGCCAAGTCGCCGCCGCCGTAAAGGCCGAAAAGCTCGTATTGGTCAGTGATACGCACGGGATTTTGACCGACCGAAGCGACCCCGACAGCAGGGTATCGAGCCTGGCAGAGGCCGAAATTCAAAAAATGGTCGCCGACCGAACTATTACCGCCGGTATGATGCCAAAAGTTGATGCCTGCATAGTTGCCCTCGAAGGCGGAGTCAGAAAGGCACATATAATCGATGGCCGAATCCAGCATTCCCTGCTTCTTGAAATTTACACAGACAAAGGTATCGGCACACAGATAATAAAGTAAGGCACAAAGAGCAAAGACTTGCCAACCGATGCTAACGAGCAAAAGGAGTCATCAGAGATTATTAAAGGAAAAAGCAATGACGACTGCTGAAATAATTGAAATGTTTGATAAATACGTCATAGCAAATTACGGCCGGCTGCCCAGGGTCATTGTAAAAGGTGAGGGTAATTACATCTTCGACGCCGACGGCAATAAGATTCTCGACATGTTCCCCGGCTGGGCGGTCAGCGGCATAGGCCACTGCCACCCGAAGGTTGTCGAGGCCATCCGCGCCCAGGCCGGCGAGCTTCTGCACATCGACAATACCTTTTACATTGCCAACCAGGGCCGGCTCGCAAAGCTGCTCAGCGAGCGGGCGTTCGGCGGCAAGTGCTTCTTCTGCAACAGCGGCGCAGAGGCCAACGAGGCGGCTATGAAGCTGGCCCGCAAACATACCCCACAGGAAAAGTACAAGTTTATCACCGCCCACGGCAGCTTCCACGGCAGGACATTCGCCACCGTTACGGCAACCGCCCAGCCGAAATATCACAATGGCTTCCTGCCCCTGCTTGCGGGTTTTGAATATGTGCCGTTTAACGACATCGATGCCCTGGTCGCAGCTTTTTCAGATGAAGTTGCTGCGGTCCTGCTGGAGCCTATTCAGGGTGAAGGCGGGATTAATGTTGCCACAAACGAGTACCTGAAAACCGCCCGTGAAATGTGTGATAAACATGGTGCCGTTATGATTCTTGACGAAGTCCAGACCGGCATGGGCAGAACCGGCAGATGGTTCGGCTATCAGCACTATGACATCGAGCCTGACATAATCACGATGGCAAAGGCATTAGGCGGCGGCGTTGCTATCGGTGCAATGATGGCCACAAGTGAGGTGGCGACCTCCCTGGTGCCCGGCACCCATGCATCCACGTTCGGCGGAAACCCCCTGGCCTGCGCAGCGGCTGTCGCCGTAATTGAAGCCATCGAGTCGGAATACCTCCTCGATAATGCCGAGAAGATGGGTCGGTACGCAAATCAGAAATTGCAGCAGCTAAAGGATAAACACTCGATTATCGACCACATTCGCGGCAAGGGTCTCATGATTGGTATCCAACTTACCCAGGCGGGAACCGAAATCGTCAATAAGTGCCTGGACAAAAATCTGAGAATAAACTGCACACACGAAAGCGTCCTGCGGTTTATGCCCTCGATGACCGTAACAGGTGACCAAATCGACCAAGCCGTTGAAATCCTGGATGGTGTTCTTGGCGAGGAAAGTTAACAATGGAAAATTTTCTTTCGATATATGATTGTACTGCTTCGCAGTTGAATGAATTACTTCAGTTGAGCAGTGAACTGAAGAAGCTTTACAAAGCCGGCGGGCGCGATTTGTGCCTTGCCGGCAAGGCCCTTGCTATGCTTTTCGAAAAGGTGAGCTTAAGAACCCGCATCAGCTTTCAGATAGCTATGACCGACCTGGGGGGCTATCCGATATATATCAAGCCCGAAGACATCGGCGGTATAGGAAAGCGTGAGCCTGTCAAGGATATGGCAAGGGTCCTGTCGAGATATGTCGATGGTATAATGGCAAGAACGTTCGAGCATGATACGCTTGTGGAGCTTGCTCGGTTTGCTGAGGTGCCGGTGATAAATGCGCTCAGTGATTTTTCCCATCCCTGCCAGGCAATGGCGGACGTGCTGACAATCGGCGAGCACTGCGGCAAATTGGCCGGTCTGAAAATCGCCTACATCGGTGACGGCAACAACGTTGCCCGTTCATTGGTCTTTGCCTGTGCAAAGCTCGGTATGAAAATGGCAGTCGCTTCACCGGCTGGTTATGAACTCGATGCCGATTCGGTCGCCAAAGCCAACGGCATTGCTGCGGATACCGTCATACAGACAAACGCCCCGGCTGACGCTGTGATCGATGCCGATATTGTTTACACTGACACCTGGGTCAGTATGGGCCAGGAGGATGAAAAAAAGCAGCGGATTAAGGATTTCGAGGGCTTTCAGGTAAACGCAGAGCTTATGAAGCTCGCACCCGCCAAGGCCAGGGTCATGCACTGTCTGCCTGCCTATCGCGGCCTTGAAATTACGGACGAAACCGCAGAGGCCGAAAATTCCATCATCTTCGACCAGGCCGAAAACCGCCTGCACTTCCAGCGCGCCCTGCTAAAAAAACTGTTGTCCGATAACCGAGAGAGGTAGTTATGAATGAATCAATTGTTCAATGGACACTGCTTAACAACTTGGACGTTCTATCTAGGTTGTTAAACTTCCAAATCGCGATTAAGCGAGGCCAAGAGATTTCTACCAGCTTCGGCAGGATCGATCTCGTTTTAGAAGACTTCTCGAGGAAACAACTAATTGTCGAGTTGGAAACCATACTTGATACAAGACAAAAACGAAACTATTGTTTCAAGCAAGTATTGGCTTACAAAAATGTGCGCTTTTCCGAGAGAACAGAGTACTGTATTCTTTACGCGAGAGAGACGAACCAAAAGTCAAAATCCATTATTGACGCTTTCGGCCAGGAGCATGATGTTCGAATTCGGACGTACTCGATAAATGATGTTAAAATTCGTAACCGTTCACAGTTTTTGACGGATTAACGATGGATATTTTTTAGTACTCCAGTGAGCAATAACAGATTCATGGATAAAATCAAAGACATTTCGCTGTTGTTTTTTGCAGGTGGC
>DUZQ01000110.1 GCA_013349435.1 Planctomycetota bacterium | reverse complement strand
TTTTTTACAAACTTCCCGGCAGAGTCAAATCTATAGACCATCGTCGTCGAAGCACACACTGTTTCTTCTGCCCGGTTTGGTGTGACAAACTTTCCTGAACAGGATTATCCTGCTTCTCTTACTCTTGGCTGGTTTTCCGGTTCTCAAGCTCTTCTATGCGTTTTTTGATTCCATCAAGAGCATCTTCAAGATATTCCGCCTGGCCTTTGAGACCATCCAGTTCTTGCTGAGGTGCAACTGTTGGCGCAAACGGCACTCCGCCATATGCATATGGGTTTACAGCGCCACTATACGTATATGGATTCACGACATTACCATAAGCCGGCAAGCCATATCCCGCTCTGCCCCAACCAAATCCTCGACCTCGACCCCAGCCGCCACCTCGGCCCCAGCCACCATAACCACGTCCACCTGCGGAATTCGCATAACCCGGCATTGGATAGCCGGCACAAAAACCCGCGGCCCTGCCTGTCATTGGTCCCATACCCCCAGGACCTGTTCCATCTCCACCTGGCATAATAAATCTCCTTTCGAAATAAGATTAAGTTCTTGTCATTTTAGTACCACATCTTGGACAACTTCTTGCATTACAAGGCTGGCCGGCTGCATGAGGGATTACCGCTGCGCATTTCGGGCATATACAACTTCCGCCCGGTCCTGCTGCGTACGGCCCACCCATTCTGCCTCTGCCCTGGCCTTGGCCTCGTCCCATACCACGACCTGTGCCTCGTCCCGAGCCAGTAGGTCCTGTACCATCTCCTCTGGGCATAATATCCATCCTTTCTGCAATTAAATTCTCATTTACTTCTACCACCAACGACCAAATCCGGCCCTGCCGCGACCTCTGCCCCGGCCCCGACCGAAACCCCGGCCGAAACCAAAGCCTCTGCGACCCCAGCCGCCATAAGGCATTCCATAGCCGGCACCGTACAAACCTGTGCCAAAGGGCCTGACTGGCGGAAAGCCGGAACCGTAAAAACCGGTTCTACCCGTAACGGCATTCATGTAACCCGGCACGGGAAAACCCGCACATAAACCGGCGGCTCTGCCTGTCATAGGTCCCATTCCTGCCGGGCCTGTTCCATCTCCCAACGGCATTTTAATCACCTCCTTTACAATATTTTCAAGATTCTCAAATTTACGGCTAACGGGAACACTCTGCAATCCCGCGAAGCCTTTCACTTCACCCGAATTTTCTTCGGAGACTGTCAAGGCACAAAATCCTTGACCCCGTCCTGTCATCGGGCCTTGACCTAACGGCCCCGTACCATCAAAACCTGGCATTTATTCGGCCTCCTTAACCAAATCCACGGCATTTCTAAATATTTTGCTCTTTCTGAAGATCATCTCACCAACTTCACATCCAAGGTCCTGTGCGATAACAGGACACTTAGCCTTTAATACGAAGAATATATTCTTATTTACGTCACTAAGGGTCTCGTAGTTGCCCTGTCCCTTGGCAATCACCAGATCAGCTTTTTCGAAACGATCGACAAATACTTCCGAGCAGGTTTCCAAAATCGTCCCCGGCCCGTCAGAGCCGTTGTCAATCACCTCTACAATTTGCGGCAATCCGGCAACGACCGCATCTTCCATTGTGGCATCGTTAATTACGGGTGATCCCTTGACAACTACGGTAACCTTTTCTATGGGTAACTGCTCAATCAACAGGCGGTCAAAGATTATCTCGCCGGCATTATCAGCGATAAAAAGTATCTCTTCGGCCTCGTTTATTGCCCGGCGAAATGGTTTCAATTGCATATCGGAGAATTCAGCAGCCAAACATTCGCTGATCGTCTTTTCAAGTTCGCTTTCCTGTAATTTGCTGTTAACTCCGAAATCGATTATATTGCCGGCTATTGCCAGCCGTATTGCTGTCTCAAGCATATCCCCGGAATCGGTGATATAATTTCGCATTTTTGAATATAATCGAAGCGATGCATTATTAAATTGCTTCTTAACATCACGATATGGATCTTCAGTCCCCACTAATTTACGAATCAATCGATGTATCTTTTGCCCCATGACCGGCGGGCTCTGACTCATATCCAGGTCTTTAGCGAGAATAATAACCTCTCGAACCACCTGCTCGTGAATCTGTTTATCATTAGTTGAAAGTCGAGCAGCATCAAGCGCCTGACGAACGAAACAAGGAATACAATCTAAGAAAATCTTCATAGCTCTACGTACCTGTCTGAAAAACGAACTTCCTAAACCCAGTGGCCTTCAACATTGGCCCGGTCTACCACTTCCAATTTGCCTGCTTTGAACGAATCTATTGCCTGCCGGACTGTTTGTTTGCCAGCAAGAAATACCTTCACATTTGCAGCACTGAGCGTCCTGAATGCATTTGGGCCAACATTACCGCTTATTACCGCGTCTACATCGAGATTGGCTATGTTCTGTCCGGTCTGAATCCCCGCTCCCTGGGCGGCATTTAAATTCACCGTGTTGTCGTGTGCTTCAGACTTTTCTGTCTCTGTATCCACTACGATAAGCCACTTCGCTCGCCCAAATCTTGGATCAATCTCACTCGAAAGATCTTCACCTTGTGATGTTACTGCTACTTTCATTTGTTCTCCTTTTCTTATTAACTTTAGACTCCGTCCCCGTCGGTTGCAAGAATCCGATCTCATCCTACGCAAACAGCTTCTAAAACTTGTTATGTTCGGTTAGCGGACGCGAGGCGGTCGACGTTTTCCACGTCTTCGACAAAAACCTCTCCGGGCGCCCGGCCAGGAACCGGGCAGAGCGAATTTCGGGTGAACCAGACTGCCCGTCAAATATGCATTCAGCACCTCGTCGGCCTGGCCTACAACATAAGGCAAAACCTTAATCCCGGAAGCTCTAACCTGTAAAGCCAGCCAACGCGAGATTGCCCCACAGATGAGCACCTCTACGCCCAGGGACTTTAATCCATTGACCTTTTCAGGATCCGACTCGCGCTGAAACGGAATTTCTGAACGACTTATTTCGCAACCATTTTCTACATTTACGAGCAAAATCCTGTGAGCAAAATCAAATGCACACGAAACATGACCATGCCATATTGGTATCGCTATTTTCATTGCAATAACCTTTCAGAGGTAGTTTATGCAAGAAGCATGCCATGAAAACCGACAAAGGGAAGGAAGTGAGCTAACACGATGTAAAGAAAACATTTATGAAATATAACGAAGTTGTTGTGTTTATGAGAATACGACGCAGCGTTGCAAATTGCAATAGTCACCAATTGTCTTTTGTTGCAATATGCAATATTTGAACACGCCCCGTTTGTCTGGGGCTATAAACTGATATGGTTGATGCTTACTTAAGTATTTGCCTGGGATTTGATGTCATACGCCTTTAGCTTGCGAAACAACGTGCTTTTGTTAATACCCAATTCTTTGGCTGTAACTGTCTGATTACCTTTGTTTCGCCGCAATGCCTCGATAATAAGAAGCTGTTCCATCTGTTTAAGAGTTGTTATCTCGCTCGTCATTATTTTGTCCACACTTGATCCCGGACATACTGAGGCCGGCAAATGTTTCTTTTCAATTACCTCGCCCTGGCACAGCACAAAACAATGCTCAATTATATTCTCAAGCTCCCTGACGTTACCCGGATAGTCGTACGCCAAAAGGCTCGCAAGCACTTCATCTGTAACACAACTGATGTTCTTATTGCGTAGTCGTCTGAAGCGGTTGATGAAGTGGTTTACCAAAAGCGGAACATCGTCTTTATGCTCTCGCAACGGCGGCAATTCCAATCTCATGACGTTGATTCGATAATATAAATCTTCCCTGAACTTGCCCTGCTCGACAAGCTCACTAAGCTTCTTATTGGCTGCCGTGATAACACGGACATTGGCATTAACGGAAGAGACAGCGCCCAAAGGCTCATAAGTGCGTTCCTGCAAAACACGAAGCAATCGGACTTGCACTGCTGCTGATACGTCGCCAATCTCATCCAAAAACAGCGTGCCGCCTTCAGCCATCGCAAAACGCCCGGGCTTGTCTTTCCTGGCATCCGTAAAAGCACCGGCTTTATAGCCGAATAACTCCGATTCCAATAAAGTATCGGGCAGAGCACCACAATTAACCGCAACAAAGGATTTACCTTTGCGAAAGCTCAAATTGTGAATCGCCCGAGCGAAGAGTTCCTTGCCGGTGCCGCTCTCGCCCTCAACCAAAACGGTGCAATCGCTTTCAGCGATATTGGGAAGGATACCGAATAGGTTTTGCATCCTGTGATTTTGGCTGATTATATCCTCGCAACAATACCGGCCTTCAATTTTCTTCCGAAGCTCTTCGACCAGGCTCATATCACGGAATGTTTCCACGCCCCCAATAACCTTACCCTTTTCATCTTTTAACAAGGCCGTAGATATGGCGATTGCATGCCGTTCTCCTTTTGCATCTATGATGTGGACAGCTTTGTTTATTACGGACTTGCCGGTTCTCATTGTCTGGCGAAGGGCGCAGTCCGTTTCGCATACATCCGCACGCAATATAGCGCTGCACTTCTGGCCGAGGGCCTTTTTGCGAGGAATTCCAGTAATTTCCTCTGCCGCCCGATTAAATGAGGTAACGCACCAATCCGGATCGACAGTGAAAACACCCTCGGTTAT
>DUZQ01000117.1 GCA_013349435.1 Planctomycetota bacterium | reverse complement strand
CGAATCCGGTTCTCGCGTCGTCACCGAGCTTCTTATAGTAGAAAAATACGAATCAGTCCAGCACCTTGTAAGTAATGTCAAAGGCAGGCTTGCCGAGAACCTTGATGCCCTCAATGCCTATCTTGCCACGATGAATATGGGTACGCTCACCGGCGCTCCGAAGATAGAGGCTATGAAGCTTATCCGCCTTTTAGAAAATAGCAAACGTGGATACTACGGCGGGGCGGTTATGTACCTTACGGTGGACGGTAAATTCGATAGCTGCATTACCATAAGGAGCCTGCAGATAAAAGATCATACCGCCTACATCAGGGTGGGGGCGGGCATTGTGCACGATAGTATCCCTGAAAAAGAGTTTGAGGAAACCGAACATAAAGCGGGGTCCTGTTTAAGGGCCATTTATGGTAAATAAAGGGTAAAATGATGGAAATTGAAAGCAGGAAAGTATTATTTATTGATAATTTTGATTCGTTCACATATAATCTGGTTGACGATTTCACCAAACGTAACTGCAGGGCGATGGTTTATCGTGCCGATACAGAGATTGAGGTGCTCAGGAAAATTGCTGACGAGTTTGAGCCTGAGCTGGTGGTAATCTCTCCCGGACCCGGCATGCCCGATACCGCAGGCGTGTCACTATCGGCAGTGGGATATTTCAAGGACAAGCTGCCGATACTCGGCGTTTGCCTGGGACATCAGGTTATCGTACAGTATTTCGGCGGGAAAATCGGACATTCTCCGGTTCCTATGCACGGCAAACCGTCGAGGGTTACGCACAACGAAAAAGATATTTTTGCCGGCGTTGAAAACCCCCTGCAGGCAGGACGATACCACAGCCTGTGCGTGAGTGAGCTTCCGGATTGTCTGGAAAAAACGGCCGAGTTCGAAGGTATTGTTATGGGCGTCAGACACAAAGAGCTTCCTATTTACGGAGTTCAGTTTCATCCAGAAAGCATCTTAACTCCGGCCGGTGGAAAAATAATTGAAAATATCCTGAGAATTGCAGGAACCAAACCACAAAAAGTAAGGGGCTGAAAAATGACCAACATTACCAAATATCTTGAAATCATTCTGGAAGGCAATGACCTTACCTTCGACCAGGCCAAAGCGCTTCAGGATACCATATTTGAAGGTCGTGTCTCGGATGTTCAAACTGCCGCTTTTCTTGCCGCTATGAGGATGAAAAGCGCCATGCCTGAGGAGATTGCCGGCCTGGCAAGCTCTTTAAGAGAGCACGCTGTACGCGTAGAAATCGAAGTAGATAATATGATTGATACCTGCGGAACCGGCGGTGCGACCATAAAGACCTTTAATATTTCGACGGCGGCGGCCCTTGTTGCCGCGGGGGCCGGTGTATATGTGGCAAAACACGGTAACAGGGGCATAACCAGCAGGTGCGGCTCGGCCGATGTCCTCGCTGAGCTTGGTGTGAAAATCGACTGCGGGCCGGATGTTGTAGCTCAATGTATCAAAGAGGCGCATATCGGTTTTATGTATGCTCCCGCTTATCACCCGGCTATGAAATTTGTGCAGCCCATCAGGAAGAGTCTTGATTTCAGGACAGCCTTTAACATTCTCGGGCCTCTGGCCAATCCTGCAGGTGTCACCTCTCAGGTGATGGGTGTGGGGGATGAGTCACTTATTGATAAAATTGTAGAAGCCCTCAAACTTCTCGGTGCCAAACGGGCTATGGTGGTCCACGGCCAGGGTATGGATGAAATCAGCACCCTCGGAATTACGAAAATCCGACAGTTAAAAGCAGGTAAAATAACTAATATCGAGCTTGATCCGGAAGATTTCGGTATCTCCGGAGGCTCCCTCGATGAGCTGGCAACGGGTGACTCTATTACCAATGCCAAGATTATTCGGGATATACTCGAAGGCCGGGAGAATGGACCTAAAAAAGATATTGTGGTTCTTAATGCCGCCGCGGCAATAATCGTGGGTAATCTGGTGGACGATTTTGATTCGGCTATAGAGACGGCAAATCACTCAATCGCCGAAGAAAAGGCTCTGGGTTGTCTTGAAAAATTGATTGAAGTCTCAAATAATAAGTGAATCCCTAACAAAGAAAACTGATGAGTGTTTCGATTTATAGGATTTGTTAGCAAATTTTGGTACTGATTGAATATGCTAATGGTAAAAGTAAAAATCTGTGGTCTCACGAATCTGGACGACGCCCAAGCCGCAATTAATCTGGGTGCGGATATGCTGGGTTTCAATTTTTATCCAAAAAGCCCCCGGTATATTTCTCCGGTTAAGGCCGCCGAGGTAATCAAAAGACTTCCCGGTTTTATCAGTGTGGTCGGTGTCTTTGTGAATACGGACCCCGATCAGATTCGAAAGACAATAAGAAGTTGTCAGCTTGACTGGGTACAGTTTCACGGAGACGAAACAATACAATTTTGTCAGGGTTTTATATCCGAGAGTGTCAGAACAATGAAAGCCATCAGGGTCAAAACGCCGGAGGATGTGACAAAGGCCCAGACGTATTACACCGATGCCATCCTGCTCGATGCTTTTAGTTCCGAGCAATACGGTGGCACGGGCGAGAGTTTCGACTGGAACATCATCGGGCACATCGGAAAGCGTGTTTTTCTGGCGGGTGGGATAAACCCGGATAACGCCTCCGAAGCCGTTAAACTTGGTGTGTACGGAATAGATGTATGCAGCGGTGTCGAAGCTGAGCCGGGCAAAAAAGACCACGATAAAATGAAAACTCTGTTTGAAAAAATTCGTCTGCTAAGGGGGTAGGAAGTTAATCTTATTCGTACAAGTAAGGGTTGCTTATGAAATACAAAGGAAAGTTCGGAGAATATGGTGGTTTTTACGTACCCGAGGTGCTTATGCCGGCCCTGGAAGAGCTGGAGGAGGCTTTTTACAAATATTATCAGGACAAGGAATTTGTCACTCAGCTCAATAAGCTGTTGGGTGATTATGCCGGCCGGCCTACTCCACTCTATTACGCAGCAAGGTTCAGCGAGCGTCTCGGCTTGAAAGTTTTTCTGAAAAGGGAGGATCTTCTGCACGGCGGCGCCCACAAGGTTAATAACACACTCGGACAGGGTCTTTTAGCAAAGTTTATGGGAAAGACAAAACTCATCGCCGAGACCGGTGCCGGTCAGCACGGCCTGGCAACCGCTATGATAGGTGCATTGTTTGGTTTTGATACCAAAATCTTTATGGGGACGACCGACATCGAAAGACAAAGTGTCAACGTTCATAAAATGAAGCTCTGCGGCGCTGAAGTTATCCCGGTCGAGGGCGGTACCGGTACATTAAAGGACGCCATAAACGATGCCCTTCGCTACTGGACCGCCAATGTCACCGACACCTTTTACCTTTTCGGCTCGGCGTGCGGGCCGCATCCGTATCCCACGGTTGTGAGACACTTTCAAAGCTGCATCGGCAAAGAAACGAGGCGGCAATGCCTTGAAAAAATCGGCAGCTTGCCGGATATGGTGGTTGCATGTGTGGGTGGTGGGAGCAACGCCATAGGTATATTCTCCGGCTTCCTGGGTGATAAGGACGTAAGGCTGATAGGTGTTGAAGCCGGGGGAGAGGGTATCAAAACCGGCAAACACGCCGCCTCTCTTGTTGCAGGACGAATCGGCGTCCTTCACGGCTCCAAGGCATACCTGCTGCAGGATGAGCAGGGACAGGTCCTCGAGACCGAATCGGTGAGCGCTGGGCTGGATTATCCGGCCGTCGGGCCTGAACACTGCCTGCTGAAAGATACGGGCAGGGCCGAGTATGTCGAGGCAGATGACGATGATGTGCTTGATGCGTTCGAACTTTTGAGCAAAAGCGAAGGAATCCTGCCAGCACTCGAAAGTGCTCATGCACTTGCATATCTGTGCTCAGTGAAAGAGAGTTTGAGTCCGGATATAACAGCGGTCGTTAACCTATCGGGCAGAGGTGACAAAGACGTTGGAATCGTTGAAAAATACAGACCAGTGATGACTAAGTGAAAAGATGCCCCTAAAGGCTGAAGAAAGGAAAGGATTAATGAGAAGCTACAAAGAGGTTTTTTCCGAGCTTAAAGGAGCGGCCCTGATACCATTTTTTGTAATAGGTGACCCTGATTTTGACACCAGTGTCACTACAGTAAAGAGGGCCATAGACTCCGGCGCCGACATCCTTGAGCTTGGCATACCTTTTTCCGACCCGATAGCGGACGGCCCCACGATTCAAAAGGCCGACATCCGCGCTCAGCAAGCAGGCATCAATATGCAAAGAGCACTTGCTTTCATCCGTCAGATAAAACAATACAGAGATATCCCCATCGGGCTTCTGATGTATTACAATCTTGTTTACCAATACGGGCCGGAGAAGTTTTTCCGTGAATTTCACGAAGCGGGTGTAAACAGTGTGCTGGTGGCGGATTTGAATATTGATGACGCCGATGAAATTTTCGCCCCGGCGCGGCAGGCCGGTCTGGATACGGTGTTTATGGTAACACCCAATACCTCGCAAGAAAGGATGAAGCAGATAGCATCGAAAACGACCGGCTTTATCTACGCCGTCTCTTTGCTGGGTGTCACTGGAAGCAGGGAAGAACTTTCCGATACGGTCAATGGATTGGTTAAAAAGATGAAAGCTTTGGCGAATGTTCCGGTTTGCGTTGGTTTCGGAATCAGCAAGCCCGAACACGCCGCAGTGCTCGCTCAGGGCGGTGCCGATGGTGTTATAATTGGCTCGAAGATTGTCAGTATCATTGAAGAGAACCTTGACAGCCACGAAAAAATCTACTCTAATATCAGGGTTTTTGTAAAAGAAGTAAAAGCAGCAATAGCAAAGTAATATGTTGATTGAAATTTTGGATATTTTTTCTTACTCGTTTTTTAACCAATTTTTCTGAGACTTTATCATTATAGCGGAGGTAGCTATGAGCTGCATACTTTATATCAAAGCTTCCCCCCGAACGGGCCGGTCCCACTCCATTGCCGTCGCTGATGCCTTTCTGGAAGAATACCGGCACAAAAATCCCGCTGACCAAATCAACACCATTGAGCTTTTCCAGAAAGACCTTCCGGCGTTTGATTTAGCCGCGGCATCGGCGAAATATAAAATAATGCATGGTGAAAAACATACTGAGGGGGACAAAAAGATATGGTCGCAGGTTGTCTCGATAATTCAGGAGTTTACCTCGGCTGATAAATATGTAATGGCCGTGCCTATGTGGAATTTTTCTATTCCCTACCTTCTGAAACAATATATAGACATTATCGTTCAGCCCGGCTATACCTTCACTGTTGATGAAGAAGGCAATTATCGTGGCCTGGTAAAAGGCAAGCCGGTT
>DUZQ01000124.1 GCA_013349435.1 Planctomycetota bacterium | reverse complement strand
ACTGAATCACCCGGGGACTTCCGGCTGACTGAGCGAATCGGGCACCGGATACCATAGACCTGTTTAAAAGCATCCCAAAAACAATCAAAGGTACCGAAAGCAAAACACACTCAAAAAACATCGGAAAAAGATCGCCAATCCTGACCCGCCAGCTCTTTCTCGATGTCAACTGCAGTACTGCTAAAATCAATACCGCCGCTAATGGCGTAGCAATCCACGAAACTTACTGCCGAAACCCAGGTATTCCAGAAAACTCTGCATCCAGGTAAACGCAACCACTCGACCCCTCCAGGCGTGACTGAAAAAGGCCGGCTGAAGAGCATTGGTCTTTATCAATATTGTCCCCAGCTCGTATAATAAAATAAAAGGCAATAAAAATACCAAAGCGTAAACAGGCCGACTCGTCCGCTCAAGATAAGAGCCCCGAACAAAGTTAAAGAATTGACTTATCCCGTATTTATCTTTATCCTTCATAATAAATATGATAAACGAAAAATTAACTGAAATCTACGAGCTTCTTCTACAACATTTCGGAGCACAGAACTGGTGGCCCGGAGAAACTCAATTTGAAATAATAACCGGCGCCATCCTCACCCAGAACACAAACTGGGCCAATGTCGAAAAGGCAATTAATAACCTCAAAGCCGAAAACCTTCTAAATCCCGAAAGCATATACCGGATGCAGACTTCAAAACTCGAAAAGCTTATCCGACCGGCCGGATACTACAAGGTAAAGGCTAAAAGACTCAAAAACTTCATCAACCGGCTATTCGAAAACTACAACGGAAGCATAGAGCAACTCGATATGGTCAACACCGAACAATTAAGAGCCGAGCTGCTCGGTATAAAAGGAATCGGTTACGAAACAGCCGACTCAATCCTGCTGTATGCACTCAAAAGAAAAGTTTTCGTAGTGGACGCTTACACCGCACGAATAGCGGTCCGGCACGGGCTTATAGTGCCTCCGTTTGATTACGAGCAGCTACGCGAGCTGTTCCAGTCCAACCTGCCGCAGGATGTAAAGCTCTTCAATGAATACCACGCCCTTATTGTAAAGCTCGGCAAGGAATTCTGTAAACGAAAACCGAAATGCCCGGACTGCCCGCTCGAAAAACTGCCCCATACTATAGAATCCGAACATATTTAAAATCCGAATTTTCCAAGTAAATCTGTGCAAAGAAGTAAGGTCTCTTTAGCAAAAGGCTGTGGATGCTGTTTGAGCCAGTTTTACTGTTCTGATTTGGAGAACCTGATGGGTGAAGGCAAGAAGGATACCATGAGAGTCATTTTGACAGAAAATTGAAACTCGAATTCCATAAAATCTTGACAATTCACATAGATTCTTGCAAAAACTATTCTACTTAAATGGAGAAAATCATGCTTTGTAAGTGTTTGAATAAGAAATTTCAGATTTTAACCGGTATTATCAAGGATGTTTTTATAATGATTGTTCTTTTGTGTCCGGCGGTTGTTGCCGGCGGCTCGAGCGACACTTTGCCCGCGGTGGGATTTACCCGCACCGACAGCAGCGGTTTCGAAGGGACGCTGGAAGCGCGTTTATGGCTGAAACTATCCAGAGCCTGCGACAAGACCGTGACAGTTGAATGTGCAATTGCAGGCGGAACCACCCAGCAGGGAAAGGATTTTTCCCTGGCCGATTCTATAGTTGCCTTTGCTCCGGGGACGACTCAAGCGAACGTTTCTATTGCTGTTTCCGCCGACGATGTCAAAGAAAAGCCCGAGACGGTTGTGCTTCGGCTCAAGGACCCGATCAACGCGACGCTGGCCGAGACAAGCAGTCATACCTTTACGATAAGCGAGCCGGAGGGCATGCACCTCAAGATTGATTTTGGCCTGCCCGAATGGACCGGCACGGAAATGCAAACTGACAAGCCACTGGCTAATACCGTCAAGCAGGGCTGGACACCCTGGGTCTCGCCGCGATGGGCGGATATGTACGATCACGGCGGGGTGCAGCTCGAAGCAGTAGCGGGTACAGGCATCAATATGCAGATGTCAACCGTGCGGGGCGGGCACATGACGCTGAAGGTGGCCGGAATGATCAGCGGCTTGGCGGGCGGCTTCAAGCCCTTCGGCGAGCCCATATACGAACCGCTGTGCAACAGCTGGATTTATAATTGTGACTGGCCCGACACGCCATGGGGTGACATCATCGTTGCCGTTTACAACCTGCCCACGGGCAAGTACAAACTCAGGAGCTATCACAACCACTTCTATTGCAAGAGAATCAAGGGAACTGACGACCCGACGCTTATCGACTGCAGCGAGATTGGCAAACCTCAGCCGGTCATGCCCTCGATACGGGCGCTGTCGCAGCGGGAGGTCCTCGACCGCTATGAGGGCGTCGAGAGTTGGCACAATGTAAAAAGTGAGATAGTTAACGCCCACCCGGAGTATTTCGACAACCACGGCCAAAGCGATTACCCGGATACGTACGCACTTGGTCCTATAGGCTCGGGCGATGTCAAGACGATCGAGCCGGCCCTGAACGTCGAACCCCAGCAGGTGATAACTGACGCCGAGCTGAAACCATCGGAGATGATTTTCACCACAGACGGTTCCGCAGTGTATATAGTGTATGAAGCCGGCTGCTGTGTCGCCGACGGGGTAAGAAAGTCACGCAAAGAAGGCGGTCGGGCAATACTGAACGCCTTCGAACTGATATACCTCGACCCGCAATAACCGGCGATAGTATCAGCTAAGCACCGCGAAAAAGAATTTGGTTTTGCAAGTTTTAATTCTGTCTGTCCAGCACTTCGGTGATTACTTTGGGCCATTCCCTTTAAAATAAATTTTCTCCCCGTTTATCCACCCCTGCTGCGATGCGAAGCAGGCCTGACAGCCTTTCCTTCACCACCAACCTTAAATACTCCGGAATCCCTTTGCGAATCCCCCCGGAAATACTTTGCCTTCCGAAGGAAAATCTTATATAAACATATTACAATAGTCTGAGGAACCCTGAAGATTTCAAATATGATATGCTCAAAGAACCACATAAGATAGTCTCAAAAAAGCAGTTAAGTGAAAATGTTTTTACCGCCTGGGTAAGAGCACCCCTTATTGCAGAGGCCGCGAAGCCCGGCCAGTTCGTAATTGTATGTCTGAGCAACGAATACGGCGAAAGAATCCCACTTACAATCGCCGGAGCAGACCCCGAAAATGGAACCATCCGCCTTATCTGGCAGAGAGTCGGAAAAACCACCGCTGAGCTGGCCGATTTGAAGGCCGAAGATAAAATAATGAATATCGTCGGCCCCCTGGGTAATCCCACTGAAATTAAAAATTATGGCACGGCTGTCTGTGTCGGAGGCGGCATCGGCCTCGCACCGCTTCTGCCCATCACCAGAGCACTAAAAAAAACCGGCAACTACATCATAAGTATCATTGGAGCACGCACCAAAGAGCTGCTCATCCTGGAAAATGAATTCAAAGATATCTCAGATGAACTTAACATCACCACCGACGATGGCTCCTACGGGCAAAAAGCACTCGTCACAGAACCGCTCGAAGAAGTATGCCAGAGAAGCAACAAACCCGACCAGGTCTTCGCAATAGGACCGGCAGTTATGATGAAATTCTGCTGCGAAGTGACAAAAAAGTATAACATCCCCACACAAGTCTCGCTGAACACCATTATGGTTGACGGCACAGGAATGTGTGGCGGATGCAGAATCGAATACGACGGCCAGCCAAAATTCGTCTGCGTGGACGGGCCGGAATTCGACGGCCACAAGGTTAACTTCGAGCTGATGATAAAAAGACTCAACGCATACAAATACCAGGAAAAAAAAGCAATAGAGCAATACCGGAACTACAAGTGCAAACTTGAAGATAAGATAGAATCTTAATAGGACAAAAGCCATAGTGACACAAAGCGACGACAAAAAACAGCTTGACAAACTTCTTGAAAAACAACGCAAAGGCAATCTCAAGCCTTCCGATAGATTCGAAATACCGCCCCAGCCCATACCCGAGCAGGAACCACACAAAAGAAAAAAGAACATTAGCGAAGTGGCCCTGGGCTACACCGAAACACAGGCAAGACTCGAAGCAATGAGATGCCTGCAGTGCAAAAACGTCCCCTGCGTCAAAGGCTGCCCCGTAAGAATAAGAATAAAAGACTTCATCGCCGCCATCGCCGAGGGCCACTACAAAAAGGCCCTGCAGATTATAAAAGAAAACTCGCTGCTGCCGGCAGTATGCGGAAGGGTTTGTCCCCAGGAAGTGCAGTGCCAGCTTACCTGTACCGTGGGAAAAAAATTCAAGGACCCGACCAAAGCCGTCTCCATCGGAAGGCTCGAAAGATACGTTGCCGACCTCGAACAGGATAATATCCAAATTCCCGAAATCGCCCCGGAGACGGGAATGAAAGTCGCAGTAATCGGCTCAGGCCCGGGCGGAATCGTAGCCGCCGCAGACACAAGAAGAGCAGGTCACGATGTCACCGTATTCGAGGCCTTCCACAAAACCGGAGGCGTAATGGTCTATGGCATCCCCGAATTCAGACTCCCAAAATCAATCGTCCAGAAGGAAATCGATGTACTAAAGAAAATGGGCGTTAAAATCATATGTAACTTCATCGTCGGAAAAACCAGAACTTTAGACCAGCTTATGAACGAGGAAGGCTTCGACGCCGCTTACATAGGCGTCGGCGCAGGCCTGCCAAGATTTATGAGTATCGAAGGCGAGTCACTCATCGGCGTTTACAGCGCAAATGAATTCCTAACAAGGGCAAACCTAATGAAGGCCTACGACTTCGGCAAAGGCGCCGATACTCCCATCGCAAAACCTAAAATCGCTGCAGTTATAGGAGGCGGAAACGTCGCCATGGACTCCGCCAGAACCGCCGTAAGACTCGGCGCACAAAAAGTGTACCTCATATATCGCAGAACCGAAAAGGAAATGCCCGCCAGAATCGAAGAAGTCCATCACGCAAAAGAGGAAGGCATCGATTTTCGAATTCTGCAGAGCCCCAAACGAATAATCGGTGATGAAAATTTTAATGTCACCGATATAGAGTGTCTAAAGTATCGCCTCGGCGAACCTGACGAGTCCGGAAGGCGAAGACCCATCCCCATCGAAGGCTCCGAATTCCACATCGAAGTTGACACCGTAATTATGGCCATCGGCAACATCGCAAATCCTCTCATCCGTAAGACCACTACCGGACTTGAATTCAACAAATGGGGCAACATTATAGTCGATGAAAACTGCAAAACCTCCATCGAAGGGGTTTACGCAGGCGGGGACATCGTACTCGGCGCCGCAACAGTTATCCTCGCTATGGGCCAGGGAAGAATCGCCGCAAACTCTATAAACCAATACCTAAAACAAAAGAAAAAACAAACCCTGCGAAACACCAAATAAAACAAAATTACACCATAATCCCTTTTGACAAAACTAGCAATTCCGGCATAATAAAATTGATTAGAACTGTATATTTCTATAATAAAAAAGAGGCTTACAAATGCCAGTGGGGAAAATACATCCTTTTCTGCTTTTAATTCTTATTGCTGAAACCCCAATTCTTGCCACTCTTGGGCTTTTTTTAATGTACCTTGTCTTCACCTTGCCTGTAATTATCACCGCAACAGCCATAATCATTATTACAAGAAAATATTCTATCCACCTTAAAGGCAAAGTTATTGCAATCGCTGCCTTAGTAACATCAGCACTTT
>DUZQ01000138.1 GCA_013349435.1 Planctomycetota bacterium | reverse complement strand
TACTTTTCGTCCTGTTTTTCCACAATAGTATTCCTTACTTGAGCATATTTAAAAATTTCCTTTCGTTAACAATCTTAACGCCGAGCTTCATTGCCTTTTCAAGCTTACTACCCGGCTCGCTTCCGGCCAGGACAAAATCGGTCTTTTTGCTTACGCTTGAAGAAGCCTTTCCTCCGGCCTGCCTTATAGCATGTTCGGCCTGCTGACGTGTAAAATTCTCCAGTGAGCCTGTAACCACGATTGTCTTACCTGCCAGTTTGTCAGAGCGTCTGGTTTTGGGATTCTGCGGTTTGATGCCGGCCTTAAGCATCCGCTCAATCACCTCACGATTGGCTGAATTGCGGAAATAATCATAAACACTTTCAGCCATCTTCGGTCCAATCTGCTCGACCGAGTTCAGCTCTTCAGTAGATGTGTTCATAATCGCTTCGAGCGAGCCGAAATGCTCGGCCAGAATCTGCGCCGACTGGCTCCCGATATGCCGGATGCCAAGGGCCGTGATAAATCGCCATAAAGGTCTTTTTTTGCTGGTTTCAATCGAATCCAGTACCCGCTGAGCGTTTTTTTCCGCCATACGCTCAAGCTCAATCAATTGGTTTTTTTCAAGCTTATAAATATCGGAAAAATCTTTCACCAGTCCCGTATCGACAAGCTGCTCAATCAAAGCGGTGCCGAGATGCTCAATATCCATCTGTCCCCTGCCGACAAAATATTTAAGGCGCTCGACCAACTGCCCCATACACTCAGGATTAAGACAGCGGATGTACACACCCTGCTCATCTTTTTCCACCTTTGCGCCGCAGTTGGGGCATTTTTCGGGCACCCTGAACTTTTTTGTACCAGCCGGCCTTAAATCCTTTTTGACCTTTATCACCTGCGGTATAATCTCGCCGGCCTTTTCAATTACTACGGTGTCACCGCAGCGGACATCGAGGCGATTGAGCTCATCAAAGTTGTGCAGACTCGCACGCTTGATGGTAGTGCCAGCGAGTTGTACCGGAGTTAAATTCGCAACCGGCGTCAATATCCCGCTTTTTCCAACCTGAACATCAATAGACTCAACCTTTGTCTGTGCCCTTTCAGCAGGAAATTTGTACGAGATGCACCATCGGGGCGCTCTGCCGGTTGCTCCGAGGATGTCACGCTGGTCAAAGCGGTTGACCTTTATCACCATTCCGTCAATCTGATAGTCAAGCTGCTCCTTTTTCTCCTGCCAGTCAAGACAAATTTCAATAACCTGTTTTATGTCCCCAGCCTCTTTGATATGGGGATTGACGGGCAGCCCGAGCTTCTTAAAGATCTTGAGCGTTTCGTGATGCTCATTGGCCAGAGGCTCCGACATTTCTCCCGTCGAATAAGCGCAGAACGAAAGGTGTCTTTGAGCGGTTATTCTTGCATCGAGCAGTTTTAAGGAACCGGCCGCTGCGTTTCTCGGATTGGCAAAAATACTCTCGCCGGCCTGCTCACGCTGACGATTCAATTCTACAAATGCTGCGGTAGGCATAAACACTTCTCCCCGGACCTCGAGCACCTCCGGTACTCTTTCGGAATCACGAAGTACAAGGGGAACCGCCCTTATGGTGCGGACGTTGGCCGTGACATCATCACCAACCTCACCATTGCCGCGGGTCGCTGCCCGGAGGAATCTGCCATTTTCATAACGAACACTTATTGCAAGACCGTCAATCTTAAGCTCCACTATGTAATCATAATTGCTGCTTTCAAGCTGTCTGCGCACTCTTTCGTCAAAAGCCCGGAGCTCATCGGCGTTATAGGTATTATCGATACTGAGCATCGGCACAGAGTGCCTTACCGTCTCGAACCCCTCTAAAGGCATCTCCGAGACCCGCTGTGTAGGAGAATCCGGGATGAGAAGCTCAGGATGGGCCTGCTCGAGCTTCTGCAGCTCTGAGAAGAGCTTGTCATATTGCCGGTCGCTTATCTCAGGATCGTTCAGCACGTAGTACAAATAATCATGCCTTCTTATTTGTTCCCGGAGGCTCTCAATCTGCTTTTTCACATCGTCCTTCATAGCATTTTATTTATACGAATCCGCGGGATATTTTGCAAGCTCTCAATCACCATAAATACACCAAAGCAGTAGCCGGCCTGGAAGTCATAAAAGCTTGCTGGCTGAGTTTGTCCTTCGGCAGAAAACAGATTATCGTCATATCCTCAATCAGAAAATATTGAAAAAAAGTGTTGCTTATTTCAAATAACAAATTTAACATACAATTTGTAATAGAAATTGTACATTGAATGTTTGGGTATTCAAGCGTAATAACAGAGCCGAAGAGTAAAAGCTTCCGCCTGAATATCCCCGTTTATGGTCATTTCTCTTACAAAGAGCAACTTCTGTTCGTAAAGGTGTATATATTCAAAAAATATATAAAAAAATTCGTAAAAAAACTTAAATCTATTAAAGGATGACAAAATGAACATCTACGTGGGAAATTTATCACAGGATGTAACGGAAGATGAATTACGAGAAATCTTCGAATCTTTCGGCCAGGTTGAATCCGTAAATATTATAAAGGACAAGTACACCGGTCAATCAAGAGGATTCGGATTTGTACAAATGCCTTCTAAAAACGAAGCGCTTGCCGCTCTGGAGGAGGCAAACGGCAAAGACATAAAAGGAAGGGCCATTAAAGTTAACGAGGCCCGCAGCAAACCAAACAGAAGAAATGATCGACGTGGTGGTTTCGGCTCCGGACGAGGTCGTGGTTCAGGGCGGGGCGGTGGCTATGGCTCCGGGCGAGGCGGTGGTTCCAGTCACAGGAGAGGAAGAAGACAATAAATAAATCATCGTAACAATGTAAAAATAAAGAAGTAAACCAGGCTTATAATTATATAAAATAACTAACTATCCAGACAAATTTAAAGCTCTGTCAACCGCCTTGCAAAATGGTTGGGCAAAAGGGAAACCAGAAGCCGAGTGTGCCGTGAAAGTCCACTAATCAGTCAGTCTTGATAATGGGGGGGACTTTCGATATCACGAAAAAATGATAACCCCTGCCGCTTAACATAAACTACAAGGGCTTTATGGAAGATTTTAAAAACCCTATCGGTATAATACCGGGTGAGGCAAAAACCATAAAAAATCCACTTCGATAAGGCCGTCGGTCAATACTATAAAGAGCTGCTTCGTGAAACCTGCAGAACCTTTCTTTCTGCAGAATATGCGACCTGAAGCGGGGACAAGGAATAATGTCGCTCGTTATGGAGGGCGATGAGAGACATTTTTTTATGAACGTCCCAGTCTTTGGAAAAACAGTAACTTTTGCGAACTTTCCGAGCATTGCGGTTGCGGTCGGTGCCGTTGTGCCTTTCTATAAAAGCTGTGTTGATCATATCACTTACTGCCGAGGTTTCTATCGCAGCTTTCACCTGAGATTTGCTTCCAAAAACCGCCCGCAAATCGATTTTAACCACCCGGCCTTTTCGACGAGTTTTATGGACGGTGGCATAAGTCAAGCCTTTTGCCGGAACACGCCGAGAGCCTTTGGGGCGGCCGCGGTTACCTGTTGCGGGTGGCTTAATGTTTCTGACATAAGCCTTCAAAATGGCCTTTTTGTACGGTTTATACTCATCGGATGTCATCAGATTCATAATTCGACCATCAGTTCTTTGCTTAAAATCAGCCATGAGTTTATCAACATTTTTTGCCGTGCGTTTGCCTGGTATAACGCTAATTACCAAACGATGCTCAGGTTCGTAAGCTACATGGTCCCAGTTGTCTGCCTGTCGATTGTCTTGAGAAATATCTTTATCACAGTGCTTTGTTTTCTTGCACACGAATGCCCATTTCTCATCAAACTGAACCTCATTGGTTTTGGGGGGAAAACGCAACCAACTCATCGTGAAGTGCCTTGGCATGTTTGCCGGCAAGGCGCGAATAACGCATCACAGTGTTTCTGTTTACACCAACCAGACGCTCTGTTTTACGCACTCCACAGCTTTCACAAATGTGTTCAAGCAGCGAGATGGCCTTTTTCTTCTCGAGCTTCATACGAAACAGTGGTGTGCCTTTTCGTTCGGAAAATCGGCTCTTGCATGTTCGGTAATATAGCAGCCGGATATGGTTATTTTTGCCAAATCTTCCGTACACTGACAAATTATTTACGTTGCGTTTTCCATAATCGGGACATTTTTTATTTTGACAACAAAATTTTGAAATAGCCTGCATTGCTTTGTCTCCTGAATTTAACCGTTTATGGGACAACGACTTGTCTCTCATTCAGGATATCGGCAAAGACAAGCAGAAATATTCAATTATGTTAAGACACAAGGATTTTTTGAGTAAGAGGGTTTATTATGAATGACAGGCGTGATTTTTTGAAATTAGCGGGCCTTTGCGGAGTTTACGGTGTTTTGGGTCACTCTTTAGCTTTGGCGAAAACCTTAAAAGCAAGGCCCAATATACTTTGGATCATCGTTGAGGATATGTCTTGCGATTTCGGCTATCAGGGGCAAAAGCTCGTCAATACTCCCAATGTCGACAGGCTGGCCAGGGAAGGAACGGTCTTTTCAAATGCTTATGTGACCGCTCCGGTATGTTCGGCGTGCCGGTCTGCGATGATAACGGGTATGTACCAGACAGCGGTTGGAGCACATAACCATCGCAGCAGCCGCGGAACTGTCAAACATACGCTGCCGTCACATGTAAAACTTATCCCCGAGTTATTCAAACAAGCCGGGTATTATACTTGCAACACGAATCAGAATTTTAAGCGGTACGGCAAAACCGATTACAACTTTGTTTTTGATAATAATTCGATATATGACGGGCCTGACTGGTCCGGCCGCAAGCCAGGCCAGCCGTTCTTTGCACAAGTTCAACTTCGGGGCGGCAAATTAAGAAATGTGCCTAAACAGTACAATACTGAAGTAAAGGCCGGTCTCGATAAGCTTGTCACATCCGACCAGGTTACTTTGCCGCCGTACTATCCGGATGATCCTGTATTCAGAAATGACTGGGCCGAATACCTCAATAGTGTTCAATACACAGACAAAGAAGTCGGGATTGTTATTAAACGTCTTGAGAAAGAGAAGCTTCTTGATAATACAGTTATTATTTTTATGACCGATCACGGAATAAGCCAGGCACGCGGCAAGCAGTTCCTTTACGATGAAGGAGCTAAGGTGCCTTTTATTGTCTGGGGTTCCGGAAAAGTCAAGGCCGGTGCGGTACGCGATGATTTGGTTGCTCATATCGATATGGCTGCGACGTCCCTGTATTTTGCGGAGATTGATATTCCGGAGTATATGCAGGCAAGGCCGCTGTTCGGGCCGCAGGCGCAGCGGAGGGATTATGTGGTTTCTGCCAGAGACCGGTGCGATGAAACCGTAGACAGGATTCGCAGCGTCGTCAAAGGCAATTATAAATACATCAGGAATTTTTATCCGAATCGCCCTTACCTTCAGCCTTGTGCCTACAAGGACCATAAGCCGTTCATGAAGAGATTAAGAGAATTACACGCAGCGGGCAAACTCAATAAAGTACAGTCGCTGCATCTTGCTGACACACGGCCAGAGGAAGAACTTTATGATCTAAGCAGCGACCGCTGGGAAATCCACAACCTTGCCGAAGATCCCCAATACCGTGACAAGCTTCGTCAAATGCGAGGTATTCTTGCAAACTGGATCATCGAGTCAGATGACAAGGGCAGGTTCGGCGAATCGGATGCAATGTTCGACAGTGATATGAAGGCATATATTGACGGTCAGATGAAACGGGGTAATACGCAATACGCCAGGGTAGTTCAGGATAATGTAAAACTTATGAAAAAGTGGAAGGCTCAAGGCAAATGAACTTACCGTGCGTTTTAAAGTTTAACAGAATAACTGTTTTTATGGTTTTGTATGTTTTAGTTTTTTCGGGCATTGCTTCGGCAGACCGTCAGTGGCGGGGAGTATGGATCGGCAGTCATCAAGTCTCCAAGCCGAATAGTTGGTACTGCTTTCGAAATGACATTGAACTAAGCAAATCTCCGAAGACAGCGGTTGCCAATATCGCTTGTGACAGCAAATACTGGCTGTGGATCAATGAC
>DUZQ01000137.1 GCA_013349435.1 Planctomycetota bacterium | reverse complement strand
TTCTTAAGGCTGCTGAAAACAAAGGTATTTTGAACAAATAAAGTGGAAGAAGTGAAAATATTATGACTTCTGAAATAGTCAGATTCTTTTCAGTCCAGGTTGCTTTAATAGCTGTGGTTTTGGTTTTGCATACATACATTGGCCTGCACATCATCAGACGCACGCTGATATTTTCAGACCTGGTACTTGATCAATTAGCAGCTTTTGGAGCTATGGTAGGTGTGGCTTTAGGTGTAGAATATGGTACGGCAGGCTCATATCTACCAGCGTTGTTTGCAGTTCTCTTTGGTGCATTATTGCTTGCCTGGATAAAGCCTAAAGGACAAGCAATCCCTCGTGAAGCTGTTATAGGGATTATGTATGCCATGGCCTTGGTTGCTTCACTGTTACTGGGGGATAAGCTGCGCGGCGGCGGTACTTATGTAACCAAGACACTGGCAGGTTCGATGTTATGGATTACCTGGCCATTGGTTACTGTAACAACTGTTGTATATATTTTGATTTTGATATTTCACTTTAAGTTCCATCGAAAGTTTATTGATCTGGCTGAAAGGCCTGAGACAGTGAATAATGAGAAATTCTGGGATTTTTTACTTTTTGTAACCCAAGGGATAATTACGGTTTTGATAGTTCCTATCGCAGGTGTTTTGTTGGCGTATGCATTTTTAATGATACCGGCAGCTATCGTGGCGATGTTTACTAAAAAATGGTTGCTGGCTGTAGTTTTTGGATGGACTATCGGCTTTCTGGCCTGTCTTATTGGGCTATGCTGTTCATACTTTTTGAATTTTCCTTATGGTCCCAGTCTGGTTCTGTCCTTGGGCTTATTCTTTATTTTAGCGACAATTATTAGATGTTTATTTCCCAGTAATAAGATGGGTTTTGTAAAAGGAGGCGAATAATGCCGCCGATAATTCAAATTCTGGGACTGCCTTTTCTGGCCTGTTTTTTGATGAGTTTAATACTTGGTTATTTAGGAACACATGTACTCAAAAGAGAAGTAATTTTTATCGATATTGCTTTAGCGCAAATGGCAGCAGTTGGCTCGATAGCTGCCCATACAATATTCAAGGCCCACGGTGATTCGGCTCTTGTCTATGTATGCTCTTTCGGCTGTGTTTTATTGGCAGCCGGCTTTTACGCCTTTGTCCGCAGCAGGATAAATCAAATATCGATTGAGGCAATTATTGGTATTTCATATGCAATAGCAGCTGCCACTGCTCTTTTTTTACTTGGTATTGCTCCCGGCGGCCATCAACATATTCAGCATATATTATCCGGCAGCCTTTTATGGATGAGATGGGAACAGATTATTGTAAGTTTAGCAGTATTCTCAGTTATAGGATTTTGCTTTTATCTTACCCGTAAACCTATTGCTTCAATATCCAATAGTTATCAAAAGGGAACTGCAAAGAGTTTAAGTACAGTATTCTGGGATTTTGCTTTTTATGTCTTGCTTGGCGTTGTTATCACTTTGTCTGTCGAGATGGCCGGAATAGTTGTTGTTTTTGCATTTCTAATAGTGCCAGCAACAATTTCAGCAATTTTTAGATTACACTTGCACCTGCAAATGATAGTGATTTGGATAGTCGCCATTTTAGCCTCGTTTATAGGGCTGTTATTTGCATATTATTTTGATTTTTCAGTCGGGCCGGCAGTGGTGCTGGCTCTGGGTGTCGAACTGGTGGTCGTTTCACTTTGTAGACAACCTATGGCACGACTGCTAAAATGCCCACAATGAAGGCCTATCCGTTGAAGTTTAAGACGATTTTCAAGCCGCGAATCTGGGGCGGACAGAGGCTGCGCGAGGTGTTCGGCAAGGATATCCCAGTGGGCGAGAAGATAGGCGAAAGCTGGGAGTTGGCCGACCTGCCTGAGGATAAGTCGATCATTGTTAATGGTGAGCTTGCGGGCAAAACACTTGCGGCAGCGGTCGAGCAATATCCCGAGCAGATAACCGGCGACCGGAATTTTTCGCTTCCATTTCCATTGTTGATAAAATTCCTCGATGCCGAAGATGTTCTAAGTGTTCAGGTACACCCCGACCCTGAAACTTGTCGGCGCATGGGTAAAGGTGACCCCAAAACCGAGTGCTGGTATATCCTGTCTGCGGCGCCGGGCGCTGTGTTGTATAAAGGTTTGAAAAAAGGCGTGACACGGGATGCATTTGCCAGTGCGGCGCAAGCGGGAACCGCGGCCGACCTGCTGGAAAAAGTGCCTGTTGAGCCGGGCCAGTGCCATTTCCTGCCGGCGGGAACAGCACACAGTATAGGGGCGGGCATCATTGTCGCTGAGGTCCAGACGCCGTCGGACACCACTTACCGGGTGTTTGACTGGAACAGGGTTGACCAGACCGGCAAGGGCCGCGAGCTGCACATCGAAGAAGCCCTTGAGAGCATACATTTCGACGTGTCCGGTCTGGACCTGCCGGTGACGACCATGGGCCGTCTTGTCCAAAGCCGGCATTTTACGATTGATAAAGGTCATCAGGCCAAAAGCTGTGAGGTGCTGCTTTCGCCGTCGAAGATGAAAACGCTGATTATTATCAGCGGCTGCGGCGTTGTGAAAGGCGAGGCGTCGGATTCGGTTGAATTTCGGGCCGGCGACTGTCTGCTGATACCGGCAACGTACGAGGGCGCAGCCTTTTTCCAGGCCGATTCCGAGTATTTGACCGTGACGCTGTGACTTCTGCCTGCTCATAATATCGGGCTATGTCAGCGGGTTTGAGGGGAAATGCGAAAGAGCGGCAATAGAACAGCCGACAAAAAGAAGGTGAGATTGTGTGACTTAAGAAGGAAAAATGGCTTCCGATGATGGCAAGAAGAAGGTTCCGCTGCTTTTTCTGGCGATTACGTTCGGAGTGGTTGTTGCCCTGACGCTGGTTGGCAGCTTTCGGTCGCAGGTTGTGCAGAAGCTGGCTGCGCCGGGCAGCGGTGTTATCAGACTCTGCTCTGCCGGCGGCCGGCTGACAGCGGTCTCCGCCGACGGTAAGATACGCTCATGGAACTGGGGCGAATTGAGTAACGAGCCGCTCGAGATTCAGCTAAACACAGACAAGGTGGCGGTAATGGATGGCGGTCTTGTTCTGTCAGTGTTCGATGGTGAGTATGTCCTGGTATCAGATTTGAACGTGGCCGACCGAACAAGGCGTCTGGCGTTTGAGCCCGGGCAAAGGTGCCTTTTGCTGCGTGCCAGCCCTGCGGGCAAATATGCGGCGGCGGCACTGTCGAGCTCGGTTCCGGCGGGAGGTATTCAATTTGCCTTTGTTGAGCCGGGTTTTATGTCTGTGAAGGGCATTGATGAAAGAGTAATAAGCTCGGGTTTATCCCTGAAGGATATCAGCATATCCGACGCAGGCGCTTTGATAGCTGCGGTTGGTGCGAAAGCCAAGGGTTGGATTGTGGCGGCGGATACTCAGACCGGGCAACTCCTTTGGCAACTCGAGGTCGGCGAATCAGAAGGGTTGACTGTTGTGACGTTCTCGCCTGATGGCGGGATGATTTATGCGGCGGGATTAGGCACGTGCGTTTATGGTTTGGCCGCAGATACCGGGGAAGTTGTGCGGCGTTTTACTATGGACGGGGGCCAGGGGTCGGCCCGCAACCCACAGCGCGTTACCTGTATTGTTTCAAGTCCTGACGGAAGGTTCATTGCTGCCGGGTGCCAGCCTGGTTCAAAGGTGTGGTTGTGGGATACCCGGATGGGAGAGCCGGTTGCCTCAATAAAGTCTGGTCACCGTACGATTTCGAGCGTAGTATTTTCGCCGGACGGTTCGATGCTGGCGACAGCCGATTACGAGAAAAGGACGCCGATCAAGATTTGGAAGGTCGGATTGTTGCGCTAACGGATGCTCTTTGGGTATTGAGGTTTGATGGAAGTCGGATGGATACAGTGTCTCTTGTGACAATTGCCAGGCCACACCACTGGGTCAAGAACGTGGTGGTGCTTCTGCCGCTCGTCTTCGGTCAGCAGATGTACCGCGCAGATGCCTGGGCCGCGGCATTGGCGGCGGCGGCGGCGTTTTGTCTGGCTTCGTCCGGCGCGTACGTCATAAACGATATCAAAGACCGGGTGAGCGACCGGGCGCACCCCGTGAAGCGGAATCGCCCTTTGCCGTCGGGACAGATGGGCACACGGGCGGCGCTGATAGAAGCCATATTGTTTTCGGCCGGAGCCGTGATATTGGCACAGAGAGTTTCGGTAGCCCTGATGGGAACCGTTGTGGTATTTCTGCTGCTTCAGCTTATGTACAGTCTGTTTCTTAAGCACGTGGCGCTGATAGATGTGATATGCATTGCCTTGGGTTTCGTCCTCCGGGCCGCTGCCGGTGCTATCGCAATAAAGGTGCTCATCAGTCCATGGCTGTTTATTTGCATGTTCACGATATGCCTATTCATGGGTTTTTGCAAGCGGTACGGTGAGATTGTTATGGTTGGCGATGCGAGCGACGCGGAGGAGCACCGCCCTATTTTAGTCGAGTACAATCCTGAACTGTTGACCCATCTTATTACGCTCTCTGCAGCTATAGCGGTGGTTTCGTTCTTGTTCTACGGTCTCAGCGAGACAACGGTCGCTCAATTCGGGACAAATTACATTGTTTACACTTTGCCGGTAACGGTTTATGCGGTCTTCCGGTTCGCGATGATTTCAATGAAGGGTTTGTACGAAGGCCCGGCCGATTTGATATGGCGCGACAGGCCGTTCCAGGCGGCGGTTTGCGTGTGGGCAATTATGGTTTTGGTTATAATTCGTTACGGCAGAGACCTTAGTGCCTGGATTCACAGCGTCTTCTATTAAATCACACTTGGTTTGTGCAAAAAGTGTCAAGCAAACAAATAAGTATCTGGCGAAGCTACGCAGCGGTTTTCTTTGTCGCTCTTGCTTTTTACGTAATTAGTTGTGCTCCGGGTTCCCTGTGGCAGGACAGCGGGATGTATCAATACCGGATACTGCACAACGATATTGAGGGCAGGCTCGGACTGGCTCTTGCACATCCGCTTTATCACCTCATCGGGATAGCGGTCAAGCACATCCCGCTCGGCGAGTTCACACATCGGGTGAATTTGATTTCGGCTGTTGCCGGTGCGCTTGCCGTGGCCAACCTTTTTCTTCTGCTTCGGCTTTGGCTGGGGGTCAACTTACCTGCGGTTTTGGCCGCCGTTACATTCGGCCTGTGCTGGACCACCTGGCAATTCTCATCTATTGCCGAAACCTACATGTTGTATATTGCTTTGTTTCTGGCAGAGCTTACGGTACTGTTTCTGTACGTTGAAAGGAGGCAGGTGCGCTTCTTGTATTTACTGGCGCTGTTTAACGGGCTTGCGGTAGCGGCCCATATGTGGGGTTCCATTGCCTTTGTTTGTTATGTTGTTTTTCTTGTTGTGTTGACGGCCCGCAGGGAAGTAGGGGTCAAGTGGGTCGGTGTTTGCGTGTTGCTTTGGGTCGTCGGCGCCTTGCCATACGAATACCTGATAATAAGGAACCTGATTGAGAGCGGTGGCTTAAGCGGCACTTTGGCCTCGGCGCTGTTTGGAAATAGCTGGCGGGGAGCTGTGCTTAATGCCTCGTTGTCAACCAAGCTCATGAAGGAAAACTCAATTTTTATCCTGTACAACTTCTCCACGCCCAACGCATTGTTATGCCTTGCAGGCTTGTATGCGCTCGGGCGGGTGGCCCCGAGCAAAGGTTACAGATACGTGCTCCTGTCACTGTTGGTCATGTTTTTCCTCTTTGCCTTTCGGTACACGGTGCCCGACAGGTACGCTTTTTTTCTGCCATTTTATAGTCTGGTCTGCATCCTGATAGGTGTCGGCTTCAAGTGGTTTTTCGCTTTTTCGGCCCGGCGGTCTCTGCGTTATATGGTGTTCGTGTTTACCTTGGTACCGGTCTGCATATACGCTGCGGCACCTCTTGCGGCCAGGCACGCGGGCTTTGTTTTGCCGGTAAAGCGGACGATTCCGTACCGGGATGACTACAAGTGGTTTTTGCGGCCCTGGAAGACAAATTGCACCGGGCCGGACAAATTCGCCGAGGCGGTCTTTAACACTGTGGAGGACGACGCCATAATCTATGCCGATGGCACGACGGTTTATCCCCTACTCTTGTCGCAGGAACTTAAAGGCACTGGGCAAACGGTGCGAATCGTTTCCTCTCATCCGAATCGACAGAAC
>DUZQ01000119.1 GCA_013349435.1 Planctomycetota bacterium | reverse complement strand
GTGTCCGGTATTTAGGGCTTTGGGAACCGAGTTGGCTTGTTCAAGGGCAAAGGCGAATCTGCTGCGCGCCTGGATAACAGGTGTCTTGAAACAAGAGGATTTTGAGTCGGACGAATTCAAAAGCATTTTAGGCCTTTGCATAAATTGCAAGATGTGCTCGGTCGAGTGCCCCTCCGGCGTAGATATTTCAAAACTAATCATCGAGGCGCGCACCGAGTATGCAAAACGAAAAGGACTTACACGCGCCGAGAAGACATTGGCGCAGAATCGGTATCTGAGCGTTTTGGGAAGTTGCTTTGCACCGATAAGCAACTTGACAATGCGCCTCCGGGCCTTCAGGTGGCTTCTGGAAAAATTTACCGGCCTTGATATGCGAAGAACACTGCCGAAATTTCAAAGAGGTTCATTCCTTGCCAAGGGAAGAAGGTACTTATATAAGGCCGGACCCGTCACCGGCCCGGTGGATAAGGTCGCATACTTTGTCGATAGCTACGCCAATTACAACGACCACGAATTAGGCTTTGCGGTTATAAAGTGCTTATTGCATAATAATATCGAAGTGGTGCTGCCGAGCCAACTGCCCGCACCGCTTCCCGCCATAGTCTATGGCGATGTCAAGACCGCCCGTAAGGATTTGGCCTATATTGTAAAAAATCTTTCTGAACTTGTCAGAGCCGGCTACAACGTGGTGTGCTCGGAGCCGAGTGCGGCACTTTGCCTTCGCAGCGACCTGCCCCTTTTAATCGATTCGGCAGACGCCAAATTAATCTCGAATAACACCTACGAACTTATGAGTTACCTTCAGGACCTGCACAGACAAGGCAAGTTGAGAACGAAAATGTCGGAAAAACAAACATTTCATTCTGAGCGAAGTGAAGAATCTCAGGAATTTGCCTATCACACACCCTGCCACCTGTTCGCTCTGGGTATGGCGGGAGCAGGCATCGAACTGCTGACAGAACTAACAAATGCAAAAATAACAGACATAAACTCCGGCTGTTGCGGCCTGGCCGGGACCTTCGGGATGCAAAAGAAAAACTTCGACCTGTCCGTCGATATCGCCGGGGATATGGTAGAAGCCTTCAACGCCGTCGATACGAAATACGCGATGACCGAATGCGCCGCCTGCAAGATGCAGATTGAGCTGCTAACAGGCAAAAAGGTCATCCACCCAATCAAAATCCTGGCGAAGGCATACGGGATTCTATAATACTTCAGCTTGCCAATCCTTCACCCTCAGCAAAACACAAGGTGTTTCACACTGCCAAGCTAACGCTTGACAGTGGCACCCAATATGTACAACAAAATCATTATTACGGGTGCCACGGTCAAACTTGTTTGGCCGTGCTTTTGACATTATAATAGGAACATGGACATAAAGGAAATCTACCGAAAAAAATGCAAACGTTATAATATTCACGGGCACGCCCACGAGTTAACATTCAGTTGCTATAAGCATCAACCGTTGCTTAAAAATCCCACGTATTGCGACTATTTATCTCAGGCAATTATGCTTGCTAAAAGCAAGCATAATTTTGATTTGTGGGCTTACGTTTTCATGCCGGAGCATGTCCACCTGATTATTTATCCAAAGGTTCGGGGTTACTCCGTATCGTCGATTCTCCAAACGATAAAACAGTCTGTCTCTCGAAAAGCCATTAGACACATCAAGCAGCAATCCGTCAGTCTCAAGAAGTTCGCCACAGGGCAGAAGGGACGACCATACCGCTTCTGGCAGGCAGGCGGGGGGTATGACAGAAATATTAAATCAGATAACTCGGTTGTAAATGTGATAAGATATATTCATAATAACCCTGTTCGTCGCAAATTGGTTAGCCACCCTTTCCAGTGGCATTATTCAAGTGCCCTTGATTGGAGTGGCGAAGGTACCGGGCCGGTACCGATAGATTTTAGAGTTATCCAGTAAAGTAAAATAGTTAAGAGCACTGCCAAGCTGGCGCTTGGCAGTGGCACCCGGATATACACGATAAGTAACTCCCCAAGTTTGGGTGCCACGGTCAAACTTGTTTGGCCGTGTTAAAACCCAAAAGGTTTTTCAGTTTTGTTGAGAGAATAGTGACAGTGAATAGAAAACAAAAGGACAGAGTCGATATAAAGAGCTTTCTATATTTGAGAATCTGCAAGGAACACCACAATAGATATGTTGAAAGCTGTAAGAAGTATACACAATGTGAAAATGTTGTTGATGAACTCCAGAAAAATGGGGTCATGAGCATAGGTCTGGGAAGAGTTATGGCTCGGGATGAAATAGAGGCTATGGAACAGTCCTATGCCATTGTCGTAGTCTTTGCTGCTATGTGTATGGAAGCTTTTATCTATGATTATGCCGCCCAAAACCTATCCGGTAAATTTGTGAAAAACCATATAGACAAGCTTGACCTCAAGCCCAAATGGGTTATCGTTCCTCAATTAGTAACCGGTAAAAAATTTGACACTGGTAGCAAAGCTTTTGAACTTCTTGTAAAGTTGGTGAAGTACAGAAATGAATTAGTGCATGCAAAATCGCGTAATAGACCCTCTTCCGCGAAACTCGACCAACTGATAAAAACAAATGCTGCAAAAGAAGAAGATAAATTAACGATCGTCAAGAATGCTTGTGAGACCAGAAAACAACTTATTAAAGAGCTTGACAGCTTAGATTCCAACAAACATAAGCCTTGGTGGTGGCAGGTAATGAGAAATGGCATCAATGGTGGGGTTGATTAGGGTGTTGCGGTTTTGTTAAATGCGGAAGCCGTACGATGTCAGAAAAAGAACACTGCCAAGCTAACGCTTGACAGTGGCACCCAAATACTAAAGGTCAGATAACAACCTAAATATGGGTGCCACGGTCAAACTTGTTTGGCCGTGCTTCAGACCAAGGACAGAATGTAAGAGAAGGACACAAATTGAAGAAGGCGGTTTTGTGGCAATCAGTTGAAGACAGCAAAGTCCGGTGCAATCTGTGTAACTGGCGGTGCGGGATTGCCGCAGGTAAAACGGGCAGATGCGGTGTGAGGAAAAATATCGACGGGGTGCTGTATTCACTTGTCTATGACAAGGTCTGTGCCGCCAACGTTGACCCAATCGAGAAAAAGCCTTTGTTTCATTTTCAGCCGGGCACTAAGAGCTTCTCAATCGCAACACCCGGCTGCAATTTTAAGTGCACCTTCTGCCAGAACTGGCAAATCAGCCAGCAGGCATCTGAGGGTGATATAGAAGGCCAGGCATACGCACCGGCCGACATCGTAAATGCCGCTGTTCGCACCGGCTGTGCGAGCATTGCATATACATATACAGAGCCGACGATTTTTATGGAGCTTGCAGCCGACACCGGCCGATTGGCAAAAGCAAAAGGTCTTGCAAATGTATTTGTCAGCAACGGCTTTATGACGCGCGAGGCGGTTGACTTTGCCAAAGAGTGGCTCGATGGTATCAACATCGACCTCAAATCCTTCCGCGAAGATTATTATAAGGACCTTTGCAAGGCGAAACTTGAGCCGGTTCTGGATACGATTCGATATATTGCCAAACAGACCGACATCTGGCTGGAGCTTACCACGCTGGTTGTCCCCGGCGAAAACGACAGCGACGATGAGCTTAAGCAAATTGCCGATTTTATTGTCAGCGACGCCGGGCCGGACGTGCCCTGGCATGTCAGCAGGTTCTATCCGCAATACAAGATGGACGACAAAACCGCCACTCCCGGCGCCACTCTCGAAAAGGCAACACAGATTGGCAAGGCCGCCGGCCTGCATTATATCTATGTAGGCAATCTGCCCGGCTCACAGGCCGAGAGCACATTCTGCCACAACTGCGGCCACATACTTATCGAACGTATCGGCTATACAATCAGAAATAACAGAATCACCGACAGCTCCTGCCCCAACTGCAACGCCAATATCCCCGGCTACGAGTTATAACCAAAGCCGGCGCCGGCGATTGACTAAACACTATCCATTAAATGCCTCTTTCGATATACTACGGTTATGAAAATAATTGCAGACGCGAATATTCCTTTTGCCTGTGAGTGTTTTTCATCGCTCGGCGATGTAACGGCTGTGCCCGCCGGCGAGATAACCGCCGATGCCGCGCTCAACGCCGACATCCTGTTGGTCCGAAGTGTTACAAAGGTCAATGAAGAGCTGTTAAAAAAAAGCGGCGTTAAGTTCGTCGGCTCAGCGACGAGCGGTTTTGAGCATGTCGATATAGAGTTTCTGCAAAGCAGCCACGTCGGCTTTGCCTACGCCCCCGGCTCAAATGCAAACTCCGTCGCCGAATATGTCATCGCCGCGATGCTTGCCGTTGCAAAAAAATACAAATTCAATTTGGTGGATAAATCAATCGGTATCATCGGGGCGGGCCGAATCGGCACCAGAGTCGCCGACAAGACCGGCGCTGTCGGTATGAAGGTACTCTTAAATGACCCGCCCTTACAGAGAAAAACGAACGACCCGAAATATCTGCCCCTGGACCGGCTTTACGATTGTGATTTTATTTCGATGCACACACCGCTTACATACGAAGGCGTTGATAAGACCTTCCACTTAGCTGACAAAGCTTTTTTCGACAAGCTAAAGGCCGGCGCGTTTTTCATTAACACCGCCCGAGGCTCCGTCGCCGACACCGAGGCCTTAAAGAACGCTATACGCTCAGGAAAACTCGCGGGCACTGTTTTGGATGTGTGGGAAAATGAGCCTAATATTGATAATGAGCTTTTGCTTAAAGCGGAGTTATCCACGCCGCATATCGCCGGCTATTCGCTCGACGGCAAAGTCGCAGGTCTGATAATGCTATATCAGGCCGCCTGTAAATATTTTGGAGTCAAACCCGAACACACCACCGATGATTTTTTAGCCGCGCCCGATATAGCTGAAATTATCATTGACCCCGAATCAGGACCCGAGCAGAATATTATCCATAACACTGTCCAGCAGATTTATGCCGTCAATCGGGATGACTTCAACACGCGGGAGATCCTGATTGTACCGCCCGAACAAAGGGCAAAGTGGTTTAACAACCTGCGGGCAGAGTATCCGGCACGAAGGGAATTCCAAAATACGCGAATTGTCTTTAAGCAGCCCAAGGAAAATCTTGCGGCGAAATTAAAAGGGATCGGATTTAAGGTGCAAGATGGCTAAAGCATTGTCATTCCGCACTTGATGCGGAATCCAGTCATCTTGCATAACCATAGTCAAACTTTAGCGGAATAGTAATCCGGTATGAGCAAAACCGACATATTAACCTGGCCCGGCGGCAGGCTGGACTTTTCCGCAGGCTGTGTCGCAATGGGTGTCTTGAATGTTACGCCGGACTCGTTCAGCGACGGCGGTGAGTTTCTCGATGCCGATAAAGCCGTTGCACACGGGGTCGGTATGGCAAGAGCGGGAGCTGCGATAATCGATGTGGGCGCCGAATCGTCCCGGCCGGGTTCCGAGCCGGTCAGCACAGACGAGCAGAAAAAAAGGGCAATTCCCGTAATCGAGCGATTGGTCGGTAAGATCGATACCCCCATCAGCATCGACACGACCGATGCTGCCGTTGCAAAAGCCGCCCTGGACGCCGGTGCAGCTATGATTAACGATATCGGCGCGCTGGCTGGTGACGACATGGCCGAGCTTGCTGCCGAAAGAAAGGTGCCGGTCGTGCTGATGCATAAGCAGGGCGAGCCTGCGACGATGCAGGTTGAACCTCAATATGACGATGTGGTCGCTGAGGTGCTGGATTTTTTGACAGGCAGAGCGAAGCGGGCGCAAGGGTTCGGAATTAAAAAGGAGTTGATTTTCATCGACCCGGGCATTGGATTCGGCAAGACGACCGGGCATAATCTTGAGCTTTTGCGGAACCTGGACAAATTCGTCGCCGGCGGGTATCGGGTGCTGGTAGGTGTCAGCAGAAAACGTTTTATTGGGGAATTGACCGGCAAGACAAAACCAGCCGAGAGGATTTTCGGAACAGCGGCATCGGTCGCACTGGCCGCCGGCGCAGGCGTCTCAATAGTCCGTGTGCACGATGTACCCCAAATGATTGATGTCCTGAACGTGGCAAATTCAATCAGTTGAGTATATATGGTGTAAATTTGTCGGGTTATCTTCCTCTATTTTGGGTGAAATTGGGTTTGTTGCCTTAAGGCACGTAAGTTCGTCACTTGTCGCTCGAGACTCGATTCTGGATCCCGGCTCGTAGGCCGGGATGACAAAGAAAAATTGGGTTTGTTTGGGT
>DUZQ01000111.1 GCA_013349435.1 Planctomycetota bacterium | reverse complement strand
CAGATGGGAGCTTCGACGTTAAGTCTAAGGTCTTCAAGCCCAGTTAATCCGGAAATATCCAGGCCTGAATTATCTTGTATAATGCCTCGTTTTAAATTTAACTCAGTTAAATTATTTAACGCATTAAGACCAGATAAACCAGAGATCGTAACTTTTTCACACTTAGTCAATTGAAGCCTTTCTAATGACTTCAATGTTTTTAGCTTGGCCAGTCCCTCATTGGTGATTGATTCTGCTGATAGACGCAGGTATTTCAAATTGGTCAGTTTGGCAAGATGGCTCATTCCGATATCTGTGTAACCCGGGCTGCCGGTGTGTAGATATTCCAGGGATTGAAGCTTGGATATATACTCCAGTGCGGTGTCGGTACTGCCACTGCCCGCAAGATGCTTGAGGTTCTTTAACTTAGCGATGTGAGCCATACCTATATCTGTAATACCTCCTGGAAGTTCTAATTGTTCTAATGAACCGATCTGAGCCAAATGCACCATCCCGGCATCTGTAATCTGGTCCTCCTGGCCCCTTTTTCCGATACCCAGTTTCTTTAAGGAAGGCATCGATTTCAGATATACCAGGCCACGATCGGTAACCTCCGTGTTGTAGAGACTTAAATCTTCCAGCCCCGTAAGGGCTGACAAATGACGCAATCCTACATCTGTAATAGGCAGATGGTTAAGATCGAGAGTTCGCAGTGACGAGCATTTCTTAACATGGGACAGCCCGGCATCAGTAAAGTTTCCGCTATTAAGACTAAGTTCCCGAAGTGATGGTAAATCCGCAAGACATTGCAGGCAGCCGTCATTCATTGTTCCGCCATATAATGCCAGATACTCAAGATTAGTCAGTTTCGGAAGGTAACGTTTTATACCTGCGTTTGTTACCTTGTTCGGAGCAAAGATTAATCTTTTCAAGCTCTTGATCTGGGATACGTATGATAATCCCCTGTTCGTTGTTCCACGCGGCAATATTAACTTCTCCAATGATTGCAGCTTTGTGATGGGTTTCATATTCTCGATTGAATTACCTATACTACGAATCCTGAATATCTTCAAGCCGGTCAGGTGTGCAATATGCTCCATGTTTCGCTGTGAGAACGAGTGCTTATGAAACGTTGACATCGTGCAAAGCATGAACAGATCATCCGGCTTTAGTTCCAATAGCGGCGACAAATCTCTAAACGAATCCTTATAGAGAAACAGCGCTGCCTCTTTTCCGGGCGGCATGACAACATTGCCTTTAGCTTCTTTATATTCGGGTTGACCATACCAGAAATGAAAATCATAGCGAGTCTCTTGTATATCAGCATCGGCAAACGTGACCCTGCCCAGCGAGCGGTCTTTCGGAAAATGGAGTATTCGGGGTTGACTTGCTGCGTTGCTGGTCAGCTCGGCAGTTATTACACCGGGTGATGCCTCTTTGACTTGAATCTCTTCGGGCTTCTCGTCGTTGTCTCTTTCTGTTACCGCCACAACCAATTCCCGGCCGGAATGCACTTTGTCCGTCTGAGAAAGACAGACCGGTACTAAAATCAGCCAAACGAGCATACCAAGCGCTGCCTTTCTTCTAAGATTGCACATAATCGTTACCTTTCTAAAGGAAATTATCACCAAACACCATTTATGTAAGTCGCCGCCGAAGGATAAATTATTCAGAAAATCTGGATTTATCTTGGATTTCCCATTTACACTCTAACAAACCAAAATTTCCCCATTTGAATTAAATGATTTTACAGGAATCTGCCTGAACTGCCAAGGTTTTACTTTTCCAAGGCATTAAGCAGGCTCTAACCATCCCGCTGCAGCGAACATTCGTTATACTCGAAAGAGCTGTGAATTCTCTGGTCTCCCTGGTTTGAAGACAAATCACTTGAAAAAATGAACTGAAATTGTTAAAAATGGTATATACAACCGACGTGATTAATAAGCAGAAACAACAATTATAGGTACCTGAATTAGCAGAAAGCTCTTATGCAGGATTTCAACAAAAGCAAATTCAAAGAATACTGGCGCAAAACCGAGATTGTAAGAGAGTATGAGCAGACTCTGTTCACATTCGCAGATATGGAGCTGCCGTATTTGTTCACAGCACAGCACAGCAGCTTAAGTGACAGGGTGGTTGTCAGAAAAGGCACCGTTATTGTAAAAAAGCCTCACATAATGCTGCCCGGCCGCAGCTACGGCCCACAGTTCGAGGAAGGTTTCGAGCACGCAGATGCCATGCCCGCCGAGGCGGTTTATATGCTTCGTGCAATGGGCCTGCCGTACTCACAAATAGCCAATCACCCGGCTGCACGCCAGAGAATTGAATACGGAAGCTTGCAGAATGTTATTGACCGGCTCAATTCGATGATGGAAAAAGATCAAGACAACCAGACAGGCCTGATAAAGGGTGACATTGACGGCGAAGATATATCTCTTATGCGTTACACCATAGGACTTATTGTCAAATCCGCTCCCGGAAATATAGGTGAGTTTATAGAGCACTTACGCAGGCAGCGAGGTGAGCCTATTCGACCGGATGAAAAAATCAGTGACGAGGATATTCGAAGGCTGTTCGAGTAATAGTTTTTGACTTTGCCTAAGTAAATTCGTTAATGTAATAATTTACCAAAAGTAAGAAACTCAAAAAATTCACGAAAAAAACATCACACCCACAGCGTTTTAGACTAATTCAAGTTAATCCTCGCCCCCTGTCTCGCTCTTCGCAGCCGCTTCGGCCCGGCAGGCCAATCCCGTTAAATTCGCACTACTCACTGCCTGAACGTACCTCAAAAATACTCCGACTCCCGAACTTACCGAATAACCAGCTACCCAAACCATAAGCTCAAAAATGCCCCAACCAGCACCGAAAAGCCGCATAAAGCAAAAAACAAAACGCCGTAAATCCTTGTATAAAAACCAGTTAAATACTCCATAAATTTTCCTTAACCCCCCTGCCTCTTTAGTCGATAAACTTTTAGAGGCTGAATATTATTGGTCATAGTTATTAGGAGATCAAAAAATGGGAATTCAGAACTGGTCGGATGATGTCATCCTTGTTGAGCTGCCTCAGGAACCGGAAATGGGCGAAGAGCTCAAAAACACCACCGGCGTCGTCCGAGACAGAGGAGATTGCGATGTTGTCGTTGACTTCTCAGACGTTGATATTGTCACCTCCTCCAGTCTCTCAAAGCTGCTGAAACTCCGAAAGCTGCTTACCGACTGCGGACATCGTTTAATATTCTGCAATGTCGCACCGGCCACCAGAGGAATCTTCACCGTAACAGGACTTGACGGTGTCTTCGAAATAGTCGACGATAAATTCGTCGCTCTGGCAAGCCTTCAGATTGTAAGCTGACAAAACGAAACCACAATGTCACTCATACTCGGCGGGTACCGCCTAACCTTCTGCCGAAGTGACTTAAATAAAATTTGTATATAATAACGCCTTTAAAGTCAAAGATAGTTAAATAACTCTCATTCAACCTTCGGCAGCTCCCCCGCCACCGGAAAAGCCGATATCCTGAGCCTCGCAAAGCCCATCGGCAAAAGCTCAATCTCCTCCACAGGCTCATCCGAATCCACCGGACTTTCCGGAATCGCTCCCACCACATTATAATCATCCTCCTTCCATCCCGGCACCTTCTTCGCCTTGGCACGAAGCTCAACCGGAGCCGCCGAAAACGCAAAAGGCTCCTCCGGCCAAGAAACATCCTTTTTAATAACCTCGAAACAATCTCCCGGCTCATCACCATCCAGAACAAGCGCATAATTCCACGCACTCTCCGGATGAACCTCATAAGCAGCCCACTTATAATCCCCATCGCTGCACTTCTCCCATTTCTCCGGACGATGGCTTTCTCCTTTATACCGGACCCACTTCTCACCAATCTTAAGCGAATACGTCAAAGCCCCCCGGCTCACCGACACACAATTCTTGTTCTTCCGCCACACCTTCAAGCGTATCTCAGCCGGCAGCACCAGCCTCACCCTGTCACCGTCCCTCCACTCCGTCTCAACCGCCGTATAATAACCCGCCACAAACTTACTGCCCAGCCTCTTTCCGTTAACCATAATCTTCGCCCCCTCGCACCAACCCGGTATCCTCACATAAAACGGAAATCTCACCGGCTCCTCCGTATGAAACACAAACTCGACCTCCTCGCCGAACGGATACTCCGTCTTCTCCTCAATCTCCACCGTCTGCCCGTCGCCGACCTTCACCCTGACCTTACTTGCCGCATAAAGCGATGCACAAACTCCGTTATCCGACGTCCCCACCCACAAATTCTCCGCATAATAAGGCCACCCGTGCGAAACATTATGCTGGCAGCAACGGTAAATCCACGGACTATATGCCAGCATACACCCGCCGTTATCAAACACCGGCTCCCTCTCAAAACGGTCCAGCCGAGTCAAATTTGGCGCTGTCAGATAATGCAGCGCCTTCATATCAGCCGTCAGCGCCGCCGCAAAAGAGTTAAACGCAACATCCTCACACCGGTCCGCCCACACAGGATTGCCCGTAATCAGCACCATCGTCTCCGCACTGTACATAAACTCCACCATCGCACACGTCTCCGTCGCCTGCCTCGGCCCATAGTAACCCTCCCTGCAGTTCTCATCCGCACCGTACATCCCTCCCGGCACTTGCCCGTAAATCCCTCGAACCGTCTGGTAATTCCGCTCCGCAGCATCCTTGAACTTCTCCTCATTCGCCTGCATATAATAAACCGCAGGCTCCTTAAAGCACTGTGCAATATTCACCCCGTGCCAGCTCGCCACCCCCTCCGTCCAGTTCGACGTATGCTTATGAATCTTCTTCGCCGGCTCCAAAAGCCACTCCTCCCCAGTCCGGTTATAAAGCCAATAGACACTTGCCAGGTTGTCACCCGCCCGCTTTTTCTGCCACGAGCGCTGAAGAAAATCCTCCTCAGGCACCGAAAGCTGCCACCGAAAATACTTCTTCATAAAAGGTATCACCCGCTCGTCCCCGCTGTACTCATAATACGACTGCAGGCAATTCAGCGCTATCATATTAGGCCACATATCAGGCTCACCATTCAGCTTGGTCTTATTCGACTTCGGCCCGAACCATCCATCCTCCGTCTGACTCGCCAGAATCGCCTCAATCCACCTCCGCGCCTCCTTAATAATCTTCTCATCGCCCAGCACATACCCCATATCGCCATATCCCTTCAGCCAGTAAGGCAGCTCCTCCCACGGACTGTGCCCCTCGCCCTCCGGGCTAAGCCACGCATTACCCTCAGACTTGCACCACTTGCTCAGCTCATCCAGATGCCCGACCATCCCCTCAGCCTGCAATTCGAGCATCCGCCGAAGCCACCCCCTCGGCTCAATCGACCCTATCGGCAGCTTAACAAAAGGACTCACCGTCAAAGGCTCACGGTTCGATACGTAAAGACTGTTCCTCGTATCCTTAGGCGGCCTCGGAATCATCCTCACCTTCGTCGTCCTCGTCTCAGCCGCCGTCCCGCACACAAAAACCAAACCTGCTAATACCAAAACAAATTTCGCATATCTCATATCAACACCCCTTAAAACATCACTTTTCCGCCAGTCTAACCGCCCCTGCCCGAAAAATCAACTTCCCGCCCCGCCGCTCGATTTGCAAAAATCCCCGAAAATTCAGAAACCTTCCTCTTTCTACCTGCCTGATTTATCTGAAAAGACTTGACGCCGGCTGAATAAATAGTTAAAAATTATCCGGCCGCGGATGTGGCGGAACTGGCAGACGCGCAGGCTTCAGGTGCCTGTGTCCCTAAAGGACGTGGAGGTTCGAATCCTCTCATCCGCAATAAAAAAATTAGCCCCCGGCCAACGCTCCGGGGGTCATTGCGAGGAGAGGTCAAAGTCCGCGACGTGGCAATCTCAATTTTTTATGTCATTCCGCACTTGATGCGGAATCTAGTTTTATGCAGCATCCTGCTTGCCCGCCGAAGCCTGTGCCTTAGGTACCTTGGCGAAGGCGGGAGCGCAGCCGAAGGGTCGAAGGATCTGTCCAACAAACATTATTAAACGCACAAACCCCCAAAACCTGCCCTGAATTGGGGCTTTGTTATTTGTTAATTCGTTCCCGGCCAACGCTCCGGGTTCCACTTATTTAGCCCTCATGTCACATCTTGGGGGTCATAGTTATCCCTTCAATTTATTGTAGTGTTTTATCCGCCTAATTTAGAAAATTTTGATTATTTAATTCTAATAATCTATTGAAACATCCCAAGTTAGCGGTTTCGTAGATTCTTCAGTGTCGAATCTACCTTCTTCTTAAGCTTCTGACGGTGCACGAACCTCTTTATATGTTTCAGTTTCGAAAATGACGCCTGACGTATTTGCTCGTTCGAACTGTGCCGCAAGACTTCAATCTTGTAGAAATTTTCGAGCAGTTTGTTT
>DUZQ01000123.1 GCA_013349435.1 Planctomycetota bacterium | reverse complement strand
GATTTGTGCTGCCAGGACAGCAGCGTTTTTTGCTCCGGCCTTGCCTATTGCCATCGTTGCTACCGGCACGCCGGGCGGCATCTGAACCGTGCTTAAAAGGGCGTCAATCCCCATAAGCCCCGTATCCGATGATAAAGGCACGCCGATGACGGGGATTGTAGTTCTGCTGGCAATTGCTCCTGCCAGATGCGCTGCCATACCGGCACCGGCAATGATCACCTTAATCCCCTCTTTAGAGGCTTTTTCGGCAAATTCAGCCGCAACTTCCGGAGTTCGGTGGGCCGAGATTACTCGTACCACAGGTTGAATATCTAAGTCTTTCAGAACCTCGACACAGCTTTTCATAACGTCCTTGTCGCTGTCCGAGCCTATCACCACAGCAACTCTTGGTTTTTCGCCGATACCCATTTGATTTTCCGTTCTTCGATGTTAAAATGTTTATGATTCACAGCCAAAAGGCAATAATAACGAAGGCAATTGAAAATTGCAAGCTTCGAGGTGAATAAAATGAAAAGCAGAAAACCGATTGTATCAGGCCAGTTTTATCCCGCCCACAAAAATTCCTGCATCGAAGAGATTCAACAGATGCTCGAACAGGCCAAGATAACCCGCGAGCTGCCCGACTATATAGACGGCGGTATTGTCCCTCACGCCGGATGGACCTTCAGCGGAAGGCTTGCGGCTATGGTATTCTCCGCAGTCAAACAAAAGAACCAAAAGGTCGATACCTTTATAATTTTCGGAGCCGCTCACGGGTACTTCGGCAGCTCACCCGCAGTCTATGACAGCGGACACTGGCTCAGTCCTCTGGGTGAAGCTGCTGTCGATGATGAGCTGGCGGAGCTGATAATCTCAACCGGACAGGCGGTGGCCGACACTCAGGCCCACAGTGCCGAGCACAGTATCGAGGTACAGGTCCCCTTTGTCCAGCATCTCTTTGCCGGGGCCAGGATAGTACCAATCGTGGTCCCGCCAACCGAGCAGGCCGTGACACTCGGAAGCAGCATCGGACAGATTATCAGCAGGGAATATAAAACTATCGTATGTATAGGCTCTACCGACCTTACTCATTACGGGCCGAGGTATGGCTTTACACCGATGGGGACCGGTAAGGAGGCGCTTGACTGGGCCGGTAAGGTAAACGACAAAAGGTTCATCGACCTGGCACTTAAGCTTGAAACGCAAAAGATGCTGACCGAGGCAGCCGAAAACGGCAACGCCTGCGGGCCGGGCGCCGCCGCCGCTACCGTCGCTGCGGTCAAAGAGCTTGATAAAAACGAAGGGATCCTTCTCGAGCATACCGACAGCAATTCGGTGATAACCAAAAGGATGGGAACCCCTGGCTCAGAGAGCGTTGGCTACGCCGCTATCGTCTTTTAGATTAAAGTTGTCACGGATAGTGCTGTTTTATTTTTGAACTATTGCCGACATGGCTTTTGCAAGCCTTTAGAGCTTTTTTTTCAAACATTAACTTCGAAAATTTTATATAATCGAACATTTACAGGCTCGGTAAATAAGAGGATATTTTTATGAGTGAAACGTTACTGCTCAACTCGACAATTTATGCCTGGCTGGTTATTCCTTCACTGATATTCGTAGCAAGAATTGCAGATGTCAGTATGGGAACCGTCAGGGTGATATTTATCTCCAGAGGTATGAAGTATCTCGCACCCGTGGTGGGTTTTTTTGAGATACTCATCTGGCTGCTGGCTATCGGGCAGATAATGAAAAATCTGTCAAATCCTGTATGTTACATTGCCTACGCAGGCGGATTTGCAACGGGTAATTATGTCGGCATCCTTATAGCGGAAAGACTTTCTCTGGGCATTGTTATGTTAAGAGTTGTTACCAGAAAACAGGCAGACGAGCTGGTCAGCTCTCTAAGATCCGCAAATTATGGCGTAACCAGTGTCAACGGTGAGGGTGCGAACGGAAAAGTCAAAATTGTCTTTACCGTCGTGCCAAGAAAACAGGTCGCCGAGGTCGTTGAGATGGTCAAAAGATGCAATCCAAAAGCCTTCTACACCATAGAGGAAGTAGGTTTCGTGGAAAAAGGAGTGATACCGATAAGAAAAAAATGGTGGTCGAGGTACAGCTTCGAGAATCTCGTCAGACCATTTAAAAAAGGAAAATAACTTATATGCTGTTGGAGAAAATTTATGGCCCTGAATTCAAATTATGAGCTTTTTGAAAGATACCCCGACAATCCGATACTTTCGGTTGATAAATGGCCCTATAAAGCAAATTCAGTTTTTAACGCGGCCGCTGCAAAACTCGGTGATGATACAATCCTCCTGGCTCGTGTCGAAGATTACAGGGGTATCTCTCATCTGACCGCAGCAAAAAGCACGGACGGAATCACAGATTGGCAAATAGACCCGAATCCTACCTTTAAACCCGAACCAGAAAAATACCCGGAGGAAATTTGGGGAATTGAAGACCCCCGTATAACCTGGATTGAACAAATGAATAAATGGGCTGTATGCTATACTTCATACTCAAAAGGCGGACCACTTGTATCTTTGGCAATGACCGAAGACTTTAAAACCTTTCAGCGCCTCGGCCCGGTGATGCCGCCCGAAGACAAGGATGCGGCTCTTTTCCCCCTTACCTTTAACGGTCTCTGGGCTATGCTCCATCGACCAACACCAAGGTCAGCCCTGCTCGGCGCTCATATATGGATATCATTTTCTCCAAACCTTAAACACTGGGGTGAGCACCAGGAGATTATAAGAGCAAGAGAAGGGGGATGGTGGGATGCGAATAAAATAGGCCTGTGTGCACCACCTATGCATACGGATTCTGGCTGGCTTGTTCTCTATCATGGTGTCCGTACAACCGCCTCCGGCTCGATTTATCGTCTTGGTCTTGCTCTGTTAGACCCGGAGAATCCGACAAAGCTCATTCGACGTACAGATGAATGGATTTTTGGGCCCAAAACTCCCTACGAACGTGAAGGGGACGTTGACGATGTTGTTTTTCCCTGCGGCTGGATAAAGAAAGACGGTAAAGTTTTCATATATTATGGCGCGGCAGATTCTCGTATATGTTTGGCAACGGCAGATTTTCAGCAGCTATTGGATTTTGTTCTTAAGTGCCCACATAACGACTGTATGAATTGAAAGAAATAAAAAATGAAAAATTCCAGGGCCATAAGCTATATCAACCAAAGCAGTAAATGCGCAGTAATCGTAGCACATCCGGATGATGAAACACTATGGGCGGGCGGAACTATACTGATGCACCCGGAAGCCGACTGGAAGGTAATAACCCTGTGCCGGGCAAACGACCCGGATCGCTCTCCTAAATTCTATAAGGCCCTCGAAGAGCTTGGCGCAACCGGTGTTATGGGAGACCTTGATGATGAACCCCAGCAGCAGCCCCAGGACAGCCGGCACATTCAGGAATTGATAACAAAGCTGCTGCCTTCTGACATATTCAACCTGGTGATTACTCACGGAATTCGCAGTGAATATACCCATCATCGAAGACACGAGGAAACAGGCGAAGCGGTTATGTCGCTGTGGCTAAGGGAAAAAATATCAGCAAAACAGGTATGGAGATTCGCCTACGAGGACGGCAATGGAAATTATCTGCCTCGAGCCGTTAACGATGCAGATTTGAACACAAGACTGAACGATGTCATTTGGAAGAAAAAATACCATATTATTACGAACATTTACGGTTTTGCCCCGGACAGCTTCGAAGCCCGAACAACCCCTCGCCGGGAAGCTTTCTGGTGTTTTGGGAAGCCTTGAATTTCTCCGGGCGTATAAAAAAAGGAGTACACGATGAAAGTACTTGTTCTTTACGATTATCCCCCCTCGCCTGCGGGCCTGGCAACCCAGGGACATCTGCTGCATCTCGGACTCGAGCAGGCCGGCGTGGAAGTAAATTCTGTCCATTTCGAATCGGCCCAGGAAAAGGAATGGTACTACCGCTGGTTCGAGCCTGATATCGTTTTAGGCGTGGGCTATTGGGGTCATACCCCCTTTCTTGTGCTTCATCCCCAAAGATACGGCGTCCAGCCTGTCCCCTGGCTGGTTGCAGACGGCTATATGGCTAATTATCACGAAATACTCGAAGCGCTTCCTTTAATACTCGTCACCTCCAAATGGGTCAAAAATGTTTATAAGCGCGACGGCCTGACCGGAGATAATATCGAAGTCCTACCTGTAGGCTGTGATACCGATTCTTTTATCCCGCGGGATAAAAACGACCCTAAAGTGGCAGCGGTCCGCGAAGCACTCGGAGTTGCACCGGACCAGATTATGATTCTCACCATAGGCGGAGACGCAACCTCAAAAGGTGCTCAGGAAGTGATGCAGGCTCTGGCTATTAACGATACAAAAGCCCCTGACTGGAAATATGTCTGCAAGGTCTGGCCTCAGCCCAGAACCGAGCAGCAGAACTTGATGGATTTACAACTGGCAACACAACTGGGCATCGAGAAAAACGTCGTCTATACCACCAATGTCATCTCCCGCAACTTTATGCCGTATCTCCTGGCAGCGTGTGATATTTACGCAGCACCTTCCCGCCTGGAAGGATTTGGAATGATTCAGGTTGAAGCTGCCTCCTGCGGCAAGCCGGTCATAGGAATCGAAGCGATGGGAATGCTTGATACAATGGTTCACGGAGAAAACGCATTCCTGGCTTCGGTGGCACAGGAAGTAAGAATGAGAGAAACAACTCTGGGCGATGAGTCAGGCTACGAGCCGGGACACAGAGTGGTTTTCAAAAGGCCAAGAACAGTCGATTACCGCGCAAGTGTCCACGACATAGCGAATTACCTGATGGATTTGATGACCGACGCCGAGTTGAGAAAAAAAATGGGCCGGGCAGGAAGAAAAAGAGCACTGGAAAATTATGATTATCGTATCGTTGCCAGAAAATTCATCGAGCTTATCAGCAAAAAATTGGATATTTCATAACGTGAACACAAAGCAAAAAACTCTCATTGAACATGCAAAACAGGTCGCTATAAAAGTTCTGCTTCACAATATGCACGGCCCATATCACGGACTGCCCCGGACAGCCGGGTGGGGATACCCTGAGCCTTACACCCGCGACTTGATGATATCGGCACTCGGAATACTCGTATCTGAAAACCGGAAACTTATAAAATCCCTCAGGCGTGTACTCGAAACTCTGGCTCGCAACCAGAGCCTGCACGGCCACATACCTTCACTCGTACACGACCCCGAAGAACGCGGCTCAAGCGACACTACCCCGCTGTTTTTAATGGCTGTCACTTTGTTTCGAAAAGCAACCGGTGAATCCGACTTTCTCGAACAGCCCGTACAAAAGGCACTTGCCTGGATGGAATATCAAAGCCCCTCCGACCGCGTCCTTGTAGCACAGCTTCCCACCAGCGACTGGCGTGATGAGCAGTGGATTATCGGATATGGATTATACGTTAATACCATTGTTTACACTTACCTTAAGCTTTTTGGAATGCACGAAAAGGCCGCGAAAGCTAAAGAGCTTATGGGAAGATTTACCGTCACCGCCGAGAGAATGCACAAACACGTACACGAGGGACTTGTTTTAAAGCATAAGCCTTACTATGCATTGTGGTCATACAAGGTTTATCGAAGCGAGCGGTTCGACCTGCTCGGAAATAGCCTGGCCATACTGTCCGGCATAGCATCCCCAAACAGAGCAAAAGAGCTTATTTCCTGGATTGAAAAGGAATCACAGGCTCTGCAAAAAAATGAGCTGCTCTCTGTCGGCCTTCCACCGTGCCTGTTTCCCTATATCACCCCCGAAGACCCGGACTGGAGGAACCGCTATGAAAAGTATAATCAGCCCGGCGAATATCATAACGGTGGCATCTGGCCTTTTATCTGCGGCTTCTACATCGCCGCTTTAGTGTCGGCAAAAAGATATAACCTCGCCGAAAAAAAACTGCTCGCTCTTACAGAGCTTATTAAACCGGCCCGCGAAGCTGATGTGGATTTCGGCTTTAATGAATGGCATAGGGCTCAGGACGCTACACCTCAGGGACAGGACTGGCAAAGCTGGTCCGCCGCAATGTATCTTTACGCCGCCTCTTGTGTGCAAAATAAAAAAGCTCCTTTTTTCCACATCATCCGACAGCCACCTTAACCCCCCGCCCCATTGCGAGCAGCAGACAAAGTCCTCGACGCAGAAATCTCATCTTTTTGTCATCCCAGACCCCGATCCGGCTTCCAGCTTTTTCCGAAACGCAGCGAAGAACCCGGCCAATACCTTCTACCCTCTACCTTCTACCTTGTACCCTCTTCGTCCTTCGAAGCTTGTGCCACAGGTAGTTTACCGAAGGAAAATTGATATTTGCATCTTGATTTTTAATTTAATTCCCCTGTACATTCGTAAAGTTAAAATAAGATTTCATTCGTACTACTATCCGTAATCTT
>DUZQ01000130.1 GCA_013349435.1 Planctomycetota bacterium | reverse complement strand
CCAGGCGAAGCGGAACAGCCGTTCGGCACAGGTCTTTGCCGGAAGTTTTTTATCCGATGATCAGCAGAGCCAGGTAAGGGACGAGGTTAAAGAGGATAAAGATGATTTTGAAAAAGCCCAGGAACGAATAGATGGCCACGTTGAAGGTTTCGCGGGGGATGTTAAACCATTTGCTGTGCATACTGTACACAAAGTCCTGGGCCGACATAAACATTACGGCCGAGAAAACGAGCAGGCCGGCGTTAATGATTGTGCACCACATAAAAAATCTTGTCAGCGCCTGAATATCCATGATTTTTCTCCTTGTCTTTTTGAATCCAACAATGATTATGAAGTTTTTACAAAACTCTGAAACACAGACTTACTTTTAAGGTTTCAGACGCTCCTACTAGTCAGGCCAGTAGCCTGCCACATCATGATTGCATCTTCAATTGATATTCAGCAACTTTTGATTTGCCGTTAGAATTGAAATTCCCGTGTCCAGTTCTGCAAAATCCGCATCATTCGTGACAATCAGCAGATTATCCAATTTGGCAAGGTGATGATAGTAACAGTCATTAAAGTCGGCTTTGTCTAAACCGCTTAGGACATCTGATAGGGAAATTTCTGTTGCTCGGTCATCCAAGGGTGTTGAAATTTTCAACAATTGATTATTGAAAACTGCCGCAATATCTTTGACGGCGTTGTGATAATGCGAACTGTCTCGATAATCCTGTTTGAAATTTCTCATCTTGAGATCTCTACGTTTCACCCTGCTAAAATCCAATCTTAGCCAACGGTTGACAATTTCAGATATGACCAGCGAAGAAATATAGATGGCAGTATCATTATTGATAGCCTTTTTCAAGAAACCATCATACTTGCGGATAGTATTTTTGCTGTAGTCGCCTATAGGGCAATAAAAATACAGCCATATGTTCGCATCAAAAAAATACCTGTCTCCATCCCGAGGCACATAGGTCTCGACATCCATCACGTTATTCATCGTCAAAAGCCTCCCGGATATCCTTTTCAAGATTTTCCTTGTCCTTGAAGTATTCCTTAGCGCGTTCAATAGTTTTTACCAAACGTTCTTTGTCTTCTGGTTGGAGGCTTCTGACACTTAAATGTTCTCGCAAAAAAGGACTGTCATATTTGCTATAGAGTTGTCCAATTGCGGCATTTAGAAAAGTTGTAATTAGTGTTTGTATATTTGCAAAATCGAGAATAACTTTAAAGTCTTTTTCTAAAAAGGCATTTATTGTCGTAAACAGCCTCTCTCCGTCTTCTGTAGAGACAGCCGCTTTGCCCCCTACAACATCAAAAATGCTTATTATTTTCCGTTCCATAATCTTTTTCCCCTTTAGAAAGGTATATCCGTATCTTCTATCTCAGATATTAGACAATACGAACTCTTATCATTCACGTTAAATTCTAAGTTAACCGCAGTCCCTCTAAAAAACACATTTAAATCTTTCGAATGTGAGGTACGCCCCCTTTCGTACCAATATCCATCCGCGGATGCAATCTGCATTTTCCCGTTATTTTTGCACAAAAACTCCCGGATCAAGGCAAAGCCGAGCCCGCCAGGTATATTATCTTTTCTCGTAGTTGTGTTCTTTTGTACCGCCCAGTCAAGAGCCATTTTGCCAGAAAAGTTTTTGTGTAAATAATCGCGAACATTTTTCCTTATTGTTCGCCCAATATCAACAACGGTAAAATCCAATCGTCCCTTTCGTGGATAATATTGTCCGCACGAAAAGACAAACTCACATTTTCCGTGTGTCCGTGCATTATCGAAGATTTCAAGAATGCTTTCTTTAATCTTTTTTCTTAAAAGAGCAGACATGCTCGGTATTTCTGGATGAGCCAGCAGCTTCTTCTCAAGATATTTCTCAAATGAACCTATTTCGCTTACTTTGGTTTTACGGTATTCCACCGTTGTTTGATAATGATCCGGCAGGGATTCACCACCAAAATAACTATAGCGAGTCTTCTTAAATATTTTTTCCTGTTCTGGCCTAAGGTTAACGATGTCAAAATCATTTTTCCATGCAGACTCCATAATAGCTCCCAGCATGGCAAGCATATTGGCATCAAACCACGTAGTATTTTGAAAATCAAGCTGAATCGTTTCAAATTGGCACGGTTTCACCTGTTGATAAATATTTGCCAATGCCGCAAAACCCTTCTGATTACTACCTATTCTATACGGCAATTTTATCGTTAACATAGGTTGATCCCAATAATCTTCGAACTCTCGATGCAATTGTCATCAATAATTTTGGCGACCATGAACTGGTCGTCGGCCATAAAATACCCAAAATTGCTCTTGCCGTCAAATTCATTCTTTTTTCTATGTTAGCTCTGCATCCAATTCGACAATCAATAATGTTATCATTTTGTGCCCCAAAGCGGTACACTAATTCTTGGATTCCCCCCCCTTCGCGAAAATGACACTGGTGCACAGGGACTCAGAATAACATCTACGAGGCACTCTACAGAGCATATTCAAAACTTAAAACTATCCCCTCTGTTTTACTCCGGGACTTTTTGTTTTGCACGTGCGACGAGGAGTTTTCCGGTCTTTATATAGCCGGTCAGCTCGATATTTGCGGGGCAGACGTAGCTGCAGCAGCCGCACTCAATACAGGCGGACATATAATAATCGGCGGCTACATCCAAAAGATTATTCTTTACCGCGTGTGCTATTTTTGTTGGGTTGAGGTTCTCCGGGCAGACGTCCAGACATCTGCCGCACCTGATGCACGGGGTCTGACGCTTTTCATATTTCGCCTTGTAAATCGCTTCTTTCGTCAGAACCGTTACCGCACCTGAAGTTTTAGTAATCGGCGTCGATAAGTCGGCTATCGCAAGGCCCATCATCGGCCCACCTAATATTACTTTCGCGGCTGTTTCAGTCAGTCCGCCGGCGTGGTCTATCAGGTCGGCAACCTGCATTCCGACCGGCACATAATAATTGCCCGGCTTTGAAATTGCTTCGCCTGTTACCGTTACCACCCGATGAGTAAGGGGCGCACCTGTTACCACCGCCTCTGCGATTGCCGCACAGGTCGCGACGTTGAGCACACAGATTCCTATCATCGGCGGAATACCACCGGTCGGTACGGTCCTTTTAAGCAGCGAATTTATCAACTGCCTCTCGCCGCCCTGCGGATACTTGGTCTGGACGGGGGCAACCTCGATGTGCTCGCAGCCCCGGCACGCTTCAAGGGCTTTACACATCGTCTCAATCGCGGCGGGTTTGTTGTCCTCAATGCCGATAACCACCCTCGAACAGCCGGACGCTTTGCAGGCCAGTTTGACTCCTGCAATGATTTGATACGTCCACTCTAACATTATTCGATAATCACACGTTATAAACGGTTCGCATTCACAGCCGTTGATTATCAGCGTGCGTTTCGGCAGTCTCGGATTCGGCTCAATCTTGACCCGCGTCGGAAATCCCGCTCCTCCCATCCCGACAATCCCCGCCTGCCGGACAGCTTCACATATTTGCTCAACTGAATAGGCGCTGTGGTCGAAGTCGGCGCCGAATTGGCCGGCGCAAGGGCTTTTTTCGGTTGCATCAGCCGGGTCGGTATCTATTATCACCGCCATTGTCCGGCCCAGGACCGGATGCGAGCGCAGGGCAATATCCTTTACCGTCCCGCTGACGGGTGAATGCACCGGAGCCGAGACAAAAGCATCAACGTCGCCGACGACCTGACCGGCCCGGACATTGTCCTTTTTGGCCACCAACGCCCTGCAAACCGCACCTATGTGCTGGCTGAGAAGAACGGCTACTTGTTTAGGCTTGGGAACATATTGTATCGGGCTGCCTTCGCTTAAATGCTTGTTCTCGGCGGGATGAACACCTCCGGCAAACGTTAGTCTTGCTTTATTTGCGATTTTGTATCTCCTTCGATATTTTGGTGCGCCTGTCTTTTAGCCAGACGCATGTTAATCATTCTGGCAATTAATATAACGACCAGGCTTACCCCCGCAGCCGGGACGAATGCGGCCACAATGCGTGCGTCGTTACCGAAGTTGGCCTTGGCAAACAAACAATCGAACAAGGCAAGGGACGCAATAAAGACCGCTATCGGCAGCAAGAAGGCGACCACCACTTTTTTGGTCACGTCAGGTGCTGTCGATTTGCCCACCTGTTCGTAAACGGCTTTGCAATCCCGACTTTGCGGGCAACCGGAACAAAAATCCTCTTGAGTCATTGTTAATCCTACGGATATACTGATAAGGAGTTTATAATTAATATTTATCCGATTTACAAGGCAATTTCCGCTAATCGGGGCTGCTGGAACATATCAACTCGAATAATTACCCGGCGAACTTGGCTGCCGGCGAAGGCGACTATGCTAAATTCGTCCTGTCAAACCTTTTTTAATATTACGAGTTCTGCGTTCTCAGCGTCCTGGGCGGTGAAATATTCGGGTTAGCGGCTGACGTTGACGAGTTTTGTGATGCCATAGGTTCGTGCTATAGTTATGTCGGCAAACTGCAGCTCGGTCCGCGGGATAACGATTGTGGGGTAGTCGTGCTCGAATTCGACAACATCGAATTTGGATTCGGGATTGAGCTTTTGGGCCTCGATAATATCGCTTAAAGAGGTTATCTCGGCACCGTTGAACGTACTGACGACCATCTGGCCTAATCCATGATAGCCGAGGTTTATGTCGGCCGGCAAAACGTAGCTTAAAATAACGATATCACGGCGCTGGTCCGATGGCTTAAAGGCCATGTCGCGATAGTAATGATACAGGTGAGGGGGCACCTTGCCGCTCCAGCCGTCCCCCCATATCTGCAAGTAATCCCGCGTCAGCCTTTGGAAGACAAAACCGGCTGTTACGATGTACTCGGGTTGTTTTCCATACTCATAGTACGGCACCAGCATCTCAGAAGCATTAAAATTACGTGCTTTTGTCTGTAACCGCCGGTTTTTACCATCCCTCCAGATGTCGAAAATCACGTCTTCGCCGATACTGTGAGAGGTAATCAGATGATGATAGGAAACCCTGTCGAACTGCTCATGCTCGAATCGGCCGTACGCATTAAGGCTGTGTTCGTCAATCGCTAATATAACATCATTTTCCTTTAGTATGTCGCTGCCGGTGCCGAGATTATTCACCCGGGCGACGTAAACACCGGTTTTCATATCTTCTGGCATCTTAAGCCATGCTCTCATCGTCGGGTCAAGCAGCGTAGTTGTTGTAAACCCTGCGGTTCCGAAGCCTTCGTATCGGCCATCGCGCGCGTCGGCGAGAAAACGGTTTATAGTAACAGAGGGAATCAATCCCACCTCCTGCGCATTGCCATCCGCCCAGCAGGCAACTCCGACTGGTTTTTTGCCCATACAGTACAGCCGTGCCTGTGCCGCGGCGGTGGATGCGTTTGCGACGGTAAAATTCAAAAAGCTTGCGTAAGAGGTGGTCGATTTGTACACCTTCGCTTCGTCGAGATATCCGCGTCCGGTGGTCAGATGGCCTGCCGCCGAGAGCCAGTACGACTGCACGGGTGCGCCCTTGTCATAATCTTCGACAAAATCAATCGGCTCAAGCGGCTTACCGACAGCTTCTTTGTCAAGCTCTAAAAGACACAGGTTACTCTGGTAATCTATTACCTTCACATCGGCCGGGATGAACTCATTCTGCCCGTGTCGGCGGGTCTTTATAAACGCCGCATCGCTTGCGTTCCGAGCGGTGGTGAGCACTTCAAAAGGGCCGACAGCACATCCAAAACCGGCCTTTTCGACAATTTCAGGGCTTTTCCAGGGCTGCATCTGGTTGTAAATATAAGTCGAGATGTTGATATAAACCAGTGACTTTTTGAGCTGATCGCTCATATCGGTATTGTATTGGTCGGCACCTGCCGGCAGGGGCAGCGCGAAGACAAGCCCCAACAAAAGCACACAATGTAGTGGTTCTTTTGCGCTCACGGTTTTGCCTCCGTATCTGTTTCGTCCGGGATTTGATATTTTTCCATTATGACAGGATTGCGCTGGTTTGCCCTTTCGCTGTCAAGAATCAGCGGAGACGAGACACCCATAAACTTTATTATACAGAATCCGTCCCGGCTATTTGCAAATGCGTCCCGTAAGTCGCTGAGGCTGTGTATGTCGATCCCATTGACACTCTCAACGACACCGCTCCTGAAACCGTCGCTGTATGCATTGACCTGGTCGGGGAGAATTTCCGAGAGCACAACATATTCTTTACGGTCCCGGTCGGTATTGAGCTGCTCCGAATCATTAAACAGATATCTCAAATAAAACGGCAAATCGGTTATCCATTTTCGGCCCCACGTTTCGAGAAAATTTCGGCTGACCGGCACAAATGTAAGGCCTGCGTAAACCTCGTATCTCGGCTCGGCGTCATATTCCCTCCAGTACGGAAGGATAGGTTTATTGAGCGCAACAACGGCTTCTATCTTGTTAAGCTGGCCGTTGCGATAAAATTCAAGCTCGATTTTGTCGCCGATTTGCCTGCGCTCGATAGCCTCGGCCATGTGCAGTCTGAGACCGTAAATCTCTATCATGCCGTCGTTGTCGATGTCGAAATCATCAATGCGCGTTATTACATCACCCGCCTGAAGAACATCTTCCACAGAGCTGTGCATCAGCGTGCTCAAAATCACGATTCCCTGCCGGTCCGGGGGAACGTTGAGATATTCGGCATAACTTCTGCTGTGCAGACCCGCAAAAAATGAAAATCCCACCGAGCCGAAACCGTCATAGCGACCGTCTTCTATGTCTTTTAAGAAGTGTTG
>DUZQ01000113.1 GCA_013349435.1 Planctomycetota bacterium | reverse complement strand
GCCCTTTACCGAACCCACAACAGGTAATCCGCCTACGGGCGACCAGAGTTGGACATGTTTTCTAAGCACAGCCAATTTCAAAGGGCCAATGGCTTATTATATTCCGGAAACCTGGAGCAAGATTGGTAAACTATTCAATTATCCGTTTATTTATGGGCGCGGACTCGATGCAAGGCCCGGTGATATGGGCGGTGGCGCCATGGAGATTAACACCGTACCCTGCTTCGAGTCACAGGATGAAAATGGCGTAACTTATTCCAAGATACCACAGTTGCAATTCCCGGTTGACGATCAGGATAGAACCTTACTGGTGCAGGATGTAACATATTATTCCAAGTCCGCCCTTTATGATTCTTTCAAAGCATGGCGTGATGGCGGCCCGATTTGCTCGGGAAAGTTTGATGAAAAAGGCGCATGGCGATCAGAACTGAAGACAAGTACTACACGTTACGATCAGGCTGGTAAGAAAATAACCGGTGTTGAAAAGGTCTTCGACAACAAAATCTACGAGAATAATATTTGGGGATTGGAATGGTTCGATGGCAAGGCCGGCGATTATGGCCTCTTCCCTCGATATTTCAGGCATGAATCAGATCGCCTCGTGGCAATATCTGCATCACAAGTGCCCCCCAGGACGAATCTCTTGAAAAAGGAATTCAAACATGCAAATCCGGGCGAGCCTTTCACCTCTCCCGCCAAGGGAGTCTGGACAAATCCAGGTCCCGCCGCAGGCCCATTCAAAGTCAAACTCACTGACGGCTCTTTGGTGACTTATTACTGGTATCGTTTTATTGACCAGCCATCATTCCAGCAATATGATTGGAGTGAAACTAAAAAGGCGAAACTCCAGTCTTTCGTTGAGAAAATCCATGCGAGCTGGCCTATTGACAGGGATTATATGGCACCGCCCACTATGGGTGAACTGGTAACACTCGATCCGGCTCTTCTCGTCAATCCTCCCAAGGGTATGGAAGTAGGGTACGTTCCGATAGTAACACGTCAAGAAGCCGCTACCAATTAATAACGAATAAGTCATTTTAATAACGAATTAATCATGAGCGTAGTAGAATTAAAAAGAGGCGTCTTTATTTGTTTGCTTATGTCTTTGGTGGCTGGGGGCGATATGCAAGCACAGGATACAGATCTCGTAGCCCACTGGAGTTTTGACCATATACAGAATAATAAGACACCGGATTCTGTCAGCGGAATACAGGACACTATCAGCGGAAATCATCGTCTGGCGTGTGGGTTTATGATGCGCCGGAATAATTTGCCGTTCGTTCCGGTGCCTTATGCAATACAAATAAGAACGTGAATGGTTCGTTAAACGTCAAAGGTGCAAATCACGTGCCGAACAATAATGGGGCGGAAACCCTTGAAATTCTCTAAACGACGGTTTTGGCCGGCAGGAATATGTTGAAAGTTGAACCTCTGCCTACCTCGGTGTCAATCTCGATTCTCCCGCCGTGCTGGTCTATGACCTGTTTTGCAATAGGCATTCCCAGGCCCGTGCCGAACTTGCTCTTTTTGGACTCAAAAGGTGTGAATATCTTTTCTTTCATATCCTCTGTCATGCCTGGCCCGTTATCCGTAACGGCAAACAGCACTTCCTGCTGCTTGGGCAGGTATCTGGTTTCTATGCTGACGATACCGACCTGTTCATCGACGATGTCGATGGCGTTCAGGATAATATTCAAAGCCATCTCGTGAAGGCGCTCGCCGTCCATTTCTACGGTAGGTATTTTCTGGTCTATGCGAATGTTCAGCTTGGAGGCCTTCTGCTTGAGTTGCGATTTAAGCGACTCTATGGCACTTTGGATGACCCTGTTGAAATCACATGCTGCCGGCTTCAGCGGCCTGTCTTTGCTGTAATCAAGCATTTCCAGTGTGTATTTGCGCATCCTTTCAAGGTTTGGTTTCAAAATATCCCAGCTTCTTTTGACACGGTGTATCTGATTTGTTCTCAGGCCGAAGTCCACAATCTCGGCGGCCCCGCCTATCATCTGCAGTATGTTCTTTACCGAATGAGACAGTTTAAGCGCCGCGTTCCCTGTTGCCACAAGCCTTGTGTTCTCGCACATCTTTTTCTGCAAAAAGATGTTATTCAGAGCCACACCTATATACCTGCCTATAAACTCCAGAAGTTCGAGGTGGCTGTTGTCCCATTTGCCGCTCCTGCTGTCGAAGTAAATCACGCCCATCATCGAGTCGGCCGTCTTAATCGGGGCGCAAATTACAGACTGAATATTGAATTGCTGAAAGTGCGGGTCTGTGCCGAACTCCGGATTCTGCATTGCGTTTTCGACTATGATTGCGACGGGATTTCCCATCACCTTGCTGATAACGGCGTTGCTCTGGTTTATCTGACCCCCGCCTTGTTCGTCTCGACATACACTTGCAATACCGACAGGTTCGGCCTTGTCATCCTTTAGTACTATGTACCCGTGGTCGGCATCAAGACGCTCCGCTATGGTCCTTGTCGCCGCGGCGAGCACATCTTCGATGTTCTCGCCTGTAAGGGTGTCCAGACCCATGCTCTCCATTAAACGAAGGGTCTGGTCACCGGCCTGTGCAGCAGAGACGTTGTGCACTGAAATTTCATTCGCACTTTCTGTCATCTTTCTTCGTTTTCCATCAAAGGCGGGTAACATATCTTTACTGAATAGCATAGTTGCCCCGTTTTAGGCGGGGCTGTATGTGAATTATCGAGTCTTTTTCGGGGCGCCTTAATTTGAATCCGGGCTTTTTGCAGAAAATGCCCAAATGACCTCAAAATTCAAATTTTGCAAACTGTTGGGTCCTATAAGTTTTTCCCTCTGGCCCAAAATTATCGGCAAAGGTGTTTTTGGTGATATGGTGTTTTTATGTTGCTTAAGTGCACCACCTGCGCAGTCGATACTGTTTTTGGCAGCGCGCCGGGGAGACGTCCGTGCGCATAACCAATGTATGGACCGGTAACGCAATTATGGAAAATAAGCGCGACAAGAAAAAGCGGGATGCGGTTGTTTCATTTCTGCTAGATGAGAACATTCTCGACGAGGCCTCCATTGACGAGCTTGTCAAGGCCGGCGCCGATTCCAGCAAAAGTCTCATAACTGTTCTGAAAAGCCGGAATCTTGCCGACCAGGACCAACTGACAAAACTCACAGCTATAACCAATAATATCGAGTTCGTAAACCTTTCGGCCGATATGATTGACCCCGTAGCGGTTCGCCTGGTCTCATTCGATTTCGCCCGACAGCAAAATCTTATACCGGTTAAGATTGAGAAAGACAAACTCTTCGTGGCAATGAGCTCACCACTTAATCTGTCGGCGAGAGATACAATTACCACGAAAACCGGCTACAAGGTTATACCTCTTGCCGCAACCACCGAGGCCGTAAAGCAGGCCGTAGCTTATCACTTCAATGTGGAGAGTGTTACAAAACAGGATATTGTGGCAATGCGGCTCAAGTATTCGGGAGATACCGAGTCAAAAGCCAAAAAAGCCAAGGCACAATCAGCCAAAGTCGCCGATGCTCCGATAGTGCGTCTGGTTGACTCGATTATAATGGGGGGTGTCGATGCACGCGCAAGCGACATACATATAGAGCCGCAGGAACCGGACATGCGCGTCCGCTACCGGGTCGACGGTATCCTTCTGGAGGCGATTAACGTGCCCGCCTCGGTCCAGCTTGAGGTCATCTCACACATCAAAATACTCGCTGATATGGATATATCCGAGCGGAGAATTCCGCAGGACGGGCATATAAATGTACGGCATAACGACAAGGAATACGACCTGCGTGTCTCATCGTTGCCGGCTACCAGCGGCGAAAAAATAGTTCTCAGGATACTCAACTCCAGCAGCGCACTGAAATCCCTCGACCAAATTGTCAGTCCCTACTCGGAAGAATACAAAAAACTGAATTCATTGATAGCCAATCCCAACGGTATGATTCTTCTTACAGGCCCCACGGGCAGCGGTAAAACGACGACTTTGTACTCGATGCTGCAAAAACTCAATACACCGCAAAGGAACATCGTAACTGTTGAGGACCCGGTCGAATATCGGGTCAAAGGGATTACACAGGTACAGGTTAAACCGACAATTGGCCGGACTTTTGCAGCAGAACTTAGAAGTATTCTCAGACAGGACCCGGACATTATTCTTGTCGGTGAAATCCGTGACCTTGAGACCGCCGAGATTGCTATCAGCGCCGCTCTTACCGGACACCTTGTTTTAAGCACTCTTCATACTAACGATGCGATAGGTGCCGTCGCGAGGCTGATTGACTTGGGTGTTCCGCCTTTTCAGGTCGCTTCGTGCTTATTGGGAGCCGTAGCACAAAGGTTGGTACGAACTATCTGTACCGAATGCAAACAATCCCGTAAGCCGACCGATGAGGAACGCCGGATTCTGTTCGGCGACAGCGGGAACAAAAGCAGTGAACAAGCTGTAATTTACCACGGTGCCGGCTGTAGTGCATGTCGGCATACCGGCTATCGGGGCAGGCAGGCTGTTTATGAGATATTGGAAGTAAGCCGTGCACTTAAAGATATGATTGTTGATGGTAATCCTGAAGGACGGGTAAAAGACGCGGCGATGGCCGAAGGAATGAAAACGCTCAAAAGGCGAGCCGTGGACTACGTCCTGGAAGGAGTTACCACATTAGAAGAACTGGGACGGGTAATTGATATGAGGGCTGAATAATGGCAAGCTTTAACTATATAGCCAAAGATTCGAACGGTAACGAGTTTTCAGGTGTTTACACGGACATTGACAGTGCCGGTGCGCTTAGGGCAGAGTTGGAAAAGATGGGCTACGCTCTTGTAAAGGCGCGGCGACAGGACTCGGCCGCCCGGAAAAAAAGCGGTAAGATAAAACACACCGAAATTGTAGCCTTTGCCTACGAGTTTGCCGGGATGTACAGTGCCGGACTTTCCATAGTCAGGTGCCTGGAGACATTCGAGGAACAAACTGAAAACCCCGCTCTGAGGTCAGTCGTTTCGGATGTCAGGCAGCACGTCGAGACCGGTTCGACACTGAAGGACGCTTTTGAAAAATACAGGTCGGTATTCTCGGACTTTTTTCTTGGAATGGTTGAGGCCGGAGAGGCGGGTGGTAAACTCGGAGAAACCCTTCAGATGGCTGCCACTTATCTCGAAAAACAGGACGACTTGAAAAGAAAAGTCAGGGCCGCCTTCGCATATCCGATAGTGGTCGGATTGATGTGCCTGCTTATCGTAACAATACTTGTGATTTTTGTTATACCCGTATTCCAGAAGTTGTATGGTCAACTGCACATTACGCTTCCGGGACCTACTTTGCTGCTCATAGCTATTAGTAATGTTGTCAGGCATTATTGGTGGATTACTTTGTTGGCTGTTTCCCTGATAGGGTATCTGGGACGAAAACTCTATAGAAACCCGGTCATAAAAGCAAAAATCGACTTTTTCAAGCTCAATATGCCCGTTTTCGGCAGGCTCAACAGGATGGTGATTGTCAGCAGGTTTGTGCGAACATTCGCTATGATGTCGTCTGCCGGGGTTTCGGTCGTGGAAGCTTTGGGAGTCGCCAGGCAGGTCGCAAACAATAATGAAATGTGCAAAATCGCCGAAACCATTGAAAAAGATATAGTAACCGGCAGTACACTTGCAGGCCCTATGAGCAGATATTCCATCTTCCCGCCGATAATCATACAGTTGGCAGCGGCGGGCGAAGAGGCGGGAATCCTTCCCGAAATGCTCACCAAGGGAGTCGATTTTCTCGACAGTTATATTGACAGAGTCGTAAAATCTCTGCTCATCAAAATCGAGCCGGCCCTGTCCGTGGTTATGGGTGCGGTTGTTGGTTCTATCCTGCTCGGCGTGTACCTGCCAATGTTCGATTATATGGGTCATGTTAAATAGAAGACTGCTTAGGAAGACGGGAGGAAAGGGTCTTTATTTAATGGGGGTTTTGCCGATTGCGCTGATTTTAACGGTGTTATCGGTTGTAGTATTTTCACAGATAGCGGTCAAGGCTCGAAAAGAGGCTCAGGCCGAGTGCGAAAAGAATATCGATGCTATCAACTCGGCTATTGAAAGATATAACGCCCGATATGGTGCGTATCCGGCTGCATTACAGGACGTAACAGGTACCAGCCGGGTCCGGACGCCTTATTTTCCGGATGACATGCCGAAATGCCCTTTAGGAGGTACTTACATTATGAATGCCCAACACAAAGCCACCTGCAGCCACAAATTCGCACAGTGATTATTTACTCAAACCGACCGATATGAGTCGGGAATTGGCTTTAAGTGCTTTATTGATAAGCTCATAAGTAATCTTGTAATTCTGAGCGCCCACCTGTCATTCTGAGCGCAGCGAAGAATCTCAATTCAATATAAAATCTAAAATCTACAATGCTTGTGCCCGCGCACCCGTCGAGACGCGGTCTCGCCGCGGCCCAAGCGGCCGAATCAGAGGGTGGAATAATAAGATGATCTTTCGGGCGGCTCGCGCCGCCGCGCTTCTGTTTTTTTTGGTTTGTGCCGCTGCGCTTTTGTTTTGGTGATTCGATTGTCATGCCGGATTTGCCTGCCCTCCGTAGCCTCGTGCGAAGGAGGGATCCGGCATCCAGTTAATTTAGCCCCGCGTTCCACGCAGGGTCATTCTGAGGCGCAGTTAGCCTGTCCTGAGCTTGTCGAAGGAAAGAATCTCAACCGTTCGACTACTGTCATTCCAAACTTGATTTGGAATCCATTATCTCACCAAAGGTCGTGGATTCGGAGCTCCCTGCCCCTGCCTCCGCAGGGGTGACAGGGTTTCCCAAACGCGATAAAAGGCGTTTGGG
>DUZQ01000116.1 GCA_013349435.1 Planctomycetota bacterium | reverse complement strand
TAACCAGATAATCCAAATCACCCCATTGCACATCCTTTAAGAACTGCTTTATCACCTGATATTTCATAGGACCTCTCCATATCACAGCATCGTTACTTCCTCTCAGGAGAAACCCTATAGATACAACCTTTAAGTTTTCTGTCATACCAACTGGCAAAATCGTGTTTCCCATCGCCTGAACCGTCTTTCCTTCAAGTTTTAAAATCTTCGGGATACTTGGACCATGTATATCAATGTCAAGCAGCCCCACTTTATTACCAGCAAGTGCAAGTGAAACTGCCAGATTGACCGCAACCGTGCTTTTGCCCACACCGCCTTTGCCGGAAAGGATGAGTATTTTATGCTTTATCCGTGACATCCGCTGACGTACCCGGGCCTGCTCAGTCTCCATCTTTCTTTTCATGTTTTCCTGCTGTGATTGTGATGTTTTCTCTGTCATACTAACTCCCGCTTGTTTTTTATCCGGTCCAGACAGGCGTTTGAAATTTTAAAATCCATAACAACATTATACTTTTGAGCTAATTTTTCAAAGGCCTCCTGCACAGATTCAAATACATTCTCCGATTCTCCGACAACAAGACTGCTCATTGGCAGTGTTTTAACCTTTAAGCCGTGCTCTTCCAGCAAACGACAGAATTCATCAATAGGCACAGAAAGAGAATCCGTCTTCAGAGGATAAATGCTTATCTGGGCCTGTACCTTCATAATTGCACCTCGGCTGCTATAAATGCGCCGTTGTTTCTACCCATAAGCCTGCACAAATACTCAAAAAGTGGTGATACCCATATCAGCCACTTAATTTGTGGTACGAAGCCGGCTATAAGTATTTTCACTGTGCCGAAACTGCCAAGCAGGCTCTTCAACTGGTCGGGGGAAAATAACCTGGCAGAGGCATATACGCTTTTTGCCTTCTTTTTTCGTTTGAGGTTATAAGAAGATAAAGAATTCAGCACACCAAACAGGAGTCTGCCGCCGGGCTTTATACACCTGGCCATCTCCGATATAAGCTTTTGAGGGTTTTCAGCAAACTCGAGTGTGGTAATTGCTGCAGCAGCATCGAAACTATTGTTAAAAAATGGCAGGCTCTGGCCGTCAGCTACATGAAAACGGCAATTTGGTATATCCTTTGTACCTGCAATACGTACCATTTGCTCTGATATATCTATGCCCGTAACCTCAAATCCCTTATCGCTGAAATACCTGCTCCAGTGGCCGGTGCCGCAGCCTATTTCCAGAAGCTGACTGCCATTATGATAATTTGCAAGCAGCTTATCGAAAGCCTTCTTTTCGAGTTTGTCATACATCGCACCCTGTGCTGTTTGGTACCATTCATCATAGCCGCCGGCTATCTTGTCAAAGTTAAAACGTAATGTCGATTTTTGATTCATATATTTACTTTTAACCAAGGGCAGATGTAACTTCTCTCCACATAGCTTTTATTCTTTCTGTAATGTCACCGCCGGTATACTCGACAAGGGTTGCTTTCATTATCTGTGCTTTGGTGAAAGCTTCGTCATAAGGGATTCTCCCAATCACTTTCAAGCCGTGTTTACGGGTGTTATCACAAATTCGGTCTGTTATTTCAGGATTAATGTCCGCTTTGTTGACACAGACAAGAGTTTCGATGCCAAAATTTGCCGTAAGCTGTGCCACTCTTTGCAGGTCGTGTATTCCCGAAAGGGTAGGCTCTGTTACGATAAGCACCAGGTTTGCACCTGTAATCGAGGCAATTACAGGACAGCCTATTCCAGGCGAACCATCCACAATCAGCAAATCCTTTTTCTTCTGTTGTGCTAGTTTTTTTGCCTCTTTGCGAATAACGGTTACCAGCTTTCCACTGTTTTCTTCAGCAATCCCCAATCTGGCGTGGACCATCGGCCCGAACCGAGTCTTTGATATAAACCACTGTCCGTTAACCGCATCCTTGAATTCAATTGCATCTACCGGGCAGAACTCCACACATACCTTGCAACCCTCGCACGAGACCGGATCAACTGTATAAGTTTTCTCCACCACATCGTTACCGAGGCCGTTGAGGTGTATTGCATTGAACCTGCACATATCCTGACATTTTCCGCAGCCGATGCACTTTTCGGCAATTACTGAGGCCTTTTTGCCGCCGGTAAAATCGCTGGTTTGCATAACCTTTGGCTCTAAAACCAGATGCAGATCGGCTGCATCCACATCACAATCCGCCATGACGGCGTTTTTCGCAAGGGCCGCAAAAGCTGCCACAATGCTTGTCTTACCTGTTCCACCTTTGCCGCTGATAATAACTAACTCTTTCATATACCTGCCTTTTTTAGCTCACAAAACCCATTCAAATACAGGAACGATTTTCACTTTGCTTTTTCTCTTTCTCAGAAGCAAAAAACTTCTCCCGCCACCATAGAAAATGTCCCCATGGATTATCGAGCTTATATTTCTCATCATCCGGCACACCTTCCCATGTATTTATTTCTTCAAGTAACTGCGGGCAGGGCTTGTCTTCAGCCAGCAGCTCGTATGCACATTTGGCCAGAACAAATTTCTTGGCCGAATCGGCATCGTCCGGATTATGATCAGGGTGGTATTTCATTGATGCCTTTCTGTAGGCCTTCTTTAATTCATTCTTATCAGCGTTTTCAGAAACGCCGAGGACCTTACAGGCCGCCTTGCGGGCCTCTAAGTCAGCGGTAATTCTTTCCATAAATTCAAAATCTTCTTTCATTTGACTGCTAACCTCGCATTGATTTCGCAGTAAAGCTCCAAGAACTTTTCTTCGTACCCCGGTAATGCATCAATTATTTTAATTCCCTGTGAATATGCCTCTGCTATCAATCGATCATTCGGCACATCAAGAATAATTTCTATGTTCTGCTCATCGCAGTATTCTAATACGCTCTCATCACCTATATCAGAACGGTTAATAGCTACAGCAAAAGGCAGTTTTAACTGTCTTACCATCCCCACCGCCAATTCAAGATCATTCAAGCCAAAGGGAGTCGGTTCGGTTACAAGCAAAACAAAATCACTTGCCTTGACCGCTTCGATTACAGGACAGGATGTCCCCGGCGGGACATCGAGTATGGTTACTCCGTCGTTAAGTGCCTTCTGCTTCACATATCTTATTAATGCGGGTGTCTGAATAGCCCCTATATTCAGTCTGCCGTGACCAAAATACATACCGTTAGAATTACCAAATTCAGCAACACCAATCTTGCGCTGCTTTTCAATAATCGCACCTTCGGGACAAATTGCCATACAGCCGCCGCAGGAATGACAAAGCTCCTCAAAGACCAGAACCTTGCCTTTAACACACGTTATTGCACTATATTGGCAGAGCTGTCCACACTTGTCGCAGCCTGTACACTTGTCCCGGTCAACTTCAGGGACACCGACGGTAACATCTTCCGAACTTTCAACTTCAGGCTTCAAGAAGATATGACCGTTAGGCTCTTCTACATCACAATCCAGGTACTGAACCTTCTGTCCGGTTTGCGAAATAGAAGCAGCCAGATTCGTCGCTATGGTGGTTTTACCTGTGCCGCCTTTGCCGCTGGCAACCGCAATCTTCATTTATTTACATTCCTTTCTTAAACCTTGTCACTCCAGTCAAATCTCTCGGCCTTTATCCACTCGTTTTGTGGTAACTCGGCAAAATCGACCGGCCTGGGACTATGCCACCTACCATCATCAGTAACCTTCCATTTGGTGTAAAGATTCATGGGCGATGCGGTCTTGTCAATTCTGTAACCGGCAGGATGATAACCTATGTCTATATCTCCGACTTCGTACGTTTTGGTCATAATTATTCCCTATGCTGTGCCGATTGTTTAAGAATATCTGTTTCATCCGGCTATCTGAAGGTCCTTTTTCAGCCTTCTGTTTTTTGTTGGGTGATAATTATTGCACCGTTCGGGCATTCGGATACACAGGCGGCACATGCATTACATAAATCGGTATTTACATTGGCCTGATTATTAATAGTAATTGCATCTACCGGGCAGACATCTGCACATATACCACAGGCTGTGCATTTATCGCTCTGAACAAAAGCAGCCGCCTTACGACCGCTTTCTAACTGCGATATCCTTTTGTCAATCTGCTGCTTTTGCTCCTTTAGCATTTCTGCTTGTTGCTTCAATTCTTCCAGTCCATGGGCGGTGTCTGCAGCTTCCGGGTATTGATCACCGGCACCAAAACTACCAATCGGCCCTGCCGCTTCACCTATTCCCATACCTCGGACCCTACCTCTGCCACCGCCAATACCACGTCCTCCACCGCCGCGACCCATGCCGCGACTGCCTCCCATACCAAAGTGGCTGGCTACATTTGGCCTCGAAGCAGAAGACAAATCCCCGGCCTTGAACTGCTCAACGGCATCACACACAAGCCCACTGACACCAACAATAACCTGTATGCCCGCCTGTCCGAAGATATTAAATGCGTTAGGGCCGCAATTGCCTGTCAGTACAGTCGTTACACCTTTTTCCGACATTAATTGCGCGGACTGAATACCTGCCCCACCACCGCGAGCAATGTTTGGGTTCTCAATTGACTCAAACTCCATTGTGTCCGTATCAATAATCAAAAAATACGCACACCTGCCGAATCTGACCTCCACATTGCTATCAAGTGTGGGGCCTGTTGATGTTACCGCAATCTTCATAAATACCCCTTCCTAACTCAGCGGGCACGTCCCGGTCGGACAGGAATCGGCGCCTTGTGATGTTGAGTCACTGCGTCCGACAGAAAATCCTGAAAACAACTTCTTCATATCCGAACCGCCGCATTTTTTGCACACATGCTTCTTCTTACTGTTGCCCTTTTCCAAAAATTCCATCTCGTGCCCGCATTTGTTGCATTTGTATTCAAATATCGGCATCATCAAATCTCCCTGCAATTTCTTTTAAAAACCTTACCAGCCATATACGGTTTCTTTAACTTATTCTTTGCTGCTTTTGTTGCTTTCAAGCTCTTCGATGCGTTTCTTGACACCTTCAAGGGCATCTTCAAGATACTCCGCCTGACCCTTGAGACCGTCAAGCTCCTGCTGGGCCGTTATGCCCGGAGCAGCCTGCGCACCGCCATAAGTATAAGGACTCACAGCACCGCCCCAGGCTGGCATGCCATATCCGCCTCTTTGCCATCCGGGCAGACCTGTTGCATGATACCAGTTACGACGGCCCCAGCCGCCACCTCTAAAACCTCGGCCCCAGCCCCAATAGCCGCGACCACCAACCGGATTCATATAACCCGGTACTTGATAACCTGCACAAAAACCGGCAGCTCTGCCTGTCATTGGCCCCATACCTGCTGGACCTGTTCCATCTCCACCTGGCATAATAAATCTCCTTTCGAAATAAAATTAGCCTCTTGTCATTTTCGTACCACACTTAGGACAACTTCTTTGATTACAAGGCTGCCCTGCAATATGTACGGCCGTTGCGCCGCAGCTTGGACAGACGCAATTTCCGCCCGGTCCAGCGGCATACGGGCCGCCCATCCTGCCTCTACCCTGGCCCTTTCCTCGACCCCTACCCCGGCCTGTTCCGGTGCCCTGGCCTGTTGGCCCTGTTCCATCGCCTCTTGGCATATTAATCACCTCCTTCAACAATTTTTAAAATCAAGAATCTTTGCCAAACTGATTAAACTGCAACATCTAAAAAAACTCTTACCTGAACCAAACTTACTTTTGAATTCATCAAAACTCGTATCTATTCACCTTCCTGAATTAAATCGACAATTTCATTAAAACATTCGTTTTTTCTTAAAATCATCTCTCCAACTTCACAACCCAAATCCTCTGCAATAACAGGACACTTGGCCTTAAGTATAAAAAATATATTCTTACCTATATCGCTTAAAGTTTCATAATTGCCCTGACCCTTGGCTATAATCAAATCGGCATTTTCAAAACGGATTCGAAAAGCTTCCGAGCAGCTCTGTAGAATTGTACCAGGCCCGTCTGAACCGTTATCTATTACTTCCACAATTTGAGGTAAACCTGCAACCAGCGCATCTTCCATTGTGGCATCGTTTATGACAGGCTCACCCTTGACGACCACGGTGACCTTTTCTACCGGTAATCTCTCAATCAACAAACGGTCAAAAATAATCTCACCGGCATTATCGGCAAGATAGAGTATCTGTTCCGCATCGTTGACTGCCTGCCTAAAAGCTTTTAATTGTATATCAGAAAATTCACCAGCAAGGCATTCTCGAATCGTATTTTCAAGGGCGCTCTTTTCCAACGTACTACTGACTCCAAAATCAATGATGTTGCCTGCTATAGCCAGACGAACCGCTGTTTCAAGTGGATTTGCGGACTCAATTATGTAATTGCGCATCTTTGAATATAATTTTAACGCCTCATTATTAAATCGGTTTTTAACCTGGCGATAGGGATCGTACAGACCTACGAGTTCCCGAATCAGTCGGTGTATCTGCTGGCCGATTACCGGCGGACTCTCTCGAATATCCATATAGCTGGCCATGCGAAGCACTTGTTTAACTACCTGTTCATGTATTATTGCATCATCCGTAACAAATCTTGCAGCATCCAACGCCTGCCTGACAAAACAAGGTATACAATCCAGATAAATCTTCATTACTTTCCCCGCTTAGCCTAAATCCAGTGGCCCTCAACATTAGACTTATTCACTTCCTTTAGTTCACCTGCCTTGAACGAATCCAATGCTGCCTGAACCGTTTGTTCCTGTGCAAGAAATATTTTTACACCTGCTGCATTGAGCGTCTTAAAAGCATTCGGCCCTATGTTGCCGGTTATCACCGCATCAACATCAAGATTTGCAATGTTCTGACCTGTCTGAATACCTGCCC
>DUZQ01000102.1 GCA_013349435.1 Planctomycetota bacterium | reverse complement strand
CCGGGGTCGTTTATTTTTTGCTTTTTGTGTGGAATTGGCTGTTGGAAAGGGAGCTACTTGAGGATATGAAGCGCGAAAATCAGATGCCGGCAGTTCTCAAGGCCGTAGCCTGAACCTACTGGTCGCAAGGAGAAAAAGGACAAAAGGCTTTTTCAGCAAGCCCTACTGTACACAAAGTCCTGGGCCGACATAAACATTACGGCCGAGAAAACGAGCAGGCCGGCATTAATGATTGTGCACCACATAAAAAATCTTGTCAGCGCCTGAATATTCATGCTTTTTCTCCTTGTCTTTTCACATAATATAATACAAATCATTCTTAGCCATTTTTTTGCCTATATTCGCTGATTAAATCAGAAACAGGTATTCCATCAATCTTTAGCCCTTCAATGTTACAATTATTAATTTCAACATTTGTCAGATTAACGTTTTCAAATTTGCTGCTGTTGAAATCAGCTTCGGTAAACAGTACAGGCTTTTGAGGTGGAGGATTCCCGGTTTCATCAGGCGCAGATCCGATGTGCTTGAAGGTAACACCGCCGAAGTTTTCTGCAGTGATAATTGCATTGCTAAAATTGATATTGTGAAATTTGGCGCCTGCTAAACTTACATTGTCAAATTCCGCATCTCCAAGACAGACATCTTCAAATCGCGAACCAGTCATCTTACAATGATTCGCAAAATGCTTTCCGGACGTGATTGTTGGTTTCATATTTTCACCTTCTTTCATATACCTAACGAATGATTATAAAGTCTGCATAAAACGGAAAACGCAAACTATTTCCTGTGGTCATCAATTTGCTATAAAGCTAACTCAATCAAACACCATCTGAAATCACTATTTTAACAGATATTATTTTGTTTGCACGAGGTCATTTGGGAAACGTGAAGTCGAGTTCGTATCTTGATGGTTGAGATTGCCGCGTCGCTGCGCTGCTCGCAATGACGATTTAAGGATTCACTGCACATCCTGCTTACGTCTTCGGTGTGTGGGCTTCGATGCTACAGACAAGCCAGTTGTACCAGTGGTTCATGCCGGAGGCGGTTTTGGCTGAGATTTGGAATATTTTCAGGTCTGGATTGAGCTTAACAGCATCCTTTATTACTTTATCAATATCAAACTCGAGGTGTTCGAGTAGGTCGATTTTATTTATCAGGAGACAATCGGCTTTTGCGAATGTGCCGGGGTATTTGGCGGGCTTATCGTCCCCTTCCGGCACACTCAATACGACGACCCGGCCCTGCTCGCCGAGGTCGAAATCCGAGGGGCAGACAAGGTTTCCGACGTTTTCTATAAAGACGACGTCAAGGTCGGCTGCTGAGATTGCGCCGAGTTTTGCGGTTATCTGCTGGGCGGAAAGATGGCAGGCGCCTCTTGTTTCTATCTGTACTGCGGGGGCGCCGGTTTGGCTGATTTTGGCTGCATCGATATCGGTTTTTATGTCGCCCTCGATGACACCGATTTTGATTTTGTCTTTTAAGTCAAGGATTGTCCTTGAGATAATGGTCGTCTTGCCCGAACCGGGAGAGGATATAACGTTCAGGCAGAGTGTGTTGTGCTCGGAGAAAAAAGTCCTGTTCTGCAGAGCACATTCGTCATTCTTGCCGAGAATCTTTTTGTTTAGTTTTACCTTCACAGTTTTACGTATCCTCAAATTCTATTTCTTCTAACAAAAGGGGTGCATCCGGGGCGATTTCAAAATCCTCGCTCCTGCAGTTTTCACAGGCCGGAGAGTATATGTCAAAATCGAAACCTTTGCCACACTTTTTGCAGGTCGCCTTAAGGGGAATATGCACTACTTCCAGCTTCATCTGCTCGCAGACCGTCCCTTTTGCCGCGGCTTCGAAGGCAAATTTCAAAATCTCATCGTTGATGGGATTCAATTGGCCGCAGGAGATTTTAGCTGATATAGGTCGGGCGTTCAGCTCGGCAGCTTTCGCTGAAACCGCAGAAAAGATACTTCGGGCCACGATAGTTTCGTGCATCAGCAAATCCTCGGAAATTCTCTGCCGTACGGCATCTGCACTATCCTGCTGCCTCCCACTTTTGTAATGACTTCGACTATGGGCATATCCTCTGAGGCAACGATTTGGCCGATTATGGCGGCATCGGTGCCGAGTGGATGAGTTTTACAAAGGTCCAGGACCTTGTCGGCGGTGTCGGGAGCGGTTACTATCACCACTTTACCTTCGTTGGCAATGTTTAACAAATCGAAACCCAACATATCGGCCGCGGCCTGAACGGAAGGATTGACAGGGATATTATTTTCAATGAGCTTCATACTGTGTCCTGTGGCAGCGGTGATTTCGTTTAAGGTTGCCGAAAGTCCGCCGCGGGTCGGGTCGCGCATGAATTTGAAACCATCGGGATTTTCAAGGATCTTACAGGTGAGCGGTGCGACAGAGGCACAATCACTTTTAAGCAGAGATTCAAACTTTATACCTTCCCTTTGCGACATAATCGTCATTCCGTGGTCGCCTATGGTGCCGTTGATTATAATCTTGTCACCCGGCTCGATTTGGGCGAACGACAGATTTGTCCCCGGCAGTTTTGTTCCAAGCCCGGACGTATTGATAAAAATTCCATCGGCAGCACCGGTTTCAACCACTTTCGTATCGCCCGTAACAATACATACTCCCGCTTCGGAGGCGGCTTTAGCAGCGCTTGCAAGAATTTTATCGAGGACATCAAGCCCGAAACCTTCCTCGATTATCAGCGACAGACTAAGTGCAACGGGCTTTGCACCGGCAACAGCCAGGTCGTTGATTGTCCCGCAAACAGCCAGTTTTCCGATGTCGCCGCCGTTGAAGAACAGCGGCTTTACTGTGTAGCTGTCGGTGGTGAAACAAACCGATGCCGAATCAAGCTCAATAGACGCCGAGTCCTGCAGTTCAGCTAATATCTCGTTGCCGAACTTCGGCAGAATCCTGCTTGTGATGAGGTTATTGGTCAACCTGCCGCCCCCGCCGTGCGCGAGCAGGATTTTGTTTTTCAGGGCATCGTTCATAGATTGCGTTTTCTCTTCCTGCCGTACTTATACCACGCGGCACATGCCCCTTCACTGCTTACCATGCACGGCCCCACGGGATTGTCGGGAGTGCATTCTTTCTCGAATAACGCGCACTCGGGAGTATCTATCAGGCCGCAGAGCACCTCGCCGCACCGGCATCCCGAAAGCTCCTCGCCCGGCACTTCTTCTATTTCAAATCTTTTCAGGGCGTCGAATCGGCTGTATTCGGCCTTTAGTTGAAGGGTGCTTTTGCCGATACTGCCCAGGCCGCGCCATAGCCCGTCAGCCGGCTCAAAGTACTCTTCGATTATCTTTTGCGCCGTTTTGTTGCCTCCGGGTGTAACCACGGCTTGATATATTGACTCGATGCGGGCTGCGCCGTCGGCAAGTTGTCGGCAGATTCCGGCAATACCTTCGATAACCTGCATCGGCTCAAAGCCGGCCACAACACAGGGACGGCTGAAATGTTCCACAATCGGGGCAAATGCGTTTGAGCCTATTATCACGCTGACATGTCCGGGGCAAAGGAATGCATCTATCTTGTGGTTCTTGGCGCCCACAAGCGCCTCCATTGCCGGAACCACCAGTTTATGCCCGCCAAGGATGCAGAAATTTTCAATCCCCTCGATGTCTGCCTCGCGAACCGCCACCGCTGTAGCAGGGGCCGTGGTTTCAAAGCCGACTGCTATAAAAACCACCGTTTTCTCAGGATTATCCCGCGCCAAAGCCAGAGCATCACTGCTGCTGAGTACAATCTTTACGTTAGGAGCGTGCATTGTTTCCAGAGAGCCGGTTTTGCCCGGAACCCGAACCATATCACCGTACGTGGCGACTATGCAATCTTTGCGCTGCGCCAGCTCTAAGGTGATGTCGATAAAGCCCTGGTCGGTAACGCAAACGGGGCAACCGGGACCCGAAAGCATCTTCAGCCCGGCTGGAAGGGTCGGTCTTAACCCGTTACGGAAAATTGCAACGGTGTGCGTGCCGCAAACCTCCATTATGTTTATCTGTCTGCCGAGCTTCTCGCAGGCGGCATCCATCTGCTTATGGGCCTTGTAGATTCTATTAAGCATTTGTCTTAATCTTGTTTTAAGGTTCTGTCCTGTTCTTCCTGGAATTCATCGAGTTCGGCTATGAGTTGCCAGGTTTCCCTGGCGTCCTCCTCGTCAACTTTTGCGATGGCGAAACCTGCGTGAATCAGCACAATATCACCCTTCTGAACTTCCGGCGTCAGTGTGGTCCGGATTTTCCAGCGGTTGCCTAAGGCATCGACCAGGGCCTTGTCATCTTCAAGCTCAACTATTCTTGCCGGGACTGCTAAACACATGATTCGTCGCTCGTTTCTCGTCGCTCGTCGCTCGTTAAAGTTTGTTTATGAGACTTACAATCATTCTGCTTTCGTGATTTATATTCTCTGCTAATTCTTCAAATCTTTGTAATCTTTTACCTTATCTTTTGTTAAATAAATCACCAGTAAATCGGAGGCAATCCTGAATTAGGATTCCTATCGAAAGGTCCCAGGTCACGAGTCCCGAGCGACGAGGGACGCTGCAATTGCGGCCTGTCCTAACGCGATTCCGCCGTCGTTGGCAGGCACACGTCTGTTCAATAATACGCGAAAACCGGCCTTTTTCAACAGTTCAATCAGCCGGTTTGTCAAATATCGGTTGCAAAACACCCCGCCGCTCAGTGCAACCGTTCGGAGGTTGTACCTGTTTGCCGCCTCGACTGCAAGACTTAAAAGGCCGTTTGCGAGGCCGTTGTGGAACATAGCGGAGATAACTTCCGGCTGTCGGCCTCTTTGAACATCTTCGATAATTTCCTGTATTATCGTACGAAAATCAAGCTGTAGTGTTTCATTCGAAGCGGTCATAAGGTTCATATCATACCCATCTGTTATATTAGAAGCCGCTATTGCTTCAAGTGCCATCGGCAGTTGGGCCTCGAAATTATTATACGTTCCCAGGCCTAATATGGCGGCAACGGCGTCAAAGAGCCTGCCAAGGCTGGAAGTTTGCACGGTATTGATACCCGTTTTGACCTGTTCTGCGATTACGTGCAGCTTCCCGGAGTCCGGTTCTATCCTGTCAAGAAGCCATTGATACCTGTTCATATAATCAGAATCAAGAGCGCTGAGCAGCCCCATAACCGGTCTTATTGCCTCTTTGCCTGCCTTATCGGCACCGGGCAGCGTGTAGTAGGCCAGGTGTCCGAACCGCTCGAAATCATCCAAAGAGGCAACCAGGCACTCACAGCCCCAGATAGCACCATCGGTTCCGTACCCGGTTCCATCAGCCGAGAGACCAATAACCTTGTCGCAAAATTTATTCTCAGCCAACACCGAGGCGATATGTGCCCAGTGGTGCTGAATTTTGATTAGTTTGTCGGCATTTAGCGACTGTGCGTACTGCGTGGAAAGGTATCCGGGATGAAGGTCGCAGGCAACGATGTTGGGCTCGACCTGGAAAAGTTTCTGCAGATGTTTTACCGAATTTACATAGTGTCTGTGTACAAGTCCATCTTGGAGGTCGCCGATGTGCTCGCTGAGAATCATTTGATTTTGCCTGACGAAGCAAAACGTATTTTTCAGGTCGGCACCGGCGGCGAAGATATCCTTGGAACAAATACGAGCTAAGTAGATAGGTGCGGGCACATAACCCCGTGCCCGTCTCAGAAATGCAGGTTCGTTGTCGATAATGTGCATCACCGAGTCGTCAATCCGCCTGTAGATTTGGCGGTCGTGCATCAAAAAAACATCGGCTACATCACCCAGCCTTTGGATTGCTTCTTCGTTATCGCATATCAAAGGCTCATCGGAGATATTGCCGCTTGTCATCACAAGGACCTCTATCCCTTCACACTCAAACAGCAGATGGTGAAGGGGCGCATAGCAGACCATGAAACCAAAGGTATTTACACCTTCGGCCACGGAGGGTGCGATACCACTGTCCGGTTTTTGTGGTAGTAGCACGACGGGGCTCTGCGGACTTGTCAGCAGCTTGCGGGCGGCATCATCGACCATTGCATATTCGGCGATTTTTTCGACCGAAGCAGCCATCATTGCAAAAGGTTTGTGGTCTCTGTGTTTACGCTGTCGGAGTCGAATCACAGCCTTGTCGTTCAGGGCATCGACGGCTAAGTGGAATCCACCGATACCTTTGACAGCAAGAATTTTACCGGCAGCAAGCAACTGCGCAGAAAGTTCAATCGTCGCATCGCTATCGGTTTCGATACGAGTACCTTGTGAATCGCAAAGCCAAGTTTTAGGTCCGCATTGGCGGCAAGCCACCGGCTGAGCGTGAAAACGCCGGTCGGCTGCGTCCTGGTACTGACTCCTGCACCTGGGGCACATGTTGAAAACATTCATAGTTGTGTTGGGCCGGTCGTAGGGGATATTTTTTACAATTGAATATCGGGGGCCGCAGTTGGTGCAGTTGATAAAAGGATATCGATGTCGGAAATCATAGACATCGGCCATTTCATCGAGACATTCCTTACATGTAGCCATGTCGGGCGTTATCTCGGAAACAGGCTCACCTGCAACATCACTCGTTTCTATTACAAATGCCTGCTCATTATTAACCAGAGGTATTGTTGTCGCACCCAACGAAACTACCTCCATAAGCGATGGACTTCGGTTGTCTGATTGCAAACGGTCGAGGAATTCTGTTAGCTTCTGATTCGCCCCCTGAACTTCGACAACAACACCGGTGGTATCGTTATAAACCAGCCCCGTAAGCTTAAGCCGCCGAGCCAGATTGTATATAAAAGGACGGCATCCCACGCCCTGAACACGCCCGGTCAATGTTATTCTTTGTCGTTTTAGCAAAACTTTATCCTTATTCCACGGCCTCACTCCGCCTGAAAACTATACAGTATAAATCAGGTACGGGTTTAAGAGAAATGAAAAATAGAGAAAGTTTACTCAGCCTGCAAGAGGGCCAAATAACCGATACAATACTCAAGGCTGTCGATATGATTTGTTTTGTTTGTAAAGGTCTAATCGCTTTTGAACTTCAAGGGCGCGCTCTTTTTTATCACCTGAGGCTATCATTTGCAGGGCCTTTTGGGCGGTGGAAACAGCATCATCAAATCTTTCATTTGCGGCATAAGCGGCGGCTAAGGTATCTAAAAAGCCGGGATTCTGGTAGTCGGCAATCTCACAGGCCCGCTTAGCAAGGCCGACCGCCTCGGCGGGGTTGCGGACTTTGGGGTCGTTATGCGT
>DUZQ01000121.1 GCA_013349435.1 Planctomycetota bacterium | reverse complement strand
GACCATAGCCACCTGCAAAAAACAACAGCGAAATGTCTTTGATTTTATCCATGAATCTGTTATTGCTCACTGGAGTACTAAAAAATATCCATCGTTAATCCGTCAAAAACTGTGAACGGTTACCAATTTTTTAAGGATTCGAAAATGAAGGCAACGGTATTTTCTCTTTTAGCTGTTGTAATGACGCTGGCCTCGGTATCAGGCTGTGGGCCGAGCGCAAAGCTTACGGTCCCCGAAAGACAAAAGATTATAGTCGATATGGAGACCGAGACCCTTCAAAGGCTTTACCGCGAGCAGCCGGCGACGAGAGATAAAATCAGAAAAGCCGCGGGGTACGGCGTTTTTTCCAATGCCAACGTGAACCTTATTTTTGCAAGCGCCGGGGGAGGATACGGCGTCGTTGTCGATAACGCCACCGGACGCAAAACATATATGAGAATGGCTTTAGGGGGTTTGGGCCTTGGGATAGGCGTCAAGGACTATCGACAGGTCTTGATTTTTAAGTCTAAAGATGCCCTTGATAAATTCGTCACCAGCGGCTGGGAATTCGGCGGCCATGCCGATGCTGCGGCAAAGGCGGGCCAAACCGGAGGCGAAGTAAGTGCAGAAGGCGACATTGCCGCTGACATCGAGGCATATGCTATGACTGAATCCGGCCTGGCACTGCAGGCAACCGTTACCGGCGCCAAATACTGGAAACACGACGACCTGAACTAACTGTCGGCATTAAGTTTTTTAGAAGCAGTTGAAAAGCCTCCGTCTTGATTTAGCCTTTAGCCCTGAGCCTGTCCGGCTACGCTCAGAGTAAACTGCGTCGAAGGTAAACCGAAGAAGCCTGTTTTCTGAAATAAGGGATTCTTCGCTGCGCTCAGAATGACTTTCATTTTCCTGAGACGCCGCCGGAGACGACAAAAGCCATTGCCTCAGAGCTGTCAATATCAAGAGGCGTTACACGGTCGGATGGGAAAATCAACACTGAGCCGGCAAAATTGTATGACTGCGGAAAATAAACCGCCACATGGCTGGATAAGGAAAGAAACTCCAGACTCTGTCTTGTGATAAAACCAACGGCTTTCGGCCCCCCCGCAGTCAGCTCGACAATGGCAGGCTTGTCGAAGCTTTTCTTTTCACCGGCAAAGGCTTCAATTACATCCTTGATAGCTGAATACAGCATTTTAATCACGGGCAATCTGGTAAAAAGCCTGTCAACAAGAGCGAAAATTTTATTACCCACGAAATTGGATGCCAAAAAGCCTATCAGAGTGATAAATACTAACGTAATAACCAGGCCCAGGCCGGGTATCGGTACCTTCAACAGAGCATCGAGCTTTGTAAAGACCAAAATGATTGCAAAGACTGTCAGCGCAGCCGGGACAAAAACCAAAAGACCCTTAACAAAGTAACCTACCAGGCGTTTCATCCGTCTTTCTCCTTATTTCTTATCGTTCTTACGCAACAATTTCAGACACTGAACTGCGGCATCGATAACAATCAAAGCTTAATCTATTGCAAAAACCCGGGCATCGGCCCAATTACCCAAAACATCATCACCTTCAAACACTAATAACAGGCAGTTTACACCCCTGACATTCAGGTCGATATTCTTTGCCGGTGAGCCTTTCGGGATATCACCACTATCGAAAAGAACCCTGTTGCCGAAAAGGTCTTCGTTGTAAACACGAAATCTTCCTGTCTCATCGTGGTTATAAGAATCATCCAGCCCAACAACAGCATTAAAAGTATCAGCCCTGTTGTTTAATTTATACATTATTTTGCTGTTACCCCTGCACCCAAGACCTTTATCATAAGTTATGCCGTCAATAGTGATTAAATTATCATTGAAGTTTTTATCTCTTTGGGGGACATTACCGTTCTTCCAGATATAATAAAGGTCGCTAAGATAGGTTGTGCCTTTTTTGGTTACCATGTATTTATCCGCAGGCAGAGGTTTTGGTGCCGGAAGCGGTGTGCCGGGCGAACCTGTTTTTATCAGCATTACGCCGTGCCTGCCAAGATTACGGGCGGTATATGAGTCTTTGTAATAACCCAGGTCTTTCCGCGCCCACAAATCTCTTACTTTTTGACGGCCCGAAAACCCGATTCGGCCCCAGTTAACAGTAATATCAGCAGTCTCTAAACCTTTATTCAAAAACAAAACAGCCGTGGTTCCGTCTTGCAGCGGTTTATTATATATTTCATGGTCGCCGTTGTCATAAACCTTGTACCCCTGGATGCCCCTTGGGTCCTGATTCACTTTAATAACCTCCTGAGCGGTCAAGATGTCTTTTACACCAGCGGACATATTTCTCAAATCGTTACCAGCCATTAAAGGAGCCGCTAAGATACACCACAAACTAAAGTGGGCCTTGTTTTCAACATCATTTGCCAGATTGCCGACCTGTAACATATCCGGGTCATTCCAGTGTCCGGGTCCCGCGAATTGCCATAAACCGTTAAAGGCAGGATGTATGGAATGATTACCTCCTGAAGTATCCGCACAATAATACACCGAATCCATCCAGGGATATATATCGCCGGAAGTTCGCCATAACTGTGCCATATTCTTTGGGGCCCAGGCCCATGCTCCATTGCCAAAATCGGATATACTCAGGAGCATAGGCCTGCCCGCTTTTGTAATACATTTTCTATAGAGAGTATAATCTTCGCTGCTCAATCTGCCGTTGTTCTCAGCAAAGCAACTGTCCATCTTTATATAATCAACCCCCCACGCAGCAAACGTATTCATATCAGCTTGTTCATACCCGAAGCTGCCCGGCAGTTGTTGACAGGTCAAATGCCCCCGGTCCTGATAAATGCCGAACTTCAATCCCTTACTGTGAATATAATCTCCAACAGCTTTCATGCCGCCTGGGAATTTATTCGGGTCTGCAACCAAATCCCCATCGCCGTTGCGGCTATCCGCCATCCAGCCGTCATCCAGAACGAGATAGGTATAACCTGCATCTCTCATTCCCGAATCGATCATAGCATCCGCTATTTGCCTGATTTTCTTTTCATCTATATCCGTTTCAAAGGCATTCCAGCTATTCCAACCCATCGGCGGGGTAATGGCAAGTTCATTATCAAGAACATTGCAGGTTTCGGTCTGATGATTTGCTGCTTCAGATGAAAATGAGGCTATGCAGATTGTAAGGACTATAACCAGAATAACAAACATGAAAATCCTGCAGGAGTCTCTTAATCTCATAAACAAAGGATACAAGGATTTTAGTTTCTCAAAATCTGGAATTGCCATTTATTGGCTTCCCCTTTTTTAAGGTGGATATTGAAGGTTTGAACCGCTCCTTCTTTTGGCTTAAGGGTAATGTTATAATCCCCATAGAATCCTCGAAAATCAACCGAACCATCTTCGGCAGTTTGCCGTGTTGTTTTAGTCATCCATTCCTTTTTTATCAGATTCCGAACCGTTGTATAGGCCGGTTTAGGGCGATAATTTTCGTCAATCAGCCCTCCACCAGGCCTTTCCATCCATATATAACGGTCCGAAAGTCCCCACCAGTTTATTGAAGCGACCCAAGGATGGCCAAAACTCAGCCGGTAGGTTTGCTCTGCAAATTCGGCCTGGGCCTCTTTGGTCCATTTGCCCTGTTTCCAACCTCCTTTTATCTCTTTGCCGGATGATTGCGGAATGAATTCTGTTATGTGAATGGGCAATTCCAACTTTGCATAGTAGTTGAGTGTCTCCCAGAACTCGTGCGGCGAATACCATACCGCTTCAGCGTGAGCCTGCAGACCAATACCGTGCAAGGGTGTGCCCCGCTTCTTAAGCTCGGCCACAAGGTTATAAAATCTGACTCTGGTATCCGGTATGAAATGTGTAACGATTTGTTCATAGTCATTTATAATCAGCTCCGCCGCCGGATTCGCCTGGTGAGCCCACCGGTAGCACTTTTCGACCCAATCTGCAATGTCTTTAATCGGGACAGCAGTGTAACGCGTGCCATATGGGTCTTTCATCACCGAAGACCATGTAACGGTATGAGCAGGCTCGTTTACCACGTCCCAGATATCGATCTTGCCGGCAAAGCCTTTAACAATCCTGGTTATCCGGGCCTTTAACAAATCTTCAGTCAATTCCGTTGGTAAATCGTAAAGCCACCTCGGTGTACCGCCTGATTCAACCCAAGCTAATGGATGTCCTTTGGGTGTGATGCCGTTTATCTTACACCAATCGACGATTGGGACTATCTTATCCCAGTCCTCCCGGCCGGGAATCGGTTCATACGAAGACCAGTAAAATGGGAATATCGCCATGTTGAATACATCCGCGAATCTCCTCTTAAACAACTGTGGTCGAAAGACTTGTATATCCTCGAACTTTCCCAAAACGCCAACCACGGGAAAGATAATATTGCCAAAAAGAAAGTCATGGCTCGTCTGCTCAATCGTCACCTCCGCGTCCCTTATCGGCTTGGCCGCTTCGGTAGTAAAAGTGACGATGGCATCGGATTTGCGGTATTTTTCTGTATTCGCAGAAGCTTCATCAAGTATCTGGGAGGCGTTCTCGTCTTGGGCACAGCAAGGCTGAATTGGCGCGAGAATCATCAGAATAAAAGCTAAAGCAAACATGGTCAAAGTGACGGATTTTGGGCACGTGGGGGTTCTGAATGTAGATGAATGAAAATAATTTCTCATTGAAATCTCCTTTTTCTATTCCTGCCTTTTCGATTTTAGATGCGAGCGAGAGGATTCGAACCTCCACGTCCCGAAGGACACAAGGACCTAAACCTTGCGCGTCTGCCAATTCCGCCACGCTCGCAAATTCAAACACATCTCCTGAGCAAGTTGTCACTTCTTATCTTCTTTGTCCCCGTCCTGCGATACCTTTTCGATTTTCTTCTCGGCGGCCTGCAAAATACCCCTGCAGCGTTTAATAAGAGCCATACCCTTTTCATACTGCTCGATGCTCGTCTGCAGAGGCACCTGGCCGCTTTCAATCTTATCCACAATGCCGGTAAGTTCGGTAATAGCCTCTTCAAAGCTCAGGTTTGTTATATCCTTCTTTTCGTCTTTTGCCATAATAACCCCTAATCCGCTTTTTTTGTATTGTGCTTGTTTGTTACTCGGCTTTCAATAAAATTTCTGTCGGCAAGCTCGGTTATTAACTCCTCATCAACTTCAACATCCGCGAGGCGGGCCACGATTTTGCCCGTGCGCTTGTTGCTTGTGATACTGTAACCTCTTTTCAGGACCGATCTGGGGTCCATAACCGTTAATTTATTCTCAAAGACCGTCAAGTGCAATTGCCTTTTTGAGAGAATATCGCGGATATTCGTACGGGCAGAGTTAACAAGATTATTCAGGCGGACATTTTTTTCAGCAACGATTCTGCCCGGCTCAATCCGCATTACAAGCTCGGCCGAGGTACTGAGCCTTTGCCGCAAGTGCCCGAATAACCTTTTGCAGGACTCGGTCATTCTCATCTGGATATGGTCGATGCTCTGGGAGGCATTGTGAACCAGCCAATAGGGATTCCTGAAAAAAGAACTCGCTAATATCGTTTCAAGGCCCTGCTGTGCATATTTCAGATTCGATTGAACAAGCGACTTGAACCTGCTTACTGTCCCAGCAAGCTGCGCAAGCACCTCGCGCACATCCGGCACCGCGATTACACCAGCCTTTGTCGGCGTTGACGCCCTGGCATCGGCAACTAAGTCCGCGATTGTAGTATCAATCTCATGGCCGACCGCGCTTATGACAGGTATTGTCGAGGCGAATATCGCCCTTGCCAACACTTCCTCATTAAAGGCCCACAAATCCTCAGGCGAACCTCCCCCCCGTCCAACAATCAAAACATCAAGCCGTAACTGTCTATTTCGCCGGTTCAAATTTTTTATGGCTGACGCTATCTCATCCGCAGCTCCCTGGCCCTGGACGGGCACCGGATACAAAAACATCCTCGCACACGGCCAGCGATTATAAACACTATCGGCAATATCAAGAAGGGCCGCACCGGATTCGCTCGTTACTATTCCGATGCGCATCGGATATTTCGGCAACGCCTTTTTGTGCTCTTCATCGAAAAGCCCCTCGGACGCCAGCTTCTTAGCCATCTGCTCAAAGGCCAATCGCAACGCCCCTACACCCGCCGGTTCGAGCTTATCGGCATAGAACTGATACTTGCCCTGCGGACCATACACATCTACGAAACCGGTTGTGATGACGGCCATTCCATCAGCCGGGGAGAACTTGACTTTATCGAATTTGCTCCTCCACATTACGCATGGCAGTATTCCGCCGGCGTCTTTGAGAGAAAAATAGCAGTGGCCGCTCGAATGATGCTTCCAGTCGATTATCTCACCGGCCACCGCCAGCCTGGGCGGCATCTTCTCGGCCAGCGCCACCTTAATCAGCGACGTAACCTCCGTTACCGTATAAATCTTAGCTTGTTTATCAGCCATATTCCAACCAATTATAAGTCCCTCCAGGTATATCATCAATGGCTAATATGATTTGCAGACCACAGAAATGGGCAAGTCGTAATGAAGCATAACTACTTTGGCGACAGCCGGCATTATTTGGTGTTTTTCGCCCTTCTGTGCCATAGGGTTGTCACCGGCTGTATTTTGATTGTTTCTTTTACATCTTTCAGTCGCGATTTAACAATGAGAATCTTTTTCATTTTCATTTATAAAGAAAGGTAAAGTCATGGATACCGAAACTGTGGTACTTGTTGCCGAGGACAATGACGACCATTTTCTTCTCACCAAAAAGTATCTCGAGCACAAGGGCATAACCAAACGGATAGTTCGCTTCACGGACGGGCGGTCACTGCTGGACTTCTTCGCTGCTATTGAGGCCTTCAGCCTGCCCTTACAGGGAAACTATATCCTGGTGCTGGATATTGATATGCCCAGAGTTACCGGCCCGGAGGTACTTCGCCAAATCAGGCAAAACCCGAGACTGAAACACCTGCCGGTTATAATGCTCACTGCATTCGCCGACGCCGGGACAATCGAGAATTGTTACAGCCTCGGCTGCACGGCCTGCTTTACGAAACCTCTGAGCGGCGACGAATTCATCGATACACTAAAGAATCTCAATATTCCCCTGCCGACCGGAGTTGTCTCTTAAACGCTGTAAACAACCTGCGAACCTGTCATTTCGATAATTCAGCTAAAATCATCGTAAGCATTCACGCGGTTTTAGATAAATTGACAGTTGCTGGTATTAATGACGGGACAGCAAGGCCGTCCAAATGACAACGACACACTGCACGCAAATATGCTGTAACACTTCTTCCCTGCAAG
>DUZQ01000108.1 GCA_013349435.1 Planctomycetota bacterium | reverse complement strand
GCTCCATTCGGACCGGCTATCGTCAAAAAAGAACCCTCCTTAACCTGAAAGCTCAAACCACACAGGACATCACCTTCCGAATAGCTGAAGCACAGATTGCTGACTTCTATAATACTCATTTGACCGGCCAGCCCACCTTTCTGGCATGTCTGATTAACAAAATCAAGAAAAACGGCCCGCCCACAATGGCTGTCACCACACCGACCGGTAGTTGTGCAGGCGCCACGACAATACGCGCCGCCGTATCACAAACCACTAAAAATATCGCACCGGTGATTGCACTTACCGGAAGCAGTTGACGGTGGTCAGGCCCGAATAACAGTCTAACACCATGCGGGACTATCAGGCCCACAAATCCCACCAGCCCGCTCAAACTCACCGCCACAGCCGTTATAGCCGCAGCAACGGCAAATGCAATTGTCTCAACCGCTATGGTGTTTATACCGATGCTCCGCGCATCATCCTCTGCGAAACTGATGACGTTCAACTGTGGACTGATGTAAAACAATGCAACCACGCCGGCTGTCACACAACCGACGCTCAGCCACAGAACAAGCCACTCCTCCTCGGTTATATTGCCCATAAGCCAGAATATCGTTGAGTGTACCTGGTCGCTTTTTGCGACTGATGTCAAAAACATAATAACCGCCGAAAAAAAGGCATTTACCACAACACCAGCCAGCAACAATCCCGTTACATTGCTCCTTCCCGCTAATCGTCCTATCAGCCAAACCAGCCAAACCGTTCCAATCGCTCCTGCAAATGCAAAGACCGCGACCGGCGACCGGCCCCAGAGAGTCCAGTTGAAACCGCTTATAACCGCGATAATCGCACCTAACCCTGCCCCACTCGATATACCCAATATATACGGGTCGGCTAAAGGATTCCGCAAAAGTCCCTGAAAAACAGCACCGGAACACGCCAGCGCAGCTCCAACTATTGCGGCTAATACAATGCGAGGAATTCTTACCTGTATAAATATCTCGTAATCCGGATTTATCACATCAGCGGAGCCCGTTGAGCTGAATACCTTCTTAAACGAGACGCTCTCGGCGCCCAGCAAAGAGCACACAAACATCACCGCAACCAGCAATACAAGTAAAAATGCAACCCGGCCCGCCAGCCTCTTTCCTGTTAATAGCTTGTTTGTGCCCATTGGCTTAATTCTCAAAAAGCTCCGGTCTCAGACACCTGGCAATTGTTTCAACCGCCTCATAGAATCGAGGCCCGAGCCGAGATACTATATCGCCGTCTATAACATAAACACGTCCGTTTCTAACTGCCCCGATATTCTTGAATCTGGCCCAGTATTTAACCGCGCCGGCCCGCTCACGCTCCAGGTTTCTAACTGCCATTGCAGGCTCAATTATAACGTCCGCACCACAGGCGTAAACCTGTTCGGAGCTAATCGGGGGGTACCTGTGCACCGTCGGTCCGACAGCGTTTTCGCCGCCGGCTAATTCAATCATCTCATTGACAAAAGTATTCCTTCCCGCCACTCGCAAAGGCTCACTCTGAACCACCCAAAGAACCTTCATTTTATCCTCTCCGCGAACCAGCGCAGAAAGGTTTTCCAGTTTGTCTTTCATCTCGCGCACCAATTCTATAGCCTGCGCTTCCTTGCCGGTTACTTCGCCTGTTTTTTCTATAGCCTCATAAAGCTCACTTACCTTCTCAATGTTCACCATAAAAGAGCGGCAGCCCATTCGCTGGAGCCGATGAGCAAGGTTTCTTTGCTGACTGAAGCCGAGCGTAACCACCAAATCCGGCTTCGCTGATATTACGGCTTCGATACTCGGTTGCCAGAAAGTTCCTACCTTCGGTTTACTCAGTACCCGGGGCGGATAATCACTGTCGGAAGTTACACCTACAATTTCATCTTCAAGTCCAAGGGCAAAGAGTATCTCCGTAAGATTCGGCGCCATAGATACTATCCGTTTCGGCTTAACTGAAAACCTTGCGGCATCCTGACTTTGTTGCTGTCGGGCCAATAACGCAAATCCGGCGTAAACCCAACACACAAATCCAATAAGCAGCAAAAACCATTTGTTCATTTTCTTCACTAATCGCTTACCATAAAAATCAATAAAAACGAAAACAATGTACCATTTCCCGGCTGCAAATTCCAGTTTACTATTATCTAATCAGCTACTGTCGTTATCCCCGCCGACCTGCCGGCGGAGTCGGCCAAATGGAATATTGACAAATTTCCTATAGAGGTATAGAATCCCCCTGTAATGGATAAAAGGCAGTTGTATGGATGTTTCAGGCAACTGAGCTAATAGAATGTATAAGCAAATTTGAGAGCACAAATAATGGCAATAGTAGTTCAGAAATTCGGAGGTACGTCCGTAGCCGACGCCGAAAAAATTCGACGTGCCGCTGCACGTGCCGCCGAGGCCCACAATCAGGGCAATCAGGTTGTGGTGGTAGCTTCGGCTCGCGGCAAACAAACTGACCAGCTCGTAGCCGACGCTCTTGAGTTGAATCCCAACCCCCCGCGTCGCGAAATGGATATGCTACTGAGTACCGGTGAGCAGCAGACCGTATCCCTGATAGCTATGGCGCTTGACCAGATGGGGCGCAAAGCAATCAGTTTTACCGGCTCACAGATTCGCATGCTCACGGACGATACTCACTCAAAGGCGCGTATAAAAAGCATCGGCACCGATAGAATCCGCAAGAAGCTCGACGCCGGTCATATCGTCATCGTTGCGGGATTTCAGGGTATGGACGAAAACGGTAACATAACGACCCTCGGACGCGGCGGCTCCGATACCAGCGCTGTTGCTCTTGCAGCCGTGTTAAAAGCAGATGTCTGCGAGATATATACCGATATTGATGGGATATACACCACCGACCCGAGAATCTTCCCCGCCGCTGCAAAGATGGACCACATCAGCTACGATGAAATGTTGGAGCTTGCCAGTCTCGGGGCCGGCATTATGCACTCAAGGGCCATCGAGTTCGGAAAAAAATTTGACGTAAAAATTCATGTAAGGAGCAGTATGGAAGACAAACCCGGAACTTTAATCAGTCAGGAAATGCCGGAAATGGAAGGCATCCTGGTCTCCGGAGCGACGATGCAGAAGAACCTCGCCAAGATCGGCTTGATAGGTGTTGACAACAAGCCCGGCAATGCTGCAAAGATTTTTGCACATCTGGCAGGTGCGCGGGTGATTGTTAACGATATTATCCAGGTCGAGATAAGCAAGGAAAAGGCAAATATGTCGTTTACAGTTGCAAAGTCAGACCTTGCCGATGCCCAGAAGGCAATCGACGAAATCAAGGAGCAGGTGCACTGTCAGTCGGTATTTGTCCGAGATGACATCGCCGAAATCTCAGTGGTCGGCGTGGGCATGAGATCGCATTACGGCGTGGCAAACACCATGTTTAAGGCCCTTGCCGAGGGAAAAATAAATATTGATTCAATCACCACCAGCGAAATCCGCATCAGTTGTATCGTTGACCAGGAGCAGGGCGAAAGTGCCTTGGTAGCGGTGTGCGAGGCCTTCGATCTCGATAAACCAGCCGAGAAGCGAAGCTAGAACACCCTTAGCCATCCTGGGCCGAAGTGATACCGTGCATACATTTCGTCACCCCGAGCGAAGCCGACGGGTCTATTTAAACACCGTCCCGGCTCGCCGGGATTCCTAATGGAATTTTCTATTTAAATAGATTCCTCGACTCCACTCGGAATAACAACACTCATAGCTGCTAAGCAAATATTTCACCAATCATTAGAAGCGTTAAAATAATACCAATCTCCTGTTAGATTGGAATAATAATAACGTGCATTTCCAAATGGCGAACCCTCTGAATTTGGCTTATATACAAAACCATGGGATATCTGATCTGCCGAAATACCCTCCTGTTCAGTTCCGATTCTAAAATAAACACCACCACGGTGATCAGATTCATGCCGATCAACGTGCCAGATTCCAATTCTTTTAGGAATTACTTGAGCTGGAGCAGAAACCACGAAAAGCTCAAAAGCAGGTTTACTGAGATAGAAACAACTCGTAGCGGAATATGCAACGATGCCGTAAAAGCAGTTACGGTAATAATTGCTGTGGCCAAAATAAAACGAAGAGAAGAAATTTTTGCAACATCCTGTTTTTTTCGAATTTGCTGAATAATAGAAACAATAAAACGCACACAAATAACTAACAAATACAACATCCCAAGCATAACCGAAATATTTATAAGAAGGGAAAAGTTAGATAATGATCCAGGCCACAATCCCCATAAAATAAACAGAACGCATACAATGATTAAAACTTTAATTCTTATTGTGAAAAGTTTCTTATTTTTCTTCTGATAGTTATTGGTTTCGTTCATAGTCTCAGACCGTCCTTTCAATGTTATGTCTTAGCGTTATTACATTCTAACCGAAGCGACGTATCAATTCCATCATTGCAAACGCAGCCTCTCCTGAGTATTGATGAGGGAAGCCGCCTACTCGTTATTCTGAGGCAAAGCGATCTAATTAAACAACATGTTCCTCGCTCTGCTCGAAATAGCCTCTAAAATTTTTTTAAGGTTTTATCTTGATTTTGTCGAAATACATGTTAACTTCATGTGGGCAGGTTAACATAAGTTAACTATATGCAATGTAATTAACAACATATCTGCTTGTTAAATAGATGGTTAAAAAACATTACATCACAATACCGCAATTAGCAAAGGCGCTTGGAATAAGCCGTATCGCTGTTTACAGGCGGGTTAAATCCGGTGCAATTGCCGCAACGAAGGTCGGCAGAACCTATGTCATTTCCGATCGCACCGTAAATGAAATCCTCGGAAAGGCCCTGAGCCAAAAGACCAGGGACGGCATCGACAAGGCGATAGATTGTACAACCTCTGAATACGGCCAGGTGCTCAAATGGCTCAGCAAAGAATGAAGAAACTGACTGTAAAGGAAGTTGAATACATTGCCTTTCGCCTGGCTCGTGAGCATCTTGCATTTGATGAGCAAATCCCTGATTTTACTTCGCGTTTCCCGAACATCTTAGAGAGCTGTCTGCTTACACCTTTTCAGAGTCTCTACGGAAAGAGCCTTTATCCTTCCCTGAGCCTGCGAGCGAGCATGTTATTATACCTTATGATAAAGAATCACCCATTTCTCAATGGTAATAAGCGAATTGCTCTTACGACATTGCTTGTTTTCCTGTGGCTCAACGGCAAGTGGATCAAAGTGGACTCGAAAAAACTCCACAACTTCACTGTATGGGTTGCACAAAGCCCGGCCGAATTAAAAGACCAGGTCGTCCCGGCAATAGAACAATTCGTAAAATCCTATTGGCGCGACCTGCGGTAATAAAATTGTTGATATTAACGACGGCCTGTTACCATTTGTTATTTGGAATTTTCTTTTAATTTCCTCAAACTGACCGATCTGAGTCGGGTATTGGCTTTAAGTGCTTTATTGATAAGCTCATAAGCAATCTTGTTATTCCGAGCACCCACATATCATTCCGAGGCGCCCCCTTATTCTGACTCTGAGCACAGCGAAGGAGAAGAATCTCAACCCTTAGTAAGCAAGAGATTCTTCACTCCGCTTCGCTCCGTTCAGAATGACGGGGGGTACGTCTGTCGCTCCGTTCAGAATGACATTAATTTGTCATTCCGGGCTTGCCTGCCCTCCGTAGTCTCGTGCGAAGGAGGTACCCGGAATCCAGACTTCAAAAAACTGGATTCCCGCCCCTGCCTCCGCAGGGGTGACATTCCTTCGCGGGAATGACAATTAGGGACTCTTCTCGGAATGATACCCAAAAACCGGTTTAAACCCTGGGATAATTACCGAGGTAGTGCGTTTTCGGCAGCGGGCCGACCAGAGGCATCGCATACTCGACGAAGGCTTCGGTTATGCCGTTATCGTCAGCATTAATGAACTCATCGGGCATGGATTTCGTTTTTTCAGCTACGTTTGCAAGTTCAGTACGGAAAAGCTCCACAGCATAATCCTTGCCGCTCGAGATTCGTTTTATAGCCACCGAACCGCTTTTTCCGGTTATTGCGTACGCAACAGCCTGTCGGCCGCAGTTGCGGGCTTCCGATGCATCAACCGGCGATTGCAATCCGGCAAAGCTCCGCTGCAGATAGCCGAAGGTGTCCGCACGAACGCGCTTGATGCCTACCTTTGCCTTGGCCTGGGCAGATAAGAAATCCGCTAATGAGCCGCTGCCCGAAAGCTGAATGTTGCCGTGTGCGTCTTTTTCTTCCTGTGCTTTTGTTTTCTGCGCCCAGACTACGCCGTCGGTATCACAGATACCCTCGCTGACTGCGACTAAACATCTGCCGAGCTTTTTATAGACACCTTCCACATCACTGCAGAACTTGTCCATTGAGACCGGTCTTTCGGGAACATATACCAGATGCGGCCCGTCATCCCGGCGCTGCTTTGCCAGTACCGAAGCGGCGGTCAAAAAGCCGGCGTGTCTGCCCATTATTACGTCAATTTTTATCCCCGGAAGAGCGCGATTGTCAAGGTCGTCGCCCATCAAAGCACAGGCGACGAATTTTGCCGCTGTTCCGTATCCGGGACAGTGGTCGGTAACCAGCAGGTCATTATCGACTGTTTTAGGAATGTGAAACGCACGCAGTTCGTAACCGGCTTCGTCAGCCATGTTGTTGATAATGTAGCAGGTGTTCGCAGAATCGTTACCGCCTATATAGAAGAAGTATCGAATATCGCGTTTCTTAAATATGCTCAGTATCTTTTCGCAATATTCGGCATCGGGTTTGTCTCTGCTGGAGCCCAGAGCGGCCGATGGCGACGCGGCCAATCCCTCCAGAACGTTGACTGAAAGCTTTTTCAGGTCAACGAAATCTTCTTTGACGATACCCTCTACTGCATGAATGGAGCCGTAGAGGTTATCGATTTCGCTGTGTTTGCCGACCTCCTCGATAACGCCGACCACCGAGGCGTTTATGACTCCGGTGGGTCCGCCTGACTGACTGACAATCGCACTTGGCATTTTATAAACCTTTCCATTTTGTTACTTTTTATCAGGTTTGCTCAAAGTAAAACAATTGGTGATTATACGGACACTACAGGCGATGGCAAGGGTTAAATTTGTCCGGTATCGGCCTCTTTTGGAAGTTGACAGGACGAATGTCGGGCTGTTATATTGTCAGGCAGGAGTCGGGGGATTAAGTGCCTGTAGCTCAATTGGACAGAGCGTCGGTCTACGGAACCGAAGGTTGCAGGTTCGAGTCCTGCCAGGCGCGTTATCGAACCGGTCGCGCACCTCAGAGGTCGGCATAATCCATCGCCCTGCGTCATCAAGCAGCGTCTAAAGTTATCTGAGTGGACACGGGCTGGTGACGGAGTTTTGGCCGAGCTGGCCACGCCATACCGCATTTGCAATACTGCGGTCCACAACGGTTACGGAACCATCACAATTAAGGTCGCAATCCCTGAGTGTAAAGCCGCCCGCAGAACCGGTACGCCAAAAGGCGTTTATGATACTG
>DUZQ01000132.1 GCA_013349435.1 Planctomycetota bacterium | reverse complement strand
CAGTATCATAAACGCCTTTTGGCGTACCGGTTCTGCGGGCGGCTTTACACTCAGGGATTGCGACCTTAATTGTGATGGTTCCGTAACCGTTGTGGACCGCAGTATTGCAAATGCGGTATGGCGAGGCCAGCTCGGCCAAAACTCCGTAAGCCAGACCTGCCCGTTCCGCTAAGGGGCCCGACAGATGAAAGAAAAAGGTCAGTAATGCTCTGTAGAAAACTTATGAAAATTGTCATTCTGAACGAAGCGCCAGCGGAGTGAAGAATCTCAAGTTTCCTAAGCCAGAGATTCTTCACTTCATTTCATTCCGTTCAGAATGACGATTTTAAGTGGTTTTCTATAAAGCAGGTCAGGAAACTTTTTTGAACTTATTTCATGTTCGCCTAAAATCCACACTTCAAACTTAACATGGTATAAGTTACATCACTCGTGTTAACCGAATCATCCATCGACAACTGGTGATAAACACCGGGAACGAAAGATACATTAGCACTCATTTTAAGCACAGTCGAAAGACCAAACGTTGCATAAGACCAGTCATGAGATGCGCCGCCCAGGCCGTCGGTATAGGCAACCTCCGAAGACAACCGTAGAGGTTGAGGTAGATCCTGCATACTCAAATCATAAGAAAGGCCGAAGCGATGAACCCATCCTGTGATATGGTTATATGCTTCTTTGCTTTCTGCGGGGTATTCGTAGTGAGCGATGTAGCAGGGAACAAAACCAGCCGGCAAAAGATTCGGCCAGGAAAATGCAAATATCCACTCGTAAGTAGTGTTTGCTTTGTGTCTGGCCAGGCCGGGGTAGTGTTCGTATCCGACACTAATATTAAAATTCGTGGCCCAGGGTTTGTCCTCAAACAATCGGCTTTTGTAATAAGGCCTGTAATCGAATCTTTGATTATCGACATATCCGCTTGAGGTGGCGTTGCGATGAGTTACCTTTACGCCGAAACCCGTGCCGTACAGATCGATGTCGATAGTCTTAAAAAGCCCACCCTTAGAACCGTAGGCCTCGACCCCCTTGCTGAGCCACTTACTTGTATAAGTCAGGTCAAAACTAACCCCAAGCTCACCTTCTTCAGCTCGTACACTCTGCGTCAATACAAACGCAGCTACCAAAAAAACCATAATCATTTTTTTGTACATCTTCGTTTTACTCCAATAAATTTCTGTTTTTGTTGCCAAATACGTTATCACATCAATTTGTTGAATTTTCGCTGTTACCGTCTGTAAGACATACCGGAATATCCAGATGAAAAGCCGAGCCTGTTCCCGCCTCGCTTTCAAGTGAAATATTGCCCGCCAAAAGAGTAGCCAATTCTTTACAAATCGCAAGCCCAAGCCCCGTTCCCGTACCCGGACGGGTTATGGAGCCGTCTATCTGACGAAACTTCTCGAATATCTTTTCCCGGTCCCGGCTGCTGATGCCGGGACCGGTATCGATAACCGAGATGCGTACCGTCTGATCATCCAGCATCTTTGCTTTAATTTCCACCCTGCCCCGCTCGGGTGTAAATTTTATTGCATTGCTCAGTAGATTATAAAGAATCTGCTGAACCTTTCCAGAATCCGTCTGCACGAGCGGAATATCCTCGTCGATAGCCAGCCGGACCTTTATCATTTTTTCCTGCGCAAGCGGTGAAAAAAATGCGACGAGGCCGCGACACAGCTCCTGAATGCTGGTCTTGTCAACACGCATCTCTATTTTGCCGGCTTCGGCCTTTGCCAGCTCAAGCAGGTCGTTTATCATATTCAAAAGGTTCTGACCGCTCGCTATAATGTTCTGAGCATATCGTTTCGATTTTTCAATATCCTCGCCGGGCTTTTCCTGCACAAGCTGCGCAAAACCCAGTATCGCATTGAGCGGAGTCCTGAACTCGTGGCTCATGTTGGCTAAAAACTCGCTCTTGAGCTTGTTTGCCTTGAAAAGCTCGATATTACGGTCCGAAAGCTGTGCAATCTTCGCATCCAACTGTTTGTTCGCCTGACGAAGTTTTTCCTGTGATTCCTGCAACCCGTCAAGCATGTTGTTAAGTGCATCCGAGAGTTTCTCGTATTCATCGTCGCTCTTTAAGGAACTTCTCGCATCCAGATTGCCTTCGGAAATATTATTTACCAGCGCCCGAAGCTGCCGTATTGGCCTCAGGATGATTCGCTGCGCAATTGTATAAAATGCCACCATTGCGCCGATCGCCGCCAAAAGCCACGCTATACCAATCAGGATTACGTTCATCAACCGGGTACTTTCGATTTCGCGGGCCGCTGTCTGCACAACAAGTGCACCAATAGCCTGATTCTTGTTAAAAGCCGCCGCCGAACCCTGTGCATTGTGACAGCTTATGCATGAATCCGCGGCACGGACTATCTGCACATAATTGTTCCTGCCTCCAGATTCGGCCTGACCAATCCAGGAGATGTCATAGCTCTGCTCGCTGGATTTTAATCGTTCAATCTCTCTTTTCTGTCTGCTGCTCAAGCCGTTTAACTCGACCTCTTCTGTCCCGTCAAAACGAATCCATCTCACAGCCCTGTTTTCCGGCGAGCGTACCTGCCCGCTTTCATCAAGCATGGGAAGACCTTTGGGGGCCTGGCCGTTTACCTGAAGATGCCTCTCGAAGACACTGTCAGCAACCGCCCGCCCGGCATCAAGAGCAACCTTTTCGGTGAGCTTACCCATCCACAGATACGGTATCAGCAGCGCCAGAAGCAGGCTCAAAACCACGGCCACTCCAAATTGGAGCCTGCATTTGTCCGCCAGCGAAAGCGGCTTTAGCCTTGTTAAACGTCCAAGCTTGTCAATATATGTGCGAAAGCGTGCAAACATATGGGATATACTTAACAGTAATCTGTTATCAGCCGACTTTCCGGGGGATAACATCTTTATTCCCCGGCGGCGGGAGGTATTTTCGTTCTGAGGTTCAATTCCTCTAATTGCGACTTATCGACCGGCGCCGGCGCATCAGTAAGCAGGCATTGCCCACGCTGGGTCTTGGGAAATGCAATAACATCCCGTATGTTGTCCGTCCCCGCAAGCAGCATTATTATTCTGTCAAGACCGAAAGCAATCCCGCCGTGGGGCGGCGCTCCGTACTCCAGCGCCCTTAAAAAGAAACCAAAACGCTCCTCGGCCTGGTCCTTTGAAATGTTCAGTAACTCAAATACTTTCCTCTGCGTCTCAATATTATGAATACGAACTGAGCCTCCGCCTATTTCAGAGCCGTTGACCACAAGGTCGTAAGCCTGACTCTTAACATTCGCAGGCTCGGTCTGAAGTTTATTCATATCGGCCTGAATCGGCGAAGTGAATGGGTGATGCAGTGAATCGTACCGTTTCTGGTCTTCGTCCCACTCAAAAAGAGGAAACTCGACCACCCAGACGAAATCGAACCTGTTTTCATCGTAAAGTTTAAGGTCTCTGCCCAGCCTCACACGCAACGCTGCCAACGACTTGTTCACAATATCGGCCTTGTCCGCGACAAGCAGTATCACGTCGCCCTGAGCGGCCCCGAAACGTTCGATTATCCGCCCCTGCCGGGCGGTGTCGAAAAATTTCGCAAAACCGCTGCCAAGAGACATCTCGCCTGCATCCGATTTGACCACCTTCGCCCAGGCAAGGCCTTTTGCGCCGTAATCAGCAACAAAGGCCGTCAGCGTCTTTTCGATATCACTTCTGGACAGCTTAGCGCCTCCGGGCGCGCACAGACCTTTTACTATCCCGCCTTTTTCAACCGTTGAGGTAAATACCCCGAAGCTGCTGTCCGCCGCAATGTCGCTGATATCCTTCAGCTTCATATCAAACCGTACATCCGGACGGTCCGTGCCATACTGAGCTATCGCCTGTGAGTAACTGATTCTTGGAACCGGCAGTGCTACATCAACATCGAGAATCTCTTTCCAAACCCGAGCTATCATCCTTTCGTTGACATCCATCACCTCATCGCAGTCAACGAAACTCATCTCAACGTCGATCTGTGTAAACTCGGCCTGCCGGTCCGCACGCGGGTCCTCATCACGAAAACATCGCACAATCTGAAAATATCTATCCATCCCGGAAATCATCAATATCTGCTTAAAAAGCTGCGGCGACTGCGGAAGCGCATAGAATGAGCCTGCCTGCAATCGGCTCGGCACAAGGTAATCGCGGGCGCCCTCCGGCGTACTCTTGCTGAGCATCGGGGTCTCAATCTCCCAGAAACCCCTCTCGTCAAAGAAATCACGCACAACCTTCGCCGCTTTGTGCCGAAGCCCCAGCCTGGCCTGCATGACGGGCCGGCGCAGGTCGATGTATCTGTTACAAAGTCGTATCTCTTCATTCACTTTTTGGGCCGCTTCTATCTCGAAAGGCGGCGTCTTTGCAACATTCAGAATTTCGGCCTCGCTGACGGCTATCTCGATTTGTCCGGTAGCTAATTTCGGGTTTTCAAGCCCTTCACCCCGCGGACGCACCTTCCCCGCCGAAGCAAGCACCCATTCACAACGAACTTTCTCCGCGAGGTCGTGAGCGGCTGTGCTTATCTCCGGGTCGAATACAAGCTGTACAATCCCGTACCTGTCACGCAGGTCAACGAATATCAGGTTCCCGTGGTCCCGATACGACCTGACCCAGCCGGCCACGGCAACATCTTTACCAACATCACTGAGCCGTAGCTCGCCGCAATTATGAGTCCGTTTTATCATATTGAACTCTTCCAAAAACAGTTTAATCTTAACCGGTATCCATCCCACAAAGCAACAGATAATATTCTGACCCGGGTTTTACGCGGTTTTTGTAACAGGTTTTATGCGAACTTTGATAAATAACCGAACCAATTTTATGGTTCCCTCAAAGTCAAATAAGTCCGGTTAGAATAGCCGAAATAAATCACAAGGTCAACAATTTCAACTACCAGCGAACTTTCTCGTCTCCCGATATGAATAGCGGCCGATTCGACCAATATCACTTCCGGAGTAACTCATTGAGAAATTCTTCGGTAAGCATCGCCGGTGCCGTAACCGCGCGGACCGTACCTTTCCTGCCGACAACCACCGTGCGCGGGATGCTTCCAACACCAAAGTCTTGTATCATCGAGTTATCGGTATCCAGACCTATCCACCCTCGAACCGGACGCTGCCGGAGAAAGCTTTGAACCACCGAGGAGCTCTCGTTTGTAACAGCAATGAACTGAACCGGTTCGGCCTTAAACTTATCAGACAATTCGTTGATGTGTGGAATGGAAACCAGACACGGGCTGCACCATGTCGCCCAGAATTCCAGCACAACTACCTTGCCGGCCAGTGACTTCCAGTCCGCCTTGGCCCCTTCGGGTGCCTGAAGAAGCTGTTCAATGCTAATAGGAGGCGGACGCTTGCCCACTACCACAGGCGGACGCGGCTCCCATGCGATTCGGCAGTTCAAAAGTGTACGTTGTAACTGCGTGTATCCCCCGCGCGTTACATCCGTCTGCCTTAAAGATAACTCTCTCAAATCGCCAAGCCCCTTCAAATTCCCAAGTCCTTTGTCCGTCACCTGCGTCAAGGTCAGGTCAAGGGACCGCAACTTTGTCAGATTCTCAAGGCCTGCCAATCCTGCATCGGTTACCTGCGTCCCGCCAAGCCACAACAGGCCGAGATTACCCAGATCTTTCAGATGGTCAATCGCCCCATCACCTACCTGAGTATTGCGAAGATGCAGCACCTTGAGGTTTTCCAACCCTTTCAGATGCGCAACTCCTTCGTCCGAAACACTCGTGTCGTCCAGCACCAGCACCTCCAGCTTCTCTAATCGCGCCAAATGCTCAAGCCCCTCATTACTCACTCGCGTCCCGGCCAGATAAAGCTCCTTCAACCGGTCCGAACCTGCAAGGTGCAAAAGCCCCCCGTCGGTAACAGCCGTACGATTAACAGACAAAAACTCGAGACGAGCCAACAGGCCCGAACCTTTCAGCTTACCGAGTCCCTCGTCGCTGATTTGAGCATCATCCAGGCCAAGTGCATTAAGACGCCCCAAATCCTTGATATACTCTAAGGCCTTATCGGTAAGCCGGCTGTTCGACCACAACCATAAAGTGCTCAACTCCGGCAGGCCTTTAAGATATTTCAAGCCATCATCGCTGATGCTCGTGCCTGCGATAAACAAGCTGTCAAGACTGTCTATACCCTCAAGCCTGCGCATCCCCTCATCGTCAAAACGGACTACTTCCTTGATACTGAGACGCTTGAGGTTACTCAATTGCTTCAGAGACCCGAGGTCTTCATTATCACCCCTCCACCCATAAAAGCTGTTGCCGCCAAAAAGCCCGACTTCGGTATATTCAACGCCGTCCTGTGAAGTCTCCCGCCTTAACCGACCTCCAAGCCTCTCGATATTACTCACCGCCTGTTGATGCCGGCTTTTTTCAACCTGCGAAGACGCGGCCGGTTCGGCCAAATCGGCATTTCCCTTCTGCGCCGCCACCGCTCCACCAGTGCCACTCGCTATGAGCAAAACAACACTCGCAGCCACAGGCAAAACTCTTCCTGAAGCCCTTTTCATATCCTGAAACTCTTAATTTACCTTCACTTCCAATGTTGCCAAACCAAAATAAAAGGGGTTCGGCACGATGCCTCGCCCCTTTCTCATCTATACCTCTACCTCACAATTGTCAAGTAAGCCCGTCCAGTTCGGCCGTGATTTCCTTTTTGCTCGTCAGGCCTACCCATCTCTTTACCATTTGACCGTTGTTAAACAGAATGAGGGTCGGAATTGCATTGATGGCGTACTCAACCGCAGCCTCACGGTGCTCATCGGTGTTGACCCTGCATACCGTGGCCTTGCCCGAATATTCATCAGCCACCTCTCCGATAATCGGCTCTATCATCTTACACGGGCCGCACCAAGGCGCCCAAAAATCCACCAGAACCGGAATCTCGGAGTTATTTATTGTAGCGTCAAAATCCACATCGGTTAGTTCAATTAAATTACTCGCCATTTCAAATTCCTTTCATGATACATAGCACAAATATATATCCCTCATCCTCGCGGGTGATTATAAACGCCTAATCTGACCGTGTCAAACAAAAATTCCCACCAAACATATAGCAAGAAGAAACCTAAGCATCTTTACGGATTTTTCCCTGATTTTCGTTTTTCATCGCTTCTGCTCCAATGTAATGTATTTATACTCTTTCATGCTTTACCAAATAACCTTCGAGGGAACTTCAACAAGATATAGATTATTCCCGGCCCGGCTCAAGTGGAATTAATTTTGACGTTGTTTTGACGCTGAGGAAAAGTGAAGACGACAAAACAAGTTCTTGACAGGAAATATCAATAAGTGTACAAGTTTAATAACTCAAACTGACCGGTCTGAGTCGGGTATTGGCTTTAAGTGCTTTATTGATAAGCTCATAAGGAATCTTGTTATTCTGAGGCGAAGCCTTTGTCATTCTGAAGTGAAGTTAGCCTGTCCTGAGCTTGGCGAAGGAAAGAATCTCAATTGTTCGACTACTGTCATTCCAAACTTGATTTGGAATCCATTGTCTCACCAAAGGTCGTGGATTCCAGCTCTCTGCCTCCGCAGGGACAAGCTTAGCTGGAATGACAATTAT
>DUZQ01000131.1 GCA_013349435.1 Planctomycetota bacterium | reverse complement strand
TTTACTATTTTTTCTCTGCTCCCTCTCTGTGTTCATCTGCGTTAATCAGCGTCTAATATCAAATTCAATTAACCGCGTGGGCCATCCTCCTTCGCATAAAGCTTCGGAGGCCTCGCAATTACAAAAGGAGCGTGAAGCGTATAGCGTGAAACAGGTTAGAACCCCGCGTGAAACGCGGGGCTAAATGAGCTGGATGCCGGATCAAGTCCGGCATGACAGAAGGGATGGTGCGATTCATCGCACCCTACATGAATATAAATCCTAAGCACTAAAATCTAATTCCGAAATTGAAAATTCAAATGACCAAAAAAGGTGGGCCATAGGCCCACCCTACCACTGCTGGCGCTCGGTTGGGATGACCCTACTTCGCTCTACGAGCTACGAAGGGCAGGCAGGGGAAACTCAACGCCGAACATCGACCATTCAACGTCCAACGTCGAATGTGGAATCCTGGCAGGCCGGGATGCTTTTTTAATGCTGGATTCCGGGTCCCTCCTTCGCACAAGGCTACAGCGGGCAGGCAAGTCCGGCATGACAGAAACGCGGTCGGTTATTATAAGTCGCAATGGTCAAGGTTGCCGCGGCCTGCTCCGCAGGCCTCGCAATGACGGGGGGCGGTGTATGAGATGAGGATGAAAGTAACCCCCGCAATAAATTGTGGAGGCTAACCAGTAAGGAAACGCTTCGCGATACTTTTTAATTGATTTTTTTTGATTGTTAGGAAAGGATTTTGCGAGGGAGGTGAAGTTTGTTATTATTAACCCTTATGAGAAAAGTAATCGGGTACATGGTGACGTGGACGACGTATGGGACGTGGCTGCAAGGAGATGATAGAGGATGGGTGAAAGACGCCGAGGTTTTGGTGGTGAATAAGAAACTTGAAACGGTAAGTAAGAAGAAACTTCAGAATGGGCCTTTACGGTTGAAACGCAGAGAAAAAGAAATAGTGCGAAATTGTATCCTGGAACAGGCGCAAAGAAGAGGAGAGAACATAAGAGCAATCGCCGTGTTTTCAAATCATGTGCATGTGATTTTAGATAGGTGCACTGATGAGATTGAATCGGTTGTGAGAAAGTATAAAGCAGGGACAACTGCCAAATTACATAAGGCGGGATTCGCCTGTGCCAAGAAAATATGGACAAGGGGATTCGATAAAAGGTATTGTTTCGACAACAAAGAACTCAACACGAGAGTTAAATACGTGACGGAACATAATAAGTGAACAAAAAAATGGGTCAACCGGCGCAATAAATTGTGGGGAAAACATAACCCCCGCAATAAATTGTGGGGGCTAAACAGTTAGGAATCGCGTTGCGATGCTGTTTTAATAGATCCCTCCGCGTGGGTCGTGATTCGTGGAGCTATAATTAAAAAGGGATTATGGATTGGCGGTAAAGGCGATAATATTTGACTTAGATGGTACATTGGTGGATACGGCGGCGGATTTGGCCGGTGCGATGAATTATGCGCTTGAAAAAGCCGGTCAGCCCACCCATTCGGTCGAGGTATGCAGGCAGATGATTGGCAACGGGCTGAAGATGTTTGCGCAACGTGCTTTGGGTGAAGATAGTCAGCATCTTCGAGATGAAGTTCTTGGGCTTATGAAAGCTCGTTACCGAGATAAGTGCTTCGAGTACACCCGGTTGTATGAAGGGGTATTTGAGGTGGTGGATAAGCTGCGGGAGCGGGGGATACGATTGGCTGTTTTGACGAATAAGGACCAGGATGATGCCGAGCGGGTTGTTGAATACTTTTTCGGGGCAGATACTTTTGAATATGTGGTTGGAGCTGAAGATGGCACCGGTTTGAAGCCGGACACAGGCGGGGCTATGAAAATAGTCCGGTCGATGGGTCTTTTTTGTGAGGCTTTTTTGATTGTTGGTGACAGCTCGATGGATATGCAAATGGCGGCGTCGGCGGGAATCCGGTCGGTGGGTGTAAGCTGGGGTTTTCGCCGGAGGGAGGAGTTGGTTGAGGCGGGAGCTGATATAATTATAGACAATCCGGCGGAAATATTAGATATGGTCGCTTGACAGCATTCTATGAGGTTTATATACTTATTGTTTACAATGAGCAGTAATTTTTTTTTGGACCAATGAATTAGATGGCGAAAATCGAACTTCCCGACGGGAACATATTAGAAGTAGCGGACGGCTCAACAGTCCGAGACGTTGCCGGGCGTATTGGTGCAGGCCTTGCAAAGGCGGCCCTGGCCGGGAAAGTAAACGATAAACTGGTAGATTTATCAAGTCCCGTCAGCGGACAGGTGAGGCTGGCGGTCATAACGGATAAAGACACTGATGGGCTGGAGATAATGCGCCACAGTTGCGCACATGTAATGGCCGAGGCCATATGCTCAATCTGGTCTGGTGCGAAGCTTGTTTATGGGCCTACGGTTCGGGATGGTTTCTATTATGATATCGACCTTGATGAGGCGATTCGGCCGGAGGATTTTGCACGAATCGAGGAAAAGATGGCCGAGATTGCCGGCGCCGACAAGCCGGTGGAGCGGATAGAGCTTAGCCGGGCGAAAGCTCTGGAACGAGTGTCGGGCGATAAGTATAAGAAAGACAACATCAATCGAGCTGAAGGTGATGTAATAAGTTTCTACTCTCACGGGGATGGTTTTGAGGACCTTTGCCGCGGGCCTCATGTGCCGAGTACGGGCAGGATCGGCAGCTTTAAGGTGATGAGTGTGGCCGGTGCATACTGGCACGGCGATGCGAGCGAGAAGATGCTGCAGCGTGTTTATGGAACGACGTGGCGGACGAAAAAGGAACTGGATGATTATCTTACCAGGCTCCAAGAGGCCAAGAAGCGCGACCATCGGGTTCTGGGTAAGCAGTTGGACTTGTTCAGCTTTCATGATGAGGGCCCGGGTTTTGCATTTCTTCACGCCAACGGAATGATAATCTGGAACGAGATAATTGATTTTTGGCGGAGTGTTCACGAAAAGTACGGATACGTGGAGATAAAGACGCCGGTGATTTTGAACGAGGAGTTGTGGCATAAAAGCGGGCACTGGGATAACTATAAAGAAAACATGTACTTCACAAATGTTGACGGCGTGAATTACGCGGTGAAGCCTATGAACTGCCCGGGGGGTTTATTGGTTTACAAGTCCCGGAAACATTCCTATCGGGAATTTCCGATGCGCGTGGCTGAGTTGGGTCTGGTACACAGAAACGAGGCGAGCGGCCAGATGCACGGTCTGGTTCGAGTTCGACAGTTCACCCAGGATGACGCCCATATATTCTGCACACCCGAGCAGATTGAAAGCGAAGTAACAGGCGTTATCGAGTTGACGATGGAGATGTACAAGTCGTTCGGCTTTGAAGATTACCACATCGAGCTATCGACCAAGCCGGACAAGCACATTGGTTCGGACGAGATATGGGAGATTTCCACCGAAGCTCTTGCCGGAGCGCTGAAGCACAAGGGTATTGAGTATAAAATCAACGCCGGTGACGGGGCGTTTTATGGTCCGAAAATCGATTTTCATATAGAAGACTGCCTGAGGCGGTCCTGGCAGTTGGGGACGATTCAGTTGGATTTTTCGATGCCGGAGCGATTCGAGCTGGTTTATACGGACAAGGATAATACACAAAAGGTTCCGGTGATGATTCATCGTGCGATACTGGGTTCTTTGGAGCGTTTTCTGGGGATATTGCTCGAGCACTATGGAGGTAATATGCCGCTATGGCTGGCTCCGGAACAGATGCGGGTGTTGCCGATAAGCGTCAAAAGCAACGATTACGCCCGGAAGCTTCAAGTTCAATTGACCGGTTCTCAGCTTCGTTGCGGGCTTGATACATCCGATGAAAAAGTGGGATCCAAGATTGCTCGTGCACACGAATCGAAGGTGGGCTATATGCTCATTGTAGGCCCGAAGGAGGTCCAGTCCGGGACAGTTGGTGTCAGGCGGCGCGGTAACAGGGAAACACGTTCATATAAAATTGCCGACTTTATCAGTAAGGTCAAATGCGAGATTGCCGATAAAAGAGTGGATTTGTCGCTTTGACAATGGGTTGCTTATAAAATAGAATTGTCGGCGTCTTTTGGAAATATGTTATAATATCAGGGGCCGAATTTAGCGGTCAAATTTGGAATTTTGTTTTTTAGAAAGGCAAGGTGATAGACAATCGGCAAGCAGAATTTCAGGACAAACGAGCGTATTCGAGTTAGTCCGATTCGACTGATCGACGAATCAAACAACCAGGTGGGAATAATAAATACGTATGAGGCAATAAGCAGGGCAAGGAGTGCAGGCTTGGATCTTGTGGAGGTTTCGCCGTATGCAGAACCGCCGGTTTGCCGGATAATGGACTACGGCAAATGGCTTTACGAACAGAAGCGGAAGGTCAAACGGGGCCAAAAAAAGCAATTGATAACCGTTTTGAAAGAGATACGTCTTCGCCCCAAGATTGACAGCCATGACCGACAGATAAAAGTAAACCACGCCCGCAAGTTTCTTGAGAAGGGACACAAGGTTCAGTTTACGATGTTATTCAGGGGCAGGGAGATGATTTACGTTGACCACGGCCTGGAGATAATGGAAGAGATTTTAGATACTCTCGAGGACGTGGCCCGCTTAGAGCGTGGTGCCAAGCGGATAGGAAGGCGCATGACTATGGTTGTAACACCGAACAAGCAGGGCCAAACGGATTGAACGGATGAGCCCGGAGGCGGTTACAAGCCTGGATGGGGGAAATTTTGGGGGCAAAGGATAATCCAGCTTAGCAGTACGCAGAGACGTGCGGCTTAACCGGCGTTTTTATTTGTGACTTTTTTATTTGACCGTCTTTTCAGGTTAGGTTATAATTTTTCGTTTGGAACCCGGCGAAGTGTCGTGGTTTTATCGTAAGTTTTTATTTAGGAATGATTTAGGTGCCAAAACAGAAGACACATAAGGGTTTGAGTAAACGCGTGAAGATTACCGGCGGCGGGAAGGTGAAAAGACGGCGTAGCTGCGGAAGTCACCTGATGAGCGGCAAGAACTCCAAACGCAGAAGGCGGATTGGAGGTACTGCGGTAGTGGGGGGGCTGTCGGCGAAAACTACAAAAGGTCTGCTTGGTAAATAGTGTGGTAAGAGTGCTTGCTTCCCGGCTTCAATCGGCTGCCGCAGCGAGCTTAAAAACAACATTTCTACGAAAGGAAAGCTGATATGCCAAGAGTGAGAAAAGGAGCGGCGAGGCACCAGGCGAAGAAACGAATCCTTCGAGCGGCAAAAGGTAAGCAGGGTCCATCGGGCCATCTGTACCGTTCTGCGAAAATAGCGTTGGTGCGTTCGGCGGTTAATGCGCGGATAGGGCGAAAACGCAAGAAAAGGGATTTTCGCGGACTGTGGATTATTCGTTTGAGTGCGGCATGCAGGCAGCGCGATATCAAATACAGCCGGTTTATTAATGGATGTAAAAAGGCAAAGATTTGTTTGAACCGTAAGATGATGAGCGAAATCGCAATATCCGACCCTGCCGGCTTTGATGCGATTGTAGAGCAAGCGAAACAGTTTATGTAGTTCGTAGTTCGTAGGGTGCGATATATCCGCACCGGTTCTTTACTAAAATGGAAAAGGATAAACCGCACGAGCAAGTGGGATTTTTATGCTTGAGAAATTTGAGAAAACGGGGGCTGAAGCGCTTGAGGCCTTGAAAAAGGTAACAAATGCTGAGCAGTTGGAGGAGTATCGAATAAAGTGGCTGGGTCGAAAGGGTGAGATAACACAGATGCTCAGCCGGATAGGTAAGCTGGCGGCCGAGCAGAGACGCGAGGGAGGGCAACTTGCCAATAAGATTAAAAAGGATGTTACCGCTGCATTCGAGAAGCTCAGGGAAGAGTTGGGCAAGCGTGAAACAAAAACCGAGCCTTTGATAGATGTTACACTACCCGGTGAGCCGGTCAGGATGGGCAGGAGCCATATTATCACTCAAACACTCAGCGAGCTTCTGGAAATTTTCGGCAGGATGGGTTTCAATATAGCATACGGCCCGGAGGCCGAAGACGAATGGCATAATTTTATCGCACTCAATATACCCCCGGAGCACCCTGCGCGGGACCCGATAGATAATTTTTATATCGACGATTCGACACTTCTGCGGAGCCAGACCTCCACGATTCAGATTCGCGTTATGGAAAAGACCCCCCCGCCGATACGCGTTGTCGCGCCGGGCCGGGTTTACAGGCCGGACACGGTCGATGCGACTCACATGTTTATGTTTCACCAGCTCGAAGCGCTTGTGGTTGACGAGGATGTTACGATGGTGGACCTCAAGACGACCATCAATCAGTTTATCCACGCGTTCTACGGGCCGGATATGAAGTGGCGGTTTCGGCCGAGTTTTTTCCCGTTTACCGAGCCGAGTTGCGAGGTTGACCTGCTTTGGGTGGATAAGAATGGTAACGAGGAGTGGATGGAGGTGGCCGGCTGTGGGATGGTTGACCCGAATGTGTTCGATGCGGTCGGGATTGACAGCGAAAAGTACACCGGCTGGGCGTGGGGCTTCGGCATCGAGCGACTGGCAATGCTTAAATACGGCATCGGCGACATCAGACTATTCTATGAAAACGACCTGCGTTTCTTAGAGCAGTTTTGAAACAAAATGAGAATCTGTATCGGGCGGCTTGCGGCGCCGCGCTTCTGTAAGATAAGGCCCGCCGTATGGACGACGTTTTGAGAGGTACAAAAGTACCGGAAGCCTTTAATTTACCTGGCCTTAAGAAATGAAGAATTTTAACGCTCAGACCCTTATTTTTGTGCATTTCCCTTAATCAATTCAATCCCTTCCCGCAGCTCTTTGCAATTCTTAATAATTCTGTCTAAGTTAAGCTGATCTATAAAATACTGGCATTTTTTTCCTTTATTGTATGTTTTGTTGTAATCTCGGAAGAGTTTTATCATATCATGATAAGTGTATCTCTCAGGAGGTCTATATGCATTTATTCTCCTACGAGAACGAGGAACAGGTAGGTGTGTGTATATTGTCTCAATGTCCCAGAAAAACCAACTTTCGATTTGCTGTGTAGCAATAATAGCATCGACACTTAACACTGATCTAATATTACGCTCTTGGATTTCACGCCTAATGTTCCTTAAATTAAATTCGGGGACCTTGCCGTAACGCGATTCTCTATCAAGGCAGCAATAGACTCTGACATGTTCATCTGAGTGTGTTTCGCAAAAACCATCTACTTTGCAAAGGACTTTTTTATTTATGTTAAAGTTCCCCTCAAGGTTACTGATTGTAATGCGGAACTCGTTGAGATAGGCGGCCTTAATCCTGGTCCAAAAAATAACATCCGTATCTCCTTCGACCAGCAAAAGAGATATAAGTGATTTGGTACTGCCCTTTCCCTGAGCCCTGGCCACTTACTTTACTCCCTGAAACGTTCGTAGTTATTTACGAGCAAATCCCCAAAGCTCATTAGACTTTTACTAAGATACTCCCGCAACTGCCGCGTATTCTTAACCTTCTCAAAATGAGTTGCTCCTGTCTCATCGACAACAGCCACATTTACATCTGTGGGCTTTACACCGTTCAGGAGATATGGTGAATGGGTTGTAATCAAAACAGGCCAGCGATCTGAGTTATCCTGCAAAAAACAAAGTAATTTATCAACCGCCTCAGGATGTAA
>DUZQ01000115.1 GCA_013349435.1 Planctomycetota bacterium | reverse complement strand
GGCATACAGACATATCCTCGGCTTCGATGATGACATCTTCAAAATGACACCTGTGTCAATCGACATCAATGATACGAGGGGATTACACGTGGCCGAGCTTACAAGAGACGCCCTGAGAAATATGGGCAGAGGTATCGGAGCGGCACATGTGCTTTTGTGCGGTGCCAGCTACCGAAAGGATGTCGGTGACACCCGTTACAGCGGCTCGGAGATTGTCGCCCGTAAACTGGCGGAAATGGGCGCGGAAATCCGGGTGCACGACCCTTATCTCGAACACTGGTACGAGCTTGAAAATCAGGACAGCTACCCGGCAAAAGGACACTCACTGGCGAGATTTTTCAGAAACCAGGAGCCTCTTAAAAATATCAGCGTCCAGCACGACCTTGCAGAGGCCCTCCAGGAAATCCAGGCAATAATACTGGCCGTGCCGCATAAGCCCTATCTTGAACTGAAACCTGAAGAGATTGTCGAATGGGCTGGAGGACCTCTTGCAGTCATCGACTGCTTCGGCATTCTCGATGATGATAAAATCCGGCGATATTTCCAGCTTGGCTGTGAGGTCAAGGCACTCGGAAGGGGACACATTCAGAGAATAAAAAAGCAGGTGTTAAAAACCGCCAGATAAAACCAAAAGAAAAATGGACATTAAGAAAAAACGAATCGCAGTTCTGGCCCCGGTCGCCTGGAGAACGCCGCCAAGGGCATACGGTGCCTGGGAGACCGTCGCAAGCAATATCACTGAAGGCCTTGTCGCAAGAGGCTGGGAGAGTGTCACCCTGTTTGCCACCAGAGACTCTATCACAAAGGCAAGACTCATTGGCTGGGTTGAAAAAGGCTACGAAGAAGATAAAAACCAGATTCCGCTGGTTTCCACCTGCCTGCACATCTCGAAAGCTATGCAGATGGCCGATGAGTTCGACCTGGTCCACAACAACTTCGATTATATCCCCCTTACATATCTTCCTTTTATAAAAACCCAAATGCTGACCACTATCCACGGCTTTTCCGACCCCGATATCCTGCGGGTTTATCATGACCACAAAGACTCCTACTATGTCTCCATAAGCGACGCCGATCGTGACAGGGACCTGCCGTACCTGGCCACTGTTTACAACGGAATCGACCTCTCGAACCTTACCTTCAGGGACAAGCCGGGCAACAAGCTCGTCTGCTACGGCCGAATACATCCCGACAAAGGTTTCCATCTTGCTGTCGAGCTTGCCCGAAAAACCGGCAAAGAGCTTATCCTCGCAGGGATTATCCAGGATCAGAGTTATTTTGACAACGAAGTGAAGCCTTATGTCGATGGAAAACAAATCAAGTTCATCGGCCCGGTCAATCCCCGGCAGCGTGACGCTTTGCTCGAACAGGCTTACGTGGTGATTCATCTTAATACCATACCGGAGCGATTCGGCCTGGTAATGGCGGAAGCAATGGCCGCCGGTGTGCCGGTTATCGCCATGGACTCAGGCTCCTGCCGCGAGGTCATCGAACACGGAAAAACAGGCTACCTGGTGAACTCCGTGGACCAGGCAGCTCAGGCACTGGATAAAATCGGCCGGATTGACCGGAAAAACTGCCGCAAAAGGGTCGAGGAAAATTTCACCATTGACAAAATGGTCGAAAACTATGAAAAGGTCTATGAGCAAATTTTCAGACGCGAAGCTGATAAAAAATGAAAAAAGAATATATCAAACGGTACGAAGGCAATCCCATCCTAACCAAGGATGATGTCCCCTACCCTGTCGAGACCGTTCACAACGCAGGGGTCTCCAGATTCGAGGACCGGTACATAATGCTGTTTCGCTCGCACCTCGCCACCGGCCGGTCAATAATCGGCCTGGCCGAGAGCAGCGACGGCTTCAATTTCAAAGTGGCAGGCGAGCCGTTTATAACCCCAGCCGCCGAACAACAATTCGCACCATACGAAGAATACGGCGTTGAAGACCCTCGTATCACCCACTTGGAGGGGGATTACTATATCACCTACAGCGCATACTCACGTCACGGCGTCCGCATCGGCCTGGCAAAAACAAAGGATTTTAAGACCATTAAAAGAATTGCCTTTATCACCCAGGCCGACCATCGCAATGTCGCCTTGTTCCCGGAAAAAATAAACGGCCGGTTCCTCCGCCTCGACCGCCCCCACTCGCATATCATCCCCTGGTCCATCTGGATAAGCTGCTCACCCGACCTGCGTCACTGGGGCGATTCCAGAATCGCAATCAGGCCTTGGCAGTATCACTGGGATGAAATGAAAATCGGCCCCGGCGCCCCGCCCATCAAAACCGATAAAGGCTGGCTCAATATCTATCACGGCTGCTTCCAAACTATGGCCGGGACTGTGTACCGCCTGGGCGCAGCACTGCACAAAATCGATGAGCCTGAAACCGTCCTGGGCGTTGCAGACCGATGGATACTCGAGCCGCAGGATGAGTGGGAAAGAATCGGTTATGTCCCCAACGTCGTCTTTACCTGTGGCGCCGTCCCCGAGGACAACGGCACAGTGAAAATTTACTGGGGAGCCGCCGATACCGTAATCTGCGCAGGAACCGCCGTTATAGATGAGTTGGCTGAACTCTGCCTCAGCGACCCCCGCCCCGCTCTCTAAACTGCGAGGCAGTTGTATCTTTCACCGTCAGTGCTTTTGAATTGATTTTGGGACCAACACTTTTCCAGGGTTTGAAGCAAAATAAAATCGAAAAATTCATTGTTTTTTTAGAGCAAACCGCCCAGTTATGTGTGTAGTAAGTAAGGAACGATCGTTCAAAACAGGAAAAAATGAATGCTGGAAGATAAGCTGCTCATACTGAGATTCAAGCACGGCAGCGGTGATGCTCTTTGCCGGATATATCAGAAATACAGGATTTACCTGCTCAGAATCGCAACTGCTCTTTTGAATGATACCGCCTTGGCCGAGGACGTGGTGCACGATGTCTTCCTCCGTTTTGCCCTCTCTGCCAAGAGAATTAAACTGAAGGGATCTCTCAAGGCTTATCTGAGAGCCTGCGTCGTTAACGATGTACGTAGTAGAGCCAGGGCGGCGAAGAGATACTCTTGCCTGGGCTTAGATGAGATTGAGCCGGCTGCCGTGACTGAAAATGAATCGGAGCATTGGATTATCTTGGAAGAACAATCAAAGAGGATATCCGGTGCACTGGTGCAGCTTTCCTTCGAGCAGCGAGAAGCGGTAGTTCTCCGTCTAAACGGCGGAATGAAATTTCGCGAAATTGCAGATTTGCAGAATGTCTCGGTAAAGACAATCCAGAGCAGGTACCGCTACGGATTGAATAAACTGCGGTCAATATTGAATAGCGAGGTAGAAAAATGAGACCGGCAGAAAAAATAGAAAAGCTGATTAAAAAATTCGAAGTTGATATAAACCCCGAGAAAGACCGGGAAAACCTCGATGAACTTCTGAGAGCACAAGCACAATCCATCCACCCGAAACCCGCTTTTTCTCATTTTAACTGGAGAAATATTATGAAAAGTCCAATCACAAAATTTGCTACCGCCGCGGTGATAATTACTGCCGTATTTATCGGTATCGACCAATTCGGCCAAACAGTCAACCTGAGTGCGATAGCGTTTGCTGAAATTTCAGAAGCAACGAAGAATGTATCATGGATGCATCAAATCAATAAAGGGTTCGAAAGAGGTGTAAAAGGAAAAGGTGAACAGTGGTATGGATTCGAAACTGAAATCTTTGCGAGTAAACCGTCACAAGACAAGCCGTTGTTCATAGACCTAAAAGAGAATAAAAGATACCGTTATGACCCCAAACACCAGACTATTACAATTACAAACGTCGATGATTTCCCATTGGATCTATCTTCACCATTGAGAATGCTTGAGAGTTTAAGTGAGCGATTTAAAGAACAAGGCGCTGAAATCATTGTAAAAAAAAGCAGTTACAAAGGCCAACAAGTCCAATTACAGCAAATATCACTATCCCGCACAGGACCCAACAATGATGAAAATCATCTTCTAAGGCTTTATATTCAGCCAAAAACTAAGCTCTTAGTTGGTGCTGAAGTAAAAGGAACAAATGCAGACGGCAAGGTTATTATGGATGGCGAAATAACTTTCACCTATCCGCAAACCGGTCCTTCCAGTATTTACGACTTGGGAGTTCCGCGAGATGCCAAAATAGTCAATAATTTACCAAAAGCCGAATAACGAAAGAACGCAATTTCTTTAAGGCCGGGGATTTTGTCCGGCCTTTTTGGTTTCAGGGTTGTCTTCGTCGTCTGTCCATAAAAAGATTAATCTTCTTGTATGTCTCGGGCGAAAGGGAGTCCTTCAATATTCTTCGAATCTGGCGCATCGAGGTCCGCTGGGTCGTGTGTGTTACGATAATATGCTCGTTTTGCAGCTTCTCCATAAGCTGTGCGAACTCGCTTATGTGCATATGCCTTCCGGCCTCGGCCCGGCCGGAGTGCTCCAGCTCGTAAAATGTGCACTCGGCAATAAGGATCTTACTGTTGGCGATATAATCCAGCTGCGAAAAATCCACGTACTGGGTATCACCAAGGTATGTAACAATAGGTACCTCTATAGGATAATCAATCTGGATGCCCTGCTTTTTCAGCTCCACAATCTGCGGCCCTAAAAGACCGGAATACTCAGCCTTGAGCTTCCTGCGCTTCTCAATCACAGTGTAACCCACGGAGCCTTTGCTGTGTTTTGTCGGGAATGTCCGGGCGAATAAATTCGGCTTTATCTGATGCTCCTGGCCCGGCTTTACGCCCACCAGGTTGGCTGGGATTTTGTTGCCGTCAAGTCTCGACCACGCATCAATGATTTCGCTGATAGGCCTGATAAGATTATCCGGTGCCACGATTGTCCCCGGCGACATACCGCAGAAATTCCGATGCGAAAGATAATATGCAATACCCGCCGCGTGGTCCATATGGCCGTGTGTCAGGAGAATGTGGTTGATTGAAATAATCTGGTCGGGCGCCTTGCCTATATCGAAGCACATATCGAGCTGCGGCATCGCAACCACCGTCTCCTCGGCGGCTACCGAATAGCCGATGATTTCAAGCTCATCTATTTTGACACGTGACAGATTATGACTGGGCATTTTTTATCGCCATTGCGAAATCTTAATGGTAGAATTGAGCAGGGCCTGTGTCAATTTGTTTTTGACTTTATACGGCTCGAGCCGCATATTAGTGAATATGAAGAGGCAGTTTTAAGGATTTGAAATACCCTTTTTAAGAGAATAACCTATGCCAGACAAGCGAAGGCACAGAGGCCCGCATCCCCAGGATGCAAAACTTTTCGCCACCGAAGCGGTCAAAAGGCTCCGTTCGACACTGGCTGATTTCTCACTGCTGCTGAGCAAAGGATATGCCGAAAAAAGCGCACTAAAGCTGGTCGGTGACAGATTCTCCCTCACTCAGCGGCAAAGACTGGCCGTTATGAGAAGCGCCTGCTCCGACCAAAAGCTCGAGACCCGCAAGAAAAAACAAATACCCCTCAATGAGCTTAGTGGAAAATCCCTTATAATCGACGGCTACAACGTCCTGATAACCATCGAGTCGGCAATGAGCGGTGGTGTCATCTTTAAAGGAAGAGACGGCTGCTGCAGAGACCTGGCGAGCATTCACGGTACATACCGCAAAGTCCAAGAGACCATACCCGCTGTCGAGCTTATAGGAGAGTTCCTCAACGAAATGAAAATAAAAGACACTACGTGGCTGCTCGACAGCCCCGTCTCGAACAGCGGCCGACTCAAGACCCTAATCGCAGAGCTGGCCGAGCAACAAGGCTGGACCTGGGACATCAGACTCCTGACAAGCCCAGACCACGAGCTGATAAATTCCGATTTAACTGTCGCCAGCAGTGACGGCGTGGTGCTCGATGAATGCAGAAGATGGACAAACCTTGCACGCGACATTATAGAAGGAAAAATTAACGATGCAGAAATTGTGGACCTGGCGGTTTAATAAACTGTAGGCTGTTTACTATATATCTGTTATACGGCGATATTATTCTCTGATGCCGGGACTTTGCAGTCTTATTATAAAGACATTACAAAGGATCAGGCATAGAGTGCATCCAGTGCATTGGGTCGTCCCACGCCGTAGGCAAAGGCACATCGCGGCCTACCGGCCAGTCTCGATGCCACCATAGAAGCCATAACTCTTTCAGGTCAACCGACTCTACATGATAATCAAGAAAAACTACATCTACCTTCCCATAATGACGATTCAGACAAAAATTTCTTATCTCGTGAATATCACCGGGCGAGGAAAAATAAATCTGGCCGTCATATTCGGGCGGCTCATCAATCGGCAGCGGTGTGGCGCCGGAACGAGCTCCGTCTGCCATCAAAGGTGCACGGTCCGCTTTTTTCACATACGGTGTCTTCCATAACAGCTCATCATCCCTTCCGCCGTCGGTATTCCAGGTTATCCACATATTTATAGCAACGCTGCCCTTAACCCCCTGAAGTGCCCTTGCATCCGCTCCTGTAATTCCATAATTCGCCAGTTCGGATTCTGAGTAGTACTGGTACCATGCATGGTCTTTGTTGCCCCATATACTAAATGTCTCCGGCCTCTCCAGAAGCCTCGTCGCGCTGGGACAAACCAAAAGCTCTGGATCCTGATAATAATCATACATCGGAAGTATCCACTCCAGCTCCTTCACAAAAGAGCCTTCATTTTCTTCTGCGTACATTTGCCAGCCTAAACCTAACTCACGGCAGTTTGACATACAAATAGCGGCATACGCCAGACCTTTTGCTCGGTTCAAAGCCGGCATTAATATGGACATCAGCACTGCTATAACGGCTATAACCACAAGTAGCTCAATCAGCGTGAAACCTCTTTTTTCGCTCATAAGTAAAGTCCTTTACTAATTATTTATTTGTAAGATGCGCAAAACTTGCTTGTTGTTCCTCTTTTTTAGAGTGTTGTGTAAAAATACAATGCCTTGAAACAATTCGTTCCCACAGAAAATTATTTCATATCGCTCTTAAAACACTCAGGTTGACCATCATAATAAATTATTGTATCATACTCAGTTAAGTTTGTGAACCTTTTATTGCTCTTTATGAGGCCTTTATATGGAAGAACGAAAGAAAAAAACTATTTTGATTGCCGTTATAGTGGCCTGCCTGGCGCTGGCAGGTATTATTACATACGCTACTTATCCCCGTCAGGGCGGCATTCCGGGACATTTTTCAGAACAAATGACCTGGGTAAAATGCGCAAATCCGGATTGTAATCAGGCCTATCAAATCACCAAGAAAGAATATTTTGAGTATATCGATGAAAATGCCGACCCCCGAAGCCCTGCCACACCTCCGCTGATATGCAACCAGTGCGGCTTACCATCAGTCTATCGGGCATTCAAATGCGAAAACGAAAACTGCGGCACAGTCTCATTCTACGGCTCAGGCTCCAAACCCGGAGATTTTCAGGACAGATGCCCGAAATGTGGACACAGCAATACCCAAGAAAGTAGAAACAAAAGCAGACAAGAATAAAAACTAAAAACGTATTTTTTCCCAAGCCTATTTTTTAGCGGGCTTGTTCTAAACAACAGCGACATTCCTCATTATTCATAAGGCTCGGGTATGTCAGCCATCCAGTCAGGCCAGACAGGAAGGTGGGCAAGACCCTTGGGCCAGCCTCGATGCCAGGGAAGCACCCACAGCTCTTTCAGGTTTTTCTTTTGAACGGAGGCGTCCATAAATACCAGATTTATATAGTACGGATGGTGACGCTTGATACAAAAACGCTGCATTTCTT
>DUZQ01000107.1 GCA_013349435.1 Planctomycetota bacterium | reverse complement strand
TGTGGTCTACCGGCTCAATATCCAGTTCTTTCGGCTCAGGAATCCTTTGCATGTCAATTAGCTCATCGGGATTAAGAGCGCCTCCATATTGGTCAGCATCAAGCATTTCCCAAAGCCAATCGTGCCTCAAGACTGGATGGTCAACCACAAGGCACTGCTCCCATTCATCCTTATTCTGTGGGTCAATCCTTCGCAAGCCCCTGCCTATAACCTGCTGTCCATAAACGGAGTATTTCTCGCCTGTATACTCGTTGAGCTTGTAGCAAAACTTTCTAAAGAGAAGGATTACTGATATGTTCTTGACGTCCCAACCTTCTCGAAGCATTAGTACAGATACTATGGCGTCGTACTGGCAATCTCTGAGATGTCTATTTATTTCCATCGCTTCTTCTTTTTCACCCTCTTCGCTTTCATTGGTAACCAAAAGAGTGTTCAGCTTAAACTCATTTTGTAGGACTTTTGCAATGTTTTTAGCATCTGCAATAGAGATAGCAACAACAAACAACAAGGGCTTCCACTTTGGCTTACCGTCATCATCTAAAGCAATCGTCTTCTTCTGATAATCAAGACACTGTTTGGCGATTGCAATTTGCTGACGCATTGGCTTTTCACTTGTTATAAATCTTGTGGGTCTTATCTTTCTATGCTCAATCTCTTCCCAAGGTACTTCTTCCGCCTTAAGTTCTTCTCCGGTTTCAGTATCCTTATACGTCAACTTGACCTTCTCGACATCAGGCTTACAGACAATGATTCTCTTTATGATTCTGTCCAGCATAGCTTGCCTGATTCCATACTCCAAAATCTTCTCACTATCAGGATGCAAACCATCCAGCCTATCGGGCGTGGCTGTTGTGTCCAAACGAACTATCCTCTGGGGCTTCAGCTTGTTGAGAAGCTCGTTGTAGTTCTCTGCTTTGGTGTTGTGAGCCTCATCGTTGAATATGACCAAGCTGCCCAAATTCTTCTGGATTATCTCCAAGTTGACTCTGCCTTCATAAACCTGATGTACGTTCCCCAAGATAATAGGCGCTGACCGGATGCCAACGGGGTCGGTTCTCTGTCTCATAATGTGCAACGATATTCTCTGTAGCAAGTCTGTAGTGCCGTTGTAGAAGAAGGGGAATGTATTATACACAAAGGTTGTGCTTTCGGGGCCGAACTCATCTTTGAGTCTTGCTCTTACAATCGTGTTTGGAACCAAGATTAGAAACTTGTGAATGTCGTGCACTATCATAAGATACGCGATAACACCGGCAATAATCACAGACTTGCCCCCGCCGGTGACTACCTCTATAAGCAGGTCTTTTCTTCCCAAAACCTCGTAACAATAGATTACTCTTTTGACGGACTCTGCTTGGTGGTGGTAAAGGGGGGGGACAAAGTTTGGGTCGTCGATGTTCTTCAGAAACTCCTTTGCTTTCGTCTGCTGCAAGTTTCCCAGAGGCAGGTTATACCCCTCGTTGCACCATTCCACAAAGTTCTTCTCGTGTTCTTTGAACGCGTATTTCATATGTGATGAGTCGTTCTTACTGCTTGATTATCACTTCCTTGGTCTTCACTGCTTCACCACCCAGATTGTCCTGAACTCGGCAAGCAACTATGTATTTACCCGGTTTTTCAAATTCCTTCTCGGCTTTTAAGACAGCAACATATTTTCCGTCCTTCTGTTCACGCATAAGCCCGTACTCTCTCTCTGCAAATCTGCCTTCAACAAAGTTGAAGTCCCATTGGCAATTGATTAAATATCCGTCGATGTTATTACTTCTTGCCCCTACCGCTTCAAAAGCGTACTTGAGCCCGTCTACCTTCTTATAAGCAACGTCCATAATGGACGCCTGTGATATGAACTTGAGTAGAAACTCGCTCCTTGAGGCATCTTTGTAGTGCTCCAATATTCGCTTTCTAAATAGCTGACTGTTTATAGGTATCAACTCTATCGCCACTGGGAGGTTCTTTTTGATGAAGTAGTTCTCTAAGACTCTGGCATACTTCTGCAAGGATGGTGGAAATACCCAAGAAACTACCTTGAGTTTCATTTTTATATTCTTCTGATAGCGTAACCTCAGAACATCCTCCACAAACTTCCTTAACTGCTTCTCTGTTATTGATTCGGTTGGTCTAACCGAACCAACAACCAGAGAAGTAGCAGCGTTCATTATGCCGGTAATCTGACCTTCGCCTGTGAACCTTCTTGCCTCGTAACAGGTCAAAATAAAGTCTTCAAATTCCTTTTGCCCAATGAACTCAAATTTCTCTATTGGATACACTCCCATATAGTAAACCCGTATATCTGGAACGGGCTTGATTGTCATTTCGAGTGACAACTGCTCATTTTTCTTCTTCGGCTTGTCACGATTAACAGAAGCTGTTCTGCCCGAAAGCTCCTCACCATCCCTTATGATGCGATTCAAAGCAACAGAGGTGGCAACCCTTGAAATATCACAGCCAACGAATCTGCGGTTCAGTTTCTGAGCAACAGCACAAGTCGTGCCTCCTCCCATAAAGAAATCAGCTACTATATCCCCTTCGTTGGAAGATGCCTTGATTATCCGCTCAAGAAGTGCCTCCGGCTTTTGAGTTGGATATCCAATTCGCTGTGAAGACATTGGCGGCAAGGCAGGAATATCCCACCAGTCCTCGGCCACTTTACCCAAGGGGTTTGGCTTGTATGTCGTACCAGTTGCCTTGCTTGTAACCCCCTTTCCCGATGTTTGGAAGCCGCCAGTCCCTTCATACGGGACCCTTACGGAGTCTGCATTAAAAGTCCAGTTCCGTGCTTTCGAGTACCAGAGTAAAATGTGGTGCTTCTTGGGAAATTCTACATTGCTCCTCCCTCCTTGTCGGTAACACCACACGATTTCGTTCCTAAGGCTATCATACCCAAGTATCTTGTCCATTTCACACTTAATATAGTGACTTGCGCGCCAGTCACAGTGAACGTAGATTGAGCCGGTGCCTTTCAAGACCCTCTTCATTTCCCAAAGCCGAGCATTCAGCCAGACCAAATAACTTGGCAGTCCATCCTCCCATATATCGTGAAAAGTCCTGACCTCATTATCATCACCCCAAAGCTGGTTGTAGTTTCTACCTGAGAAGAACGGTGGGTCGATGTAAATAAGGTCGATGCAGTTGGAGGGCAATGCTCTCAGTATGTGCAAGTTGTCTCCGAAGAATATGGCATTGACCGGAATCTTTTTCCGCTTTTCATCTAAGAATCGACCAGCTTCTGGCGAACCAAAACTGATAATGTCTTCCGGAGTATTTGGCTGAAGGTACGGAAGTTTCAAAAAGGGAAATACGTTGTCAAATGCTTTCTCTGGGTCAAAACCCATCGGTGGGTTCGTTTGGTCTGGAAGATTATGGACGCCACGCCTGCCCGCACGGGTCTTTATGGACTCGGTCTTGAAGACGACCTTCTGCTCAGGCAGCTTCTGTTCTTGGCTCTCCTTCTCAAGCTGAGTCAGCTCTGCGACGTCCTGTGTCGTCTCAGACCCCAAGGACTCAGTTTTGTTCTCTCCTGCCATCTTCGTTCTCTTGCACCGTCGAGATAAGGAAAGATACGGTTGCCAACAACGGCACCGAAACGACCCCAGCTTCCAGTTCACGCTGCATGCTTGGGAATGTGTGCTCTGCGTTTTTCCCTATACCCACTCAATTGTAAACGAATAGGATTATACTCCAGCGGCTGATGATAAGAAAGGAAAAAAGGTAAAAATTCTTGTCAAGTAATGCCGTGTAAGTTAAGCTTATAGGCCATGATACAGGCGGTAAGCAGAACTTTTTGAAAGGGGGAATTATGAAGAGAGCAGCGCTTTTCCTTATAGTCTTGGTTTTAGCAGGTGGGTGCGGAACCGGGCTCGAAAGGCTCAGGGTCGAAAATCAGCAGAATCTTCTAACGCTTTCAGTCGGCATGACCAAGAAAGAGGCTATGGATGCTATGGGGTATAAAACTGCGAGCAATGATTATATTGGGCGCGCCTACTATACGAGCAAAAGTGCTTTGTCGGCAACCAATCCCTATAGAAGTGAAATTATGCAAGGTAAAGACAAGATATTTGAAGTCCTGTATTACTACACTGATGTTAAGAGCGATGATGGGGCAATAACCGATGATGAACTCACGCCATTGATTTTCGACGAAGGACGGTTGATAGGATGGGGTTGGGGGTTCTTAAATGCAAATGTCCAGAAGTATGAAATAAGGTTGCGATGAAAAAAGGTTGCGTAATGGTTGGCAGTGAGGAATTGACGCAATGCAAGTGACGAAGGAATAGGTCGTGAAAAGAAGAATATTGAAAAACGAGGGAAGGCCGAAAGGGTGGTTTAGCGTAGACGGTATCATATCAACTTTGGTGAAGGCAAGGATTGACGAAGAAAAGGATTTGTCTGAAAATGTAGTACCTAAGTCTGAACCAACCCTAACCATGAGCGAATTTATAAGTAAGATAAAGCGCGAAAATGTCTTTCATAGTGGAGCAACGCAAAGCTTCTTAGGCCGTCAGCAAAAAAAACTGAAAGAGATTCTTGCGTATATTAGCGAGGTCCGGAAAAAGGTCGGAACGGCGGGTTGCCCGCCCGAAACAGGCGATTTGTTGGCAGAACTAACTGATTGGGAGCCGGGCGCTTTCAAGTTTGGATTGGATGAGGAAACCAGCGAAAGCAAAAGAATATCGCTTAGCATATGTGGGCCGATAGAATATTATATTGAGACAAAAAGAGCTTCCTTGTGCGAGTTGCATTCGTTAATAATGAAGGATAAGGGCGGCTTTTTGCAGGAAGAGCCTGTGCGCAAGAGTAATTTTGCGATTTCCACAGAGCAACGTAAAAGATTGCAGTTTTTGGCAAGACAATTCGAAGCGGGGGCAAGCAGGTTCCCCGGACTAAGACATATAGTGATGTCGTGGCCGTTTATGCGGCTTATGCCAAGGCCGCCAAAGGATGAATTTCCAAACTTCCGGTTTCCTGAAAATGAATCCGAAAGGTATTATATTTTTTGCAGTTCTTTCCCGACTGTACTTGCGAAGAGAGAAACTCTAACCAAGGAGTGGTATGTGCCCGATGGGAAGCTCCCTTTAGGCCGACGAATTGACTGGGAGCGTGACGCTGGGATTGCCAGATTCAGAGGCTTAGCACAAGAAGCCGGACAGGTTGCCGCAAGGGCAGTATTTGATTACCAAGCGCCTATTTTATATCAAGACTCTTTCGGTATTCATCCAGACCCTTTCGGTACTTATGGCGAGCGCTGGCTTGAGGCGATTTATTTACTCAGACATGTTTTATGCGAAGACGGTTGGGATGGATTGTTTGATGAAGACAGCGACTTCAGTCACGAAGGGTATAAGAAGGGATTATATAATTTCTGTGAGAGCAAAGATATTTTCCTTGATTCGGTGTTCGTGTGCGAAATGTTGTTGAGCAATGCGGAGCCACCAACAGGTGAAACGGCTCTTCCTCCAAGCACCTTTTTGAGTGCAACGGACATAGCAAACATTCGTAAGGTGCCTGCCGAGGCGTTGCGAAAGCGGTTAGAGCGCTATAGAAAGAGGCACGTCTTGGATGCCAAGCTTTTCATCGAACCTTCAGACAGAGGAAAAAAGGAGCCAAAATATCTTTACGACGTGAACTACCCACCTGTCGAAGAGATTATAACAGAACTTAGAAACAAAAAATCGTCCGCCAAACGTCCGGCCAAGAAAAATTAGAAAAATTTTCAGCGCTTTCACGCCTTTAGACGCAGTATTTCTGTCTCAAATCTTACGGTTGAAGCGTCCGCCCAACGTCCGCTGACAACCATCCGTCAGTATGTCTGCGCATAATGCGTGAAAATGTATTGGTTGTTATTCAATGACTGTTTTAAGGAGTACGTCATGAACGAAGGAAAAACCCGGATTTGTGAACTGCTGAGTGCAAAAGAGCTGGCAAAAAAAATGTCACTGTCGCCACGAACCATTTTCAGGTTGCGGTCAAGTCGTAGGTTTCCATTGCCCGTGTGTATCGGCGGCAGTGTCAGATGGAGACTGTCTGACATCGAGTTATTTCTTGACTGTGATTGCAATATGGCAGAGTACAAATTGCGAAAGGAATTTGAGCATGAGCGCTAAAAGCGAAAAATCTGCTGCGGTCGAACGAGAGAAAAAGCGACGTGCCAAGATTGCACAGCGTAGGGCACAGATGCCACGTAAATACCGCCGGACCTATGACCGGGCGGTGTCGGGCAAGAGCCTTCGGGCGTGCGTCGATTCGTTCTGTTTAGAATGTTGTGGATGGAAAAGCCAAGAGGTTTCGCTGTGCACAAGCCTTGCGTGTCCTCTTTACGCGGTTAGACCGTATCAGACAAGGTCGTGAAAGGCGGCTGAAGGCCGTTTAATCGGCGCAGAATCGAAAAACTTCGGCAAAAGGTAGTCAGAGATGGGCATGGCAAAAAAAGAAGAAAATCCGCTGCTAAAACAGGCTCTTGAGTACCACGAAAAGGGTATCAACGTGGCCAAGACGTTCTACAAGGGCAAATCTCCGCCTAAAGGCGGCCAGTGGAAGGCTTACAAGACCGAACGCGTTACAGAAGCGCAGTTGCAGGAATGGTTCGGTGGCGGTCGGTGGTGCAATATGGCCGCTGTGACCGGACCTGTATCACGCGGTCTTACCGTGCTCGATTTTGACTCAAAGACAGCATATCACAAATGGTCTGAGAAGTTCCCTGAGTCGGCTAAAAAACTGCCTACCTCCAGTTCCGGCAGGGGGTTTCATGTATGGTTTCGTTCAAAGCTCGACGCCGATGACACACAGTCTTTTGCCGGAATCGACATCAAGGCCGGTGGGCTTGCAACTCTGCCGCCTTCGACACACGAGAACGGGCGAAAGTACGAGTGGCTGACACCTCTGCCGGATAGAGTTGAAGATTTGCCGGTGCTTGACCCTTATGACTTCAAGCTTGAGCAGTTTACAGACGGTAAGGACGGCAAAGAGGGTATTGAGGGTAGGGACGGTGAAGGAAGTAAGGGTGGAAGGGGGGGTGTGTGTTCGTATCAGGGGTTAAATGGATTGATAGTAAGAAAAATCGATGCCGCAATTCAAAAGACCTTGCCTACTGGTTATGGTCAGAGCTATGACTTGCTTTTTCTGCTTGCCCGCACGCTCAAGGCGATAAAAGAGCTTGAGAATAAGTCTGTGGCAGAGATTATGGCGTTAGGTATTATCGAGGAATGGTATAACCGGGCATTGCCGAACCTTAAAACGAAATCGTTGATTCTGAAAAAAGCTCGGTTTGACAATGCCTGGCGTGATGCAAAGCACCCCGTTGGTAAAGGAGTATCGCTTATGGTTGCCTGGAGACAAGCCCAGAAATCTACCCTGCAAATGCAGGAATTTGAATGGTTCCACAATGACGAGCTGGTAAAGAGGGTTATACGTTTGTGCTTTGAGCTTCAAAAACTGGCGGGTCCGAACGATGTCTGGTTTTTGCCGACAAACAAAGCCCCTGAGCTTTTCGGAATTAGCCATTCATGGTTGGCTGTGCTGCTGCAAGAATTAGCCGCAAGAGAAGTCATCGAAAAAGTAAAGGAGCACACCCGTCAGAAGTGCGCCCGATACATATACATCGGACCGAGCAAAAAATTTTTGAAAATCTGAAATTTTGTACTTGACATTTTACCCAGTATAGGCATAATGACCGATATGATTTTAGAACAGATAGCGGTAGCAATTAGAAAATCCGGCTTGAGTCGCTATAAGATAAGCAAGGACACAGGTATCGACCAATCGGTGTTGTGCAAGATAGTAACGGGCAGTGGTTCGAGTAGCTGTGGAATCAGGACGGCTGACAAACTGTGCAAATATTTCGGGCTTGAACTGGTAGCAAAGAAAAAAAGGAAAAGGGCAAAAAGAAAGAAAAAGGCAGGTGATTAGTATGGCAAGCATATTCAAACAGCAATACACAATCGAAGACCCAAATACGCATAAAAGGGTCAAAAAGAAAACAGTCCATTGGTACATTGACTATAAGGGTGAGGATGGTTCACGCAAGCGGGTCAGAGGATTCAAGGACAAACAAGCGACAAAGGAGCTGGCAGCACAACTGGAGTTGGAATCAGGAAGGGCTCAAAGAGGTATGGTTGACAAATACAAGGACCATCGCAAAAAACCGCTAAGTGAACATCTTGCTGATTTCAAAACAAGTCTATCGAGTAATGATACTA
>DUZQ01000134.1 GCA_013349435.1 Planctomycetota bacterium | reverse complement strand
GTATGGCTCAAAAAGAAAAATGTTTTGGCCCTCATCAGGGACGGAAATGTTGCTGCACGTCTGCTAAAGTTGGCGGAAGAGTGTGATCCAAAACGTGCTGTCGAACGTTTATATGATCTGAAGGCAAAAGGTGAAGTAAGTATAGAGATTAACCAACCTTCAGACAGGTCTAAACCGATTGTCTTGACGGTTACATATTTACCTCGAAGTTCATCACCACACACGCGAGAGGTTTTTTTAGTGGACCAGGCTACCAAGCTTGTTATGGCAGTAAAACTTTATGAGTTAAAAGACGGTGAATATGTGTACAAAGGTGTGCAGGAGTATTACGACTACAATCAGCCAATCGAGGCTAAGATGTTTACGCTTGATGAAGTTCCTGCTGATGCGCTGCAACTTGATCAAGTTACACAAGAGATTGGCCTGGTTCAGGGACAGCTCAGTGACAAAGAAATTGCCGTCAAAGTGGTTCAGCGGTTCTTTGAAGCTTTGATAGCCAAAGATTATGCAGAGGCGGGTAGGATATATCAGGGTATATCAGCAGAAAAAATGGAAGAGTTTTATGGAAAAGGTGTGAGGTTTGTACGAATTGTTTCAATTGGTGAACCCACGCCAGAATCCAAGTATGATGGGAAGCTGCGAGTGCCCTGTACGGTTGAGTTTGAGAAAGATGGCCAAATAAGCCAATGGCCGATATATAAGAAGGGATTGCTCGTCGGGCCGGTAAATAATCAACCTGGGCAATGGGCAATTTTTGGGGGAATCTAAGGCGTTTGTTGACGGTTGGGAACTCGCTGAAATAGCAACAAAGGTCGGGTTTGGCCCGACCTTTTTATTGGCCACGGAAGTATTTCTTATTCGATGGTTGAATCGGCTTTCTCGCTGCCGCAGTGCTCGCAAAAAGGCAGCAAAGTATGGCGAATGCCGTCGCATTTCTCGCACTTGTCATAAAGCTGGGTCCCACACACCGGGCACGTATATATCTGTTGCTTGCTGGCCTCTATCTGACGCCCCGCCAGAACTACCTGCCTGCGCCTTCCGCCTCCAAAATAACGCTGTGGGCCTATGCGAATAGGTTTGCCGCATATCGGACAATTGCTGTTGTCGTAAGCTTCCTGGTACTGTTTTATCAGCCAGTCTTTCTTCGGTGATGTCAACATTTTTAGAAGATAAAAAAGAAGCTTAAGAACAATCCCTATGATTACCAGCAAGGCGATATACTTGAAATACTTCCGCGGGAAGTATTCATGAGACACCTGGGCAACTTTTAAAAATACGGCTATGAACCCTGCATAAATGATTGCACCGTATGCACCGGAACGCTTCTTTATAAATAACGACGCCCAAAGCAAAAATATCGGCAAAAGAATCCCTAACTTCAACGCTGCTGTCTTCAATCGGTGTTTGCTCAGTAATTTGTTATATTCTCTCCGGGCAAGACCACGTTGATTGTCCAGCTCCTTGGACAAAGAAACCTGTTCCTTCTCAAGTTGATATTTCTTATTGGTCAGGGAGACAATCTCGTTGTGTAATATCTGGTATTGCTTTTGGTTCTCAAGGAATATCGCCTGACTATCAGATATCATCTTTTGGTTCTCTTCTGACAAATCAAGGTTTTTACCAAGCCTCTGTCTTTGAATACTTAACAATTGGTCTATAGTGCTTTGTAAATTGTCGCTGCTGTCCTTAAGTATGCGTTGCCGTTCTCGCTTGTTCTTGATATCTTTCTCGATACCGTTAAGTCTCTCTTTAATCGATGTATGTTGGTCGAGAAGCTCGGCATCGACATATTCTCTCTTCACTTTAGAAAACTCGGGCCCTCGAAGTGACCCAATATCCTTGGTTATAAAACCAACCAGCCAGAATAACAGAACACCGAAGACGATGCTCAAAATAATAATAAAAAATCGCTGCCAAAAAGGGCCTTTTAACCTTTTATTATCACTCATCTTCTTTCCCCTAATCTGATTTTGTTGCCTGGGCCTGTTTTTCCATCTCACTCAAATACGCCAGAGTCCGCTCCAGCGTGTCACTTAAATGCTTGAGCTTCAGCATCGTCTTGACCCGCGTTAAAAGCTCCAGCTTATTCACCGGCTTGCTCAGAAAATCGTCCGTGCCCGAATCAATCGCCCTCTCAATGTCACCATACTCGTTCAGCGCAGTCACCATTATAATCGGTATGTTGGCCGTCTCAGGATTGTTCTTGACCCTCCTGCATACCTCGAACCCGCTCATACTGGGCATCATTACATCAAGCAGAATCAAATCAGGCTTCCTGCTCGATACCACCTCCAGCGCCTCAGGCCCGTCATAAGCCGAAAGACACTCGCTGTCCAAATCCTCCAGATAAGCCTGAATCAGCTCCAGGTTCTGCTCGTTATCGTCCACCACCAGTATCACAGCCTTCTTTTCATTTTTGTCTGTATCGTTATCCGCCATTAAAATACTCCCGACATTAATCTCAATTTAAAAATCATGAATCTGAAATCTAAAACTCCAGTCTCGTCTGGCCCTCCTTTAGCCATGCAAGATTAAACGTATAATAAAGCTTGCTGCTGATAAGATGAATCATCCCGTCAGGAGTCTGAAGCCCGTCCATATACCCTCTCGGCTCAGCAGAAGTCTCACTTAGTATAAAATCATCCGTGTGAGCACCGCCGTCAAACTTCCCTGGTGGACCGCCGGGCGTCACCAGCTTCCGTACAGGCCAGCTCCTGCCCTCATTATAGCTCAACGCCGCATAAAGTCCCGAAACTTTTACCTCCTTACCGTCAGGATAAATGCGTTTCATATCCTTGCCGAAAGAAACCAATAAAAGCTCACCTCCTTTAAGCTTGAGTAGAACCGCACGCTGGCCTCCACCGATTGACGGAAATATGCTCGCCGAGTAACTCCAGCTCCTGCCCATATCAATCGAAACGCTTTTAGCCATCCTTCCGTCAATATCACTCGCACGCCCTATCGCCAACAGACCGCCGTAATAGAGCTGAGCAAGCGCTGCGTGAATACCTGCAATCCGCCCGGGCGCCATCTCCCAGCTATGTCCTTTATCCCTGCTTATCCACAAACCCGTCGCTCTGCCGTCCTCGTGCCAGGGCCAGTCACACGGCACAACGAAATAGCCCTCATTTGTCACTATCGTTGAAGGTATGGGCTGGTTCGGCAATCCCCGCGTCGGATTAATAATACGCGCCCTCGACCAACTCGCTCCGTTATCCTCTGAGACCCGCATTATCAGCACCAGATTTTTCCTGTAACGAGAAGCTGCGGAAAGACCGTTGAAATGATATATCGTCCCGTCCTTATCACGCAAAAGCCCCGGTGCATGGTCATTCCTGTCAGGTCCGTCCCAGAATGGCGCTGCCGGAAGCCATTCCTTCTCTCCACACCGAAGTCTGCTCGCAAGAACACAAAGCTCCCACCCGTTCTCACTCTCACAGGAATACCAGATAGCAAAAAGGTCACCGTTGTTGCACCACGTCAAGGCGGGGTCGTGGTTGTGCCTCGAAAACATCGGTCCCTGAGAATCATCCGGTACCTTCACGTAAGGAACAGGCCCGGAGAAATAAGGCTCCGAAGGATTCTTACCCGACCAGAAATAATTCTCCTGGCGCACATCCGCCGACCATTCCTCCTGCTCAGGCTCAGGAAGCGTCTGCATCTCCGATTCCTCGCCGATAACCACTCGAAAGCCCAGCATCCAGTGCTTATCTTCCGGAAGCGTCGCCATTCGATTCGCACTGCGAAGGTATTTCACGAGCGTATTATGACTGCCTCCGCGGCTCACCCGAAAATCCCCATCTGACCGCCCTGCCGGGTCCGTCTGTTCCGCTTGCTCGTAAGGCCCGTACCAGTCGTAACACCACTCCTCTACGTTCCCGTGCATATCATAAAGCCCCCACGGACTCGGCCTTGTTCTCCCCACCGTCAAATCAACCGGCGTCGGCTCCCACCCCCCCTTTTGATGCTTATAAAACTCCTTCGGCAATTCCGAGCCTGTATAATATGCCGTCGATGTCCCCGCCCTGCAGGCGTATTCCCACTCCGCCTCCGTTGGAAGCCGATAAGATACCCCCTCCTTTTTCGAAAGAATTCTGCAAAACTCAACAGCATCATTCCAGCTTACAAAAATCACCGCCTCGTTATCACCCTTCGAAAGCCCCCATTCACCGCGATACTTATTATGCTCCGGACAAAGCTTCTCGTACTGAGTGTTCGTCAACTCTGTCACACCCATATAAAAAGGCCTGCTGATTTTCACCTTATGCACCGGCTTCTCGTCCCAGTCACCACCCCGCTCCTGCCCCATTATAAAAGTGCCGGGCTCTATCCGAACAAACTTCATCCCTATCGAATTGGTAAACGCCTTACCCTTGATATCCAACACCGCAAAACAGCTCGAACAAACAAAAAACAAAATAATTGCGGCAACTAAACACAAAATTAATAAGCGCTTCATAAACGCAACTCCCAATTCAAAATATCACAGCTCATCAAGTATAATCATTTTTTTTCATTCTTTTATAGGCTCGATTTCATACCGGTCCACGTCCATACTCCCATTGCTGAAAAGCAGAAATACCGTCGTCGTCTCACTCAAAGGCTGACTGTAATGCATCCCTTTTTCACTCGCAGGAAGCTCGTTATCTGCCTCGTCGCCGTCAAGACCGTAAAAGACCCGCACCTGTTTCCTGGTTTCGCTATAAAGAACCCGAAGTTCAATCGATTCCGGTGCCTCGGTATATGTCACCTTCTCTTCTTGGCTCGTGCTCACCGTCTCACCTGTCACCTTGTCTTTGAAGCTTACCGAAATATTATCCGAGTTGACATACACTCCCGTCACCCTGCTGCGATTATCATTCAGCCACAGAGCAAAGCCGGGCTTACTCTCACGCAGACTCGGATTATAACGAATATTCTTAATCGATATTCGCATATCGAACGAGCCTTTGCCCACTATCCGGTTTATTCCTCCAAGCGGACCGAGCGCATTAATTGTATATTGCCCCTTTCCGTTAAAGCCTCCCCTGTACGCATGATAAGCGGCCCAGCCCTCGTTATCAAAAAACTTTGAACCTGTGAATGTCTCCGTAACAGCCTTAACAGGTACTGGCGGATAAGAAATCGCAGCCGAAGGCTCCTTAAGCCACTCCAGATTAAACTCATAATGCTCCCTGCTCGTTACAAGATGAATTACTCCGGTTGGCGACTGGACCGCCGACATATAACCGCGATACTCCCCGTTTCGCTGACTCATTATAAACAGCCCCCCTGCCGTGCTCTCGACCGCCCTTCCAGGACCGTCGTCACTAACCAGACGTTTATAAGGCCACGTCCTGCCCCCATCCTCCGATACCGCCGCAAAAAGTCCGCGGACCGTTCGCCTCACTCCTGACGCATCCGTTATTTCCGTTCCGTGGTCTGTAAAAGATGCAAAAAACAAAGGCCCCTCCTCCAGCTTCAAAAGTACCAGCCGCTGCTGCCCACCTATCGGCGGAAAATCACTCGCAGAATAATCCCAAGTCTCTCCAAGATTCGTCGACACGCTTTTGGGCATCATACCGTTAATTTCACCGCCACGTCCGAACGCTACAACCCGGCCGTCTTTGAGCTGGGCCGCTCCACCGTGTATCCCAGCTATATTACCCAGCGGCTTTCTCCACCTCAGTCCCTCATCCCTGCTTATCCATAACGTAGAACCGCGGTAATCGCTCACATAGGTGATAGAGCCGTCCAGCATCCTGAATATACTGCCGCTCGGTCCCTGACCGCCCGTAAATTCCGGAAGAATAAACCTGAATCCCGACCACGTCACCCCGTTATCTTCAGATGTACGAACCGCCACCGCACAACGAGACGCCGCTGCAAAAGAAACCGAAGTTAAATGATATATCTTACCCTTACCGTCATTCCAGAGCCGCGTCGATGACTCATTACGGTCCGCCGCATCAAAAAACTGCGATGCCTGATCCCAATGGTCCTCACCCCGTCGAAGCCGGCTGCCCGCTATCACCATCTCACGATTACCCTCCGTCACCGTGCTGAACCACGCCGCAAGCAAATCCCCGTTCGGACATACCACCAGCCCCGGATTATGATTGTGCGATGCAAATACCGGCCCGTACATATCCGTCGGTATCCGCACAAACTTCCGAGGCCCCTTGAAATAAGACCTATCCATATCCGGGCCTTTATCCTCCCAGCCCTTATTTTCCTGCTCTACATTTCGCTGAAAACGCTCAGGCTCAACCGCCAGAGCTTCCGTATCCGGCATCCGCCCCAGTACCACACGAAAACCAATCACCCAGTTTCGCGTGCCAGGCAGCGCTGACATCCGGTTGGCTGAACGCAGATAATATATCCGGCTGCCATAGCTGCCGCCTCGGGTCACCCTGCAGGAACCGCCCGCATAACCTATCGGGTCCCTTTGCCCAACCTCTTTATAAGGCCCGTACCAGTCGTAACACCACTCCTCGACATTGCCGTGCATATCGAAAAGTCCCCACCCATTCGCAGGCGTCTGCCCAACCTTCAAATCCACAGCCATAGGACCACCCGCTCGATGAGCACGCTTGCGGTACTCCTCCGGCAGAATATCATCCATATTATAATTCGTCTCACCCCCCGCCCTGCATGCATACTCCCATTCCGCCTCCGTCGCAAGACGATACGGCATTCCGTCCTTCTCCGTAAGCCATCGGCAGAACGAGACCGCATCATACCAGCTTACATTAATCACCGCCTCGTCATCCTCACTCGATACCCCGTGCTTGCCCCGAAGACTCTTATGTTCCGGCTCGAAAAGCTCATACTGAAAATTTGTCACCTCGTATATACCCATATAAAAAGGCCTGCTTATGGTGACACTATGAACCGGCTCCTCGTCGAAATCACCTTCTTTCAAAAAATCAAGACCCCGAACCGAAACCTCCACCGGAAGCGGCTTTCTTATCTGACCCATCTGAAACGTTCCAGGCTCTATCCGAACAAACTTCATACCTATCGAATTAGTGTAAGTCTTACCCGAAGGAATCCGGGGGCTGCGACCCCAAGCCGGAACAATACACAAAGCAATCATTAAAAATAAAACAATAACTAATCTCACCGACCTCAACCTGCTTAAAATCATTTGCCACTCCTTCCATACTTAAAATAATTATAAAAGTGTTAAATTTCCAGATTTGCTCCCCTTTTGACAACTTCCCTTTTCACTTCCGAAGCATCGATGTCTCTCGGTTCGGCATCTTTGGCCGCACACAACGCCGCTGTTATACCCGCAGCCTGTCCCATCATTGAGCACGAGGTGCTCACCCGCGCTGAAGAAAGGGAAAGCTGGTCTGCAGAAAAGCATCGCCCCGCCATCATAAGATTCTTACCGTCCTTTGCTATCAGACTGCCAAGCGGTATCTGATATGGCGGCACATCCATTTCACTCTTTTTCAAAATATACGTCCTCTTCTCATCGTCAGGCTTATGACCGTCAAGGTAAAATGTCCCCTTCGCGACACCATCTTCGAATTCTCTACCGGCCCGCAAATCCTCGACCTTCAGAACATAGTCACCGGCTATCCGGCAGCCTTCCCGAATCCCAATAATAGGCGAACAGTGGTCAAAACGCCAATCCTTTTTCCGAACCCTCTGAAAGTAATCCAGAACCTCCCACATCCTTCTCCTGCCTTTAACCTCCCCTGCGGTCAGACCTTCCGTATCCGTCGAATCAAACATCGGTATCTTTACCTTCAATGCTTTACCTCCCGGACCGTTAGGCCAGACACTTGTCATCGGAAGATCCTCTTTCGACCTCACCGGCTCAAACCAGCCCTCGGCAAGCTGAGGCCCGGCTTTATCCTCTGCAACCTCCCGCACAAAATACATCATCGACATCGGAAGCTGAAGACCGTCCTTTACCCTGCCTTTCATAACCTCAAAGCCCGCATACCTTGCAACGTCACCTTCTCCGGTACAGTCTATAATCTGCTTCGCACGAAGCGCCTCCTGACCGCTCTTACCGCACAAAAGACACTCGCTTATACGACCACCCTTAATAAGAACATCTACAAAACGGGTATGTAAAAGCATCTTCACACTCCTTCTTAAAACAAGCTCCTGCAGCACCACCGCCAGTATCTCGTGGTCGAAAATCCGCGATTGGTTCTCTCGCGAATATGGCTTATACTCCGCAATTGCATCGAACTTCTCCAGACTGCTGACTATCTCATCAAAGACCTCCCCCTGACCCCTCGTTTCCCCGCAAAACGAACCCACTCCGCCGCTGGTTAGATTCCCACCTGTCACCGCAAAACGCTCGACAAGAATTACCTTTGCACCACTCCTGGCAGCCGCACCGGCAGCCGAAACTCCCGCTATCCCACCCCCGATAACCGCCACATCTGCCTCATAACGAACCGGTATTTTCCTGCGCCACTCAACTGCCGGGCCGCTTGTATCTTCACAACTTTTTTCGTACTTCTTCTTACTATCATAACCATCCGCTTTGCCCGAAATAATCGAGCCTAACGAACCCGTAATTACCGCCTTGATAAAATTACGACGCCTCATATCAATCCCTATTAATTAGCTACTTTTAACGTCCTCTATAAACTGACGAATCTCAGGCCGAATATAAACCGTCTCAATGTCTATCAGTTCACAAACAGCACGGGCGCATAACTGGGCCGTCT
>DUZQ01000118.1 GCA_013349435.1 Planctomycetota bacterium | reverse complement strand
GGACAGGATTGTGAAATAATAGTCAGGCCCGATTCTTCTTTGACTCTTTACGTTGACGGAAACTTCATCTCGGGCAACTCCGCCGGCATCAATAACGAGACTGAAATTCCCGGAAATCTGGCACTTTACGGAACAGGTCAGAATCAAAAGTTCGAACTGAAGGCAAAAACCGATTGGTATGGCGTGGTTTACGCCCCCGATGCGGATATAATCGTAAAGGCAAAAAGCAATGTGTACGGCTCGTTTGTCGGAAACAGCTTAGTGAATAAATCGGAAGGCACTATATACCATGACATAAGCCTACGTAAAGCCGGTATCGATGATTTCGGAGTACGCTTTATTGTTGACCAATGGACCGAGTTGTAGTACGCGTTTTTGGTTTTAGATACTTGCTGCTATTGGATACAACCGGCCGCCTTGCTTAAAAGACATTTTGGTCTCACCACTTTACTCGAGACATTGTCTGAAAAGCATCTTAAACCGCATTCGCAAATTGCTTGGGGCTAATAGACTTATAGTTTGTGCTACGCACAATGATTTTAACTTTATTGTGGTGTGCTCAGCACACTCTACTTGGCTTGTTACTCTTTTGCTCCGTGCTTGAGTAAGAGTTCAGCGATTTTGGTATAGCTTTTATCTTGTGCATACCATAAGGCAGTCCGACAGGCCCTGTCACTGGTGTTAATATTCGCTCCTTTGGCAATCAACAATTCAACGATTTCGGTGTAGCCGTTCTCTATAGCATACAATAAGGCAGTCTTACCATTATTATCTTTTGCATTGATATCCGCTCCGTTAGAAATAAGTAGTTCAACAATCTTTGGGTAACACCGAGCTACGTACCAGGCTGCGATATGAAGTGGTGTCCGGCCTTTGTCATCTGTGATATTGGCATCTGCACCTTTAGCCAGGAGCAAATCCACTATGTCAAAACGCTCGGCATCAAGCGCACAATGAAGAGCCGGCCATTTGCCTGTTTTAATATCAGCTCCGTTGGCAAGAAGCAGCGCAACTATTTCCCTGCTTTGATAGGCTGCTTCCTGTAAGGGAGTCCAGTCATCTCCGGCGTTAACGTTCGCACCATTAGCGATCAACAGTTCAGCTACTTGTATCTCTCCTGCCTTAGCGGCATAATGCAGTGCTGTTTGGCCCTTCTGGTCTTTAGCATCCACATTTGCACTGCCGTCAATGAACTTCTCCACTCTTTGCAAATCTCCTATATATGCTGCAGTATGCATCGAAGCATCGGCGCCCTTGGACAGGAGTAGCTTAGCCATCTCCTTTCGTCCCCGGTTAATCGCCAGATCAACAGGTGTCCGGCCCCGCGTGTCCTTTGCATCGACATCGGCACCTTTAGCGATGAGTAGCTGGGCTACTTCCTTGTGTCCGTAACGAGCGGCGCAGTGCAGAGGTGTGCACCCATTAACCTTTGTATTGACATCAACACCTTTTTGGATAAAGGCCTTTACTTTTGCCAAGTCTCCGGCATCCGCAGCCTTATGTATAGTAGATTTAAAACCATAAAGTTTTATGGCATTTGTACGAAGCACCATCTCGGCCAGTTCAACGGCACGGTTACGTGAAATCTGCCCATCGTTCATCATCCGGGTTAAAGCTACAGCAAGGGCATTACGCGCAGTTTTTGTAGAAAGCCATGCCCGTTCTTCCCAATCTATTAATGGCGAAACTCCAACGGCCTTAGTTCCGAATAACACCTTCTCGGGATACCATTCCAGCCAGGCACGAATCGTTTTACTCAATTCATGTGTAGAACGAAACCAGGCCTGTCCAGAGAAATCAATATAAACATTCGGCTTCATTAACATAACACCCGCTTCTTTATCGAACGGCCACCCGCCATGGTTAATTACGAATTTGGTATTTCTTTGGTCAGGATCATTGAAGACAGACTCCAATAGCATCGGATTCGAACCACTTATGTTGAAATGTGTATCACGACCGATACCTGAATAAATGTGCACTTTTAGATCTAATCGCCCTGCTTCCTGAGTTATGTAGTGGAAAAGATAATCCTGGAGTTTGCGTTGTTGGCTAATTGAAACTTCCTTCCCTTCAAGCCACTGCTCATAGACCGAGGCCGCTTTCACACCGGATATTTTTTCGAAACTCAGTGGACGCAAATATGAAATTTTTGTAAACTTAATGGCTATTACACCATCTTGCCTAAAAGATTCAAGCGCCGCAGTCACAACAGTCTTGGTATATTTCTCTAACGTCGCTGCAGGTTTTACATCGTTTATATAAGAACGAGTATCTGAGAAAGGCAGCAAAAAATCATCTACATATGGGACATTATAAAAGCGGGGTGGTGTTTCTACCAAACCGAGTTCTTGCCAAGAAACTAATGCAGTTTCTATTCCTAATTTGTCTAAAACCCAGATTGGGTAATTATCACCTTGCTGGTGTTTAATACGTTGTTTCTCGTTGAAAAGAAGGCTTAGATGTTCTTTTTCCATGTCGTTATATTTATATCCGTATAAATCACGCCAGGCACCTATCCAATGAGGATTGTCAGAACGAAGATTCACAGGCAAGTCAAAAGGTGGCTGCCAGAGCAAATCGGCAGGCTCTTCATCGGTACCCTGGTTAACAGTAGCTGGTAACATGATACAATAATTATCTATGGCCTTAATTTTTGAGATTTGTTCAAGCAGGGCAGGATCCGGAATTGTTCGGGCACAAGATTCAAGAAATATGTTAATAAGAATTAAGGATGACAATAGAAAGTATGTTCGATATTTGTTCTTCATAAGTTACTCCTTTATATTTTATATGGGATTTCCCATATTAAACGCTTACGCCGGCAAACCGGCATCGCTGGTGACTAACACCGGCGTGAAATTCAAGTTTCAATTTTTTATCAAAATTGGTCCGCAGAATACTTTCTGCCTTCACCCATTGGATTCTCCAAATCAGAATAGTAGAAATAGCTTAAACAGCATTCACAGGCTCTATTTTATCAAAATCTTGCTTTTGGCACGTATTATCCTGACAAAACCAGGCTTAAATCAATCTGCCGGCGGGACAAACTCCCAGAACTCCATCTTGTCCAGCTCATTTTCCATCCTCTGGGTGTACCTTGATTGACGGCAGTCCACAAAACATATTCCTGCCGCCGGCATCGCGGGCAACCGAGCTGTTTACTGTAGAAGCGGTAGTAGGCAGGAGACCAAGGTTATCCTCTGAACCCTTGCTTAACTCAACCTGCCTGGGAATTCTCGGCCCGCTGCTCGGGAGACATTTGTTCAGCAAAATGTGGTTGTAGCTGCTGCTGCCGCCCCGGAATGAGTCTATTTCGAATACAAGTTTGCCGGGGTTCCAGCCGGTGTTATCGCTGATGACGGTTTCATGTGTGCAATAACGCGGATTGTTGACAGCTTGTAAATGGAGAACTGTTTCTTTCATATCGTGGAAACCGTTACGCAAAACCAGGCTGCCATGCAAAGAGGAGTCAAGCCAGATGGCATAGTTGCATTCTGAAATCCAGTTATCCACAATATACCATACATCCATTACTGATTCGGGTCTTTCATTGATAATAGCGTGTGTAAGATGCACAAACTGGCAGAAATCAATCGTGCATATACCGTTTACCGTGTTCTCCATCACCCTTACGCCGTTTTGGGGAGGCTTAATGTCAGGCCTTGCTTGCCATATTTTAAAATCACGCTTGAGGTTTTGACCGCTAATAGTAATATTTCGCAGAGTGAATCCGTGTAAAGTCTTTCGGTCACTCGCCGGGCCGAGCGTGATTGCGTCTGTACAGGAAGGTGCCAGCAGTAAAGCGGTTTTCCCTTTTATTCCGAGTCTTTTGGGGGAGTAGCGGAAGCCGTAGCAATACCCTTGGATGCTGATGTTGCTCCTGTGGATTTCAATAGAGTTATTTATAAGGTAAACGCCCGGGTTAAAGTACAGATCGAGGCCGTTGTCGTCAACGAAGTTGCGGATAATGTCATTGATTCCATCACTTACATCGGCGGTACCGGTGTTATCAAGTTTTGCCCTATGGATTCCGGATTGATTGACAATCGTGACGGTATAATCCATTCTATCCTCCTATACGAACGAGAAGTCAGTTAGGTATTCAGAGTAATTCTACCCGGCTCTTGATTGAAAAATCCCGTATTTTTCAATGAGAAAGCACTTCTATCAATAAACAGTGTATATGAAGGGGCATATGTTGTCAAAAAAAAGCGTCACGGAGGGGTAGGTTTTAATCATTGATGCTCAGTGTTTTTTCTGAATCTTGTGTCCCGGATGTTGAGCAGCTTTCTATATTTTGCTACTGTCTTCAGGCAAGGTTTTTCACGCCGATCTTTGTTTAATTCTTCCCGATAGTAACAATAATAGTGTACGCTTCTTTGTTGGGGTGATCATCACAGGCATAGCTGTCCCTGAGGAAAGAATCGATGTGCACTACATCGGCAAGGCAGCCCTGTTTCGTCAATGACTTGCGGATTCTCTTTAGGCTAAGCATATTCCAATGGTACAGCCTGCAAGGCTGAACAAGATGTCTGTCAATATCCCTCATATTGAAAAACGATAAAAGGGCCTGCTTGCGGGTTACACGGCAGATTTCGGCGAGTGCAGCCTCCAGGGCAATCGGTGAGAGGTGCTCAAACAAATCGTGAACAAAAAGATAATCGTAGGAGTTGGCTTCGAACGGCATTTCCAGTACGTTTGCAGTTCTAAAATCAACGTTCGGTAACCTATGCAGTGCATTAGCGATATTCTTTTGGCAAATGTCAAATCCTGTATACTTCAGAAAAGCTGATACTCCGAAAGAGTTAAGATAACGATAATCATTCGCCGAGCCGCACGCAGGCTCCAGCACGGAAATTTTGTTCCTCTTCCGGTTAGAGAGCAAACCGGCCCAGATAATTTCGAATGTTGACAAGGAGGATTGGGCTATCCAAAAACTTTCATCCGAAACAGTTCCTATTAGGGCCTCGGTAACATAATCCGGGACTACTGCGCTTTGACCCGAAATCAGGTCAAAGCACTGTTGCACGTGGGAGGGAATATAAACGCCGTGACAGGTTTTTCTGCGGCTTTGCAAGGAACTTAACAATGCGCTGCGGCTTAGCTTGAAAGAATTTGACTCCAACAGTCTGAGTATAGAGCTCAGGCAGGCACCAAATCTGATTTCTTCTCTTATCAAAGCATTGAATTCGCTGGGAAATATGGTGTCGAGAAGAAAACCTCGAGTGATGATACTTTGAACATTGATTCTTGGGTCTTCCACATCTCTGACAAGATAACCGTCTAAAAACTGCTCATTGTGTCGAGCCCAGGCCTTGCGGAGATGCTCGGATTCCGCCTGTAAATCTGTTTTTTTGTTTTTACCCTCAGATTTGTCTTCGCAATAAGATTCTCGAATATTCTTGTTGTAAACTGAGGGGAACACCTTCGGGTCCCCGGTTGAATTTTCAACGTTGCGTTGACAGCTCATAAATAGTCCTTTGCAAACAGAGGCAGACGGAGCTTTTTCAGTACTTCTTTCGAAAGCGGGCTGCGGGAATATCCATTAGCTTTCGGTATTTTGCGACGGTTCGACGGGCAAGATTTTTGATGCCTTGCTCTGCTAATTTTTCTCGAATCTGGTCGTCACTTAAGGGTTTGCTTTTGTCTTCGGAATCGATTATTTGCTGAAGCTTAGCTCTAACAGCTTCCCAGCTATGCGAGTTTCCGCTATCATCTTCGGTTCCTCCGCTGAAGAACTTCCTCAACGTCACCACACCAAAGGAGCACTGGACGTACTTTCCGGCCACCGCCCTGGAGACGGTGGCAAGATGTACACCGACTTTATCCGCAACTTTTGCCATAGGCAGGGGTTTTAAGTGCTGCCGGCCGTTTTCAAAAAACTCCTTCTGAAATTCCACGATGGCCCTAGTCACTCTTAAGAGGGTATCTTTTCTCTGCTGGATTGCATCTATAATCCATTTTGCGGAGCGGATATTATTTTTTAGGAACTCTCTGGTATTAGCACCTATTTTTTTATTTCGAGCCATCCCTGAATAATATTCATTTATTTTAAGAGCAGGCATCTCGGTCTCTGCCAGGCGGACGATGAACCGGCCTGTATCCTCATCCTTTTCGACGATGACATCGGGGGCGATAGGATGGTTCTGTGTCATTCCCACCTGGAGGCCCGGGGAGGTATCAAGCCTGCTCATTCTCTCTACAGCTCGGTTGACTGCTTCGATAGGGCAGTTTACTTTTTTGGCAATGTCGGGCAGACGGTTTTCAAGGAGCTCTTTCATACATTCGGTAACAATTTTTTTCTCCAGGCTCATATCTTCGCCGCTTTGCTCCATCTGAATAAGCAGGCACTCTTGTACGTCACGCGCTCCCACACCGGGCGGCTCAAGGGTTTGTACGAGCTTGAGCGCTTTATTTAAATCATCCATAGAAAACTCGGTTTGTTCTTTGTTGTGAAGTTGCTCCAGCCTTACAGAAAGGTAACCTCTGTCATTGATAAAATCGATTATCCTGCTGCCCGCCTTTTTAACTTTTTCATCGGCTTCTATGAGGCGCCATTGTTCTGCCAGAGCCTCATTGAGCGATTGAGAATGTGCTTCGGTATTTTTTAAGGCATCGAGTTTCTTGTCCCCATCTTCATCCCGGCGGCTGGGCCTGAAGCTCTCCTGCTGGTCCATATACTCTTTGTAATCCTCATCGATTGCGTCAAGTCGTTCAAAGTCTTCCGTGCCGCCACTGTCGCTGTCAACCACAAGGTCTTTTTCGTTAAAGTTTTCTTCAGGCTGATTTTCAGACTCTTCGAGCTGCTGCCGTTCGGTGGATTCCTCGATCTCGAGGACCGGATTGTTATTTAACTCGTGCTCGATTCTTTCCTGCAGAGCAAGTATCGGAAGCTGGAGAATTTCCATTGACTGAATCATACGCGGTGCGAGCATCATTTTCTGCTCGAGCCGCATCTGTCTGCTCATCTCCATCTTCATAAACTTACCCTGACAAAAACTTATAGAATTTTAAACTTACTTCGGTATATATAATAACAACAGAAATGATTTATTACAATGGTACGAAGAATAATTTATTGTTAAGGAAAAAAATTACTCAAATGTCTGTCTGCTAATGATGGCATCGGTAAGCATTTTTCCGCTGGCGTATTCAATGGTTGTACCGGTAGGTAGACCCCTTGCCAGACGTGTAATTTTAACGCCGAGCGGTTTGAGAAGTGAGCTGATATAAAGTGCGGTTCCGTCGCCGGCCACGTTCGGATTTGTTGCCATAATAACTTCTTTTACACCTGTATTACGAACCCTTTCAACAAGTTTGTCTATGGTAAGATGCTCGGGTTCAACACCTTCCAGCGGAGCAATGTGGCCGCCGAGGACGTGATAGACCCATTTGCAGGTATTTGTTTTCTCCAGCTTTATAATATCTTTGGGCTGCTCAACAACGCAAATCATACTTTTGTCCCGTTCGGGGTCCGAGCAGATTGAACAAAGCTCTTTCTCTGCAAGATTAAAACAAATCCGACATTTTTTGATTTTATCCTTTATGTCTTTGATTGCATCGGCCAGTGCCAGCGCCTCTGACGAATCCGCATTAAGGATATGAAAGGCCAGGCGTTCCGCGCTCTTTGGTCCTATGCCGGGCAGTTTACCGAACTGGTCGATAAGTCTATTCAACGTATCTGTATAAATCTTTTCCATAATAAAAAACGCCTTTGAAATTATCTTGAGGATAATTTCAATAATTTATTTAAACGTAACAATTTGATTATGTCAACCAGCAGGTGCAAAGGTTATACCGGCTGCCGATGCGCATAAAAAGGGCCGGCGATTAAAGCCGGCCCTATCCTCGCTCCTTTTTTTACTCATTTTCCGGCTTATCTTCACCGGATGTCTGCTCGCCCTGCTCTTGCTGCTGTTCTTTCTCCTCAACCATCTGGGCAACAGTTTTGCCCTGCCTCAGCCAGTCATAGAATGTAAGCCCGGTAATATCCCTGTCATGAGAAAAGAAAAAGCTCGCAACATACGCAAATACAAAAATTACAAGATGGCTGTAAACGCCGAGCATATATCGGTGATGCGGGAAGTTCAGGTCTGTTTGACCTTCTGCTATACCAAATGCAGAAGTTCCAAATATATTGTTACAAACATTATTTAGATTTAGCCACATTTCTTCTGTCGGGTCAAGAGGCGGGCCTGTCAAAAATCCCCAGGCAGTAAACAGGACGCAGGCCACCAGGCCCACATAAACACCTTTAAGATTGGCACGCTTGGTAAAGAAGGCAAGCATAAACAGACCAGCGATACCCCCGGAAAAGATTGCATACAGTTCAAATATAATTTTGAGCACTGGCATCTCTCCCTGGAAAAAGACATAAAGAATTGCCACCGCAATAGCATACACTCCGCATGCGGCCACAACGATACGCCCGAATCTGAGCCTCTGCCGGTCGGTAGCTCTCTTGCGGATGCGGCGATAATAGTCCTCAACCACCACCGCCGAAAGACAATTCAAATCAGAGTCCAGGCTCGACAATGCTGCCGCTACCAGACCCGCCAGGACCAATCCGACAATACCCATGGGAAACTCGCTGTTTACATAATACATAAAGACACGCTCGGGCTTCTTACCAATGAAGTTTTCCACTGCATCCGGAATAGGATTGACATCAGGAAGGTAGAAAACCCAGAGCAAAGTACCGATGAAAATAAACAGGGTCCAAACGGGAATGCACAGCAGAACGCCCATTAAAGCGGCCTTTATGGCCTTTTTGTCGGAGCCAGCGGTTAGGTATCGCTGGACTATAGTCTGATCGGTACCGTATTTCTGGATACCATAGAAAAT
>DUZQ01000106.1 GCA_013349435.1 Planctomycetota bacterium | reverse complement strand
GTAAATAAAGGTTATTGTGGCCCGCTTCCTGCGGGACCACGGAAAATTAAATACTTGGGGCGTAACGCACGACCCCGCATATTATAACCTCTTGCGGGAGGCTCCGGTTTCATAGCTTATCCGCGGTAAAAAAGCATCTTTTATAACCCCAGCACTGTTATATATTTACAAAATAAAAAAAAATAATTTGAGATATTTCAAAAATAACGCTTGACATTGCCTCTAAAACGGGTACAATAGTAATAGTGCATAAGAGCACAAGAAGAGCACAAGAAGAGCACAAGAAGAGCACAAGAAGAGCACAAGAAGAGCACAAGAAGAGCACAAGAGATAAGGGCATAAGGACAAAATGGAACAACACCAATTATCCACGAACCACGAGATACGAGCGACGAGCGACTAATATGTTCTGAGTGCCCCACTATCATCCTGTGGGTGTTGTTAAAACCTCTCAAAATCACGATCTGTGAGAAATGCAATGCTAAACACCTGTCAAAACGTCACTTATCCGAAAATTACACATCGAAAATGCAAAAATCCCTTGATTATCGGCTCCATCTTTGGTAAAATCGCAAATAAGGTCGAATGGTCTCTCAATGAGGAGACTGTTGATGAAAAGAGCATTTCTGTTGCTGCTGTTGCCGATATGCGGGGTTTCTGTATCTGCGGACACCTTTTGGCGCGACAAAATCACCCCCTCTGAACCGGCTGTCGAACACCTCTTCGCTTTTTCCGTCTCAGTCAGCCAAAACCGCTGCATTGTAGGCACTCCACGGGACGATGAAAATGGTATCGCCTCCGGCAGTGCCTGCATTTTCCGGTTTGACGGAAACGACTGGCTACCGGAACAAAAGCTTGTCCCCTCCGACGGCTCGCCGCTGGATGAATTCGGCTCGTCCGTCTCAATCCACGGGGACACGTGTATAGTAGGTTCACCTGCCGATGACGATAACGGCCCTGATTCCGGTTCGGTATATGTCTTCAGATATAGTGAGCCGAACTGGGTCGAGCAGTCGAAACTGACCGCTTCGGACGGCTCGGAGTGGGCGGGTTTGGGAGCATCTGTTTCCCTGTGCGAAAACCTTCTCGTTGCAGGGGCACCCGGATATGACGACAGCGGCCGTGCATATATCTTCCGCTTCAACGGCTCGCAATGGCGTCGGGAAGCCAAGCTGGCCGACCCAAATGCCACAATCGACGACGAATTTGGTTTTGCCGTTTCTATCTGCAGCGATATTTGTATCGTAGCCGACCCGAACGCCGGCCTCGGCGAGGCATATTCAGGTGCTGCATACGTCTTTCGGTTCAAGGACCCAAACTGGGTCCGCGAAGACACGCTTACAGCTCCCAGCGGCTCAGTCGGAGATTTTGGTTTCTCGGTTTCAGTTGACGGCGGGTGCTGTATAGTAGGCTCTCCCAATAACGATATTAACGGCCAAATTTCAGGTTCTGCATACATATTTCGATATAACGGTGATCAGGATGACCCCAACTGGATACGGACCCGGAACCTTCTGCCTTTGGACGCCGAGCCTAACACCCTTTTCGGCTCATCGGTCTGCGTCAGCGGAGACCTGTGTGTGGTGGGGGCACCCTATGATAACGATAATGGCGACAAATCCGGCTCGGCTTATCTGTTTCGCCTTGCCGGTTCAAAATGGACTCAGTCCGGCAAAATTGCAGCTTTTGACGGCTCGGACCTCGATAACTTCGGCGCTTCTGTCTCTATTGATTCCGTAAATCTGGCTGCAGGTGCACCCGGGTTCAATTCCGGCACCGGGGCGGCGTACACATTTATCCCCTGCCCGCGGGCCGATTTGAGCGGCGACTGCTTTGTCGGCCTGGAGGACCTTTTCATCTTGGCCCGGCAGTGGCTCACAGGGGCCGATTCCTTATGACAAACAATATGATAAAATTTTATAGTGCTGTTTTACTTGGTATCGCAGCGATGCTTTTCCCGCCCCCGGTCTCCGTCCGGGCGGACTTTCAGTGGGAACATAAACTGACCGACCCGAATAGCGCTATAGGCGATAGTTTCGGAGGCTCGGTGTCAATCAGCAAAAACCTGTGCGTTGTAGGGGCACCGGCTGACGATTACAACGGAGTCGATTCCGGCTCGGCGTATATTTTTCGTTTCGACGGCTTCAACTGGGTGCCCGAGGCCAGATTACTTGCTTTAGACGGCTCAGCCGGGGACCTGTTCGGTGTCTCAGTTTCGCTCGACGGCGAACTGTGTCTGATTGGGGCCAGCGGCGATGAGGATAACGGAGATAACACGGGTTCAGCATATATTTTCCGTTTTCAAGACCCGAACTGGATTCAGGAGGCAAAACTTACGGCGTTTGACGGGGTACAGAATGATGAATTCGGCACATCGGTTTCTGTCAGCGGCAATCGCTGTGTCATCGGGGCAAGTGGTGATGATGATAATGGGGATGGTTCCGGAAGTGGTTATGTTTTTCGGTTCGATGGAGAAAACTGGCTCTGCGAGCACAAACTTCTCGCTTCTGACGGGCGGGCGGGGGACCTGTTCGGCTGTTCGGTTTCTATCAGCGGGGACCTTTGCCTTACAGGGGCAAAGTTCGATGATGATAACGGAGACAAATCCGGCTCGGCATACATATTTCGCTATGAAGATCCGAACTGGGTCGAGCAGGCAAAGCTGACGCCCTCGGACGGCACAGCCGGGGACTTCTTTTCAAGCAGTGTCTCGCTTGACGGCAACCTTTGCTTGATAGGCGCCCATGGTGATGATGACAGAGGGGAGCACACCGGCTCGGCATACGTATTTCGATATAGCGAGCCGAACTGGGTTCAGGAGGCCAAGCTGGCCGCTTCAGACGGCGGGGCGTGGGACTTTTTCGGCAGAAGTGTTGCTCTAAGCGGAGACCTGTGTCTGGTGGGGGCCTATATGGACAGCAGTTTTGCCAGCGAGGCCGGTTCTGCGTACCTTTTCCGTTTTGCGGACGGTTTCTGGCAAGAGACCGCCAGTCTCAGCGCCGCCGACCGGGTCCACCATGACCATTTCGGGTGGTCTGTTTCGCTGGACTCTGGTAATGTGCTTGTCGGGGCGATTCGTAAGGACGACTATACCGGAGCGGCCTACTCCTTTCGCCCGTGTCCCTCGGCGGACCTTACCGATGATTGTTTTGTGGATATCGAGGATTTCGCTGTCCTCGCCGATTGGTGGCTCAGAGGAGAAGATTTATAAAGGGGGTGCCCGAATTTCAGACTTCACACGCCCGCCCACCGAGATTCACAAACCTCAAGATTAGCCCCAACCGGATTTGAACCGGTGTTGCCGGGTTGAAAACCCGGTGTCCTGGACCTGGCTAGACGATGGGGCCGCGCCGACTATACCCCTGGGGGGTCGGCTTATTCCATACTAATCGCTTCTACAGGGCACTCGTCAACACAAACACCGCAATCAACGCAGGTATCGGCATCGACAACAGCTTTGCCCTCTTCCATTTTAATAGCCTCGCTCGGGCAGGCGTCTATACATGACTCGCAACCCGTGCATTTTTCAGCATCTACTTTAGCAGGCATTATCTGTCCCTTTCAAACACAACATAAATTTCCAGACAAGACGAAAAGGATATTAAATTATCTCAAATTTGCAACATATTTTCCAAAATTTTGGGCCTAATTCTGAAGCGATGTCAAAGACTGCCGGTCATCAAGGCCGGTGGTTGTGTTTATTGATTTTGTCCCGGCCCTGAGGTTTCCTTTGTCTTCTGTGTGTCCGAAGGCGTCTGGGGCGTCTGGGGAATCTGAGGGACCTCCGGCATATCCGCACCAAGTGCAACTGCCATATTACGTACAGATTTATTTTGGTCGTACTTGGCCGTCCAGTCAAGTACAGGTTTAAAGGAATCCGGCTGCAAACTACCCAAAAGGTATAAAGCCATCATCCGAACCGGCCAATGTTTGTCATTAAGATTTGCGGATATCGCACGGGTAAGTTCATAAGGTGGTGTCGCGGGAAAGGGCACCATTGCGGCCATGGTCTGCAGTTTTACCTTCCAGTCTTGGTCGGTCAGACTTTTTCTGACCGCGTCGGTCAACAGTTCCGGTTCGACACGAAAACGCCTGTATGACGCTCCCGATTTTGCGGTTGCATATTGTTCCATTAAAAGACCCACAAATAACTCGGCAACCTGAAGTTTTTGTCCGGTCTGTCCCTTTGCCAGAACATCGAGTCGCTGCATGAGGAAGTCTCTTGTTATAACCACGCCGCGACGTTTTACAACCGTTTTTACAGGTTCTAATTTTTCTATCGCGCTTCTAATACTGCCGTCCGCTTGCGTTACCGGGTCGAGATAAACGGTAAATTCTATCTCGATCGACGCCTGAGGATGTGTCAGCAAAAGTTTCCTGAGCTTTCCGGTCATAAGGTCCAGCGGTATCGCGGCGTAATAGGCCGGCTCAATTGCCGAGCTTGGTCTGACCTTTTTTGACACGAGGTTCGGTATATCAGCCTTTATATCACCCCGAACCTCGGCATCAACCCTGATACCACCTTTGAATATTCCGTTGTTTGAAATCACCACGGGTTCTGATGAGTTATTCGTTACTACCAATCTGGCTCCGAATTCAGCACGGTAGAAGAACTCCGACCCGTCCAGCCCCAGCTTGGCGGAAATTATTTTCTCAACCGGTTTGAATTTCGGGACGACCCTGTCGCCAAATTCATTACGAAGTGTTGCAAGTATCAGTTCCGGGTAGGCACCTGACACATACTCAGAGCCGTTTTCGGCGAGCAATTTTTCGGCTTTTTCGGCGGCCAGTGAACCGGGGTCCATTTCCACCGCTGCTTTTAGGCTTTCTATTGCGTTTTCCTTGTCTTCGGCGGCTAATTGAATCAGCCCCCTCGTAAGGGCTGCAACCTGACTGACCTGATACACCCCCCCCACCATTTCGCCGGCCAGTTCCATTTTTTCATTCATTGCAAGGGCGTAGGCAAGAATTGATTTTGCCGCAACGGAGTCTGCATCCGCCGAGTACGCCCTGTTTGCCCAGACCAAGGCCTTTTCGTTATCAACCCGGCCAAAACTGTAAAACCAGCCAAGCTGCTCAGCGGTAACATCTTTTGCAACCGCACCGTCGCCTAACATCTTTTCAGCTTTTCGGCCGGCAGCATCTAATATCTGTTCGCTTTGCTCGTTATCACCCGTCTTTAGTGCGGCACATCCCGCTATCGCCTCAAGCACCAGATCAAATCGGCCGCTTTGCCTAATCAGCCTCGCAAGCTCCAGGCATCGGGCCTGTCCGCGAGCGGTATTATAACTCGCAATCGCCCAAGGCAGGTATATTGAAGGCGGCAGAGGCCTGTTCGGATAAAGATAGCTGAACAACTCAGCCGAATACTCATAAGCGGACGCTGCCATACTGTACAGACCGTTTTTTTCCATGTTTTCTGCAAAGGCAAAAACGGCATTTATATCCAGGGGATTGGCGCCCACAGTGAGTCGCAGGTTCCTTGCGTAGGCGACCGGTCGCAGCTTTTGTCCGGTTTTTTCGGTAAGCTCGGCAAGTTTTGTAAAAGCCAGTTTGTTGTATGGATTCAAATTATAGGCCTTGCTTAACAGAGTGATTGCGCCGGCAGCGTCTCCTTTTTCAGCAGACAACAAACCGAGCTGAGTGGTCAACTCTGATGTCAGCACAGGATTTTTTTCCTCCGTTTTTTTCAAAAGGCTTGTCAGCTTTTCTTCCCGCTCCTGGCGGGTATCGATTCTGTCAATTAAATAGCGCACCGCTTTTTTGGTAACTTCCAGATCAGCTCTTCGGTCGGCATAATTCTCGAACGCCCAGTTCAGGGTTATCGTATAGTCTCCCTCAACGAACTGTGAGCACAGATTAAGGATGTCGGGAAAGACGTATCCCGCTTTCATATCGAGATTGATTACTCCGTCGAGAAAAATAACCGCTATTTCGGCCTCGTCGCTTTGCGGCTCATTCGAAGTGTACAACTCGTAGGCCAACTTATGAAATGTCCGGGCGTTAAACGGCGAGAACAATTCCTCAAGACGCAACGCAACCTGAGCCTGCGCCACATAAGGTAGGGACAGCGCAATAACCGCTAAAACAAAAAAGATTCGTCCTTTTGTCATCAAGCGTTCCAATAAGCCTTACTAACAAACGGCCCTGCATTGATTATATAGAGCAGATGGATTAACGTCAATTGGTTGTAAACGCAGTATGGTTTATTATTCCTCCGGTTTTTTTCGTGTTTTCAAATTGTACGCCCAAAAACTGCAAATGTTCACTTTCCTGATTTGCCGGTAACCAGAGAAAGCATCTTAATCTTCATTAGTTTCGCCGCGGCTGCATATACTATTATCGCAGTCGGCACAACCACTACAAGCCTCAGAACATCAAACCGGAAGCTGAGGGGCAAAGGCCTCATCGCTGTTAGAATCGTCCATCCCGCCAGTCCCATCAAAACTGTTGCGATTACCGTTTTGGCTGCAGTTATCGGCAATCCGGCCAGCAACGAGGGGCCGAATCTTGCCTGAAGGACGAAAACGAGGATAAGAACCTGCATATATGAACAAATCGCGGTAGAAAGTGCCAGGCCGGCCGTTTTCATGAACCAAACTAACGTAAGATTAAGCCAAATATTGACGAACACGGCTATGACCGCTGTAAGGGCGGGCATCTTTGAATCCTGCATAGAATAAAACGCCCGCGTTGTTATCTGCTGACAGAAATAACCGCACAGGCCGAGTGCATAAAATGAAAGCGTCCATGCCGTTGCCCGGGTATCTATGTTTGTGAATTGACCATGCTCGAAAACTGCTGCAACTAAGGGCCGGGCTATAAGTATCAAGCCAACAGTGGCTGGTATTGCAACGAACACGGCACCGCGAAGCCCGCGTGAAATCGTTCTGAGCAGGGCATCGAAATCTTTTTTTGCAGCTTCTGCGCTCATAACAGGAAATATTGCTGTTGCTAAAGATATCCCTAATACCCCCAGGGGAAACTGATACAGTCGCTGAGAGTAGTAAAGTTTCGAGACAGCACCATCCCAGAGAGGGTATCTTATTTGACTTCCAAGCCAGGTGAAAAACTCGCCTTTATCACTCGAACCTGAAAGGCACTTTGCAATGACGTCGTCGGCAAGAGTGTTAATCTGGGTTACGGTCAAGCCAAGTACCATCGGGCCCATCAGGTACAGGATTTTCTTAAAGGCATCGGAATGTATATGCCAGGCCGGCCTTATAGATACTCCACGCCTGCGCAAAGGCGGGAGTTGTATTGCTATTTGAACCATGCCCGCTGTTATCACTGCCGCTGCTACTACAAAAACCTGTTTTGTCGGTGCCATTACTAGGACCCAGCCGGTGAAGCAGAGTGTACTTATTATAAAGACATTAAGCACAATCGGGGCGGCAGCGGGAGCGGCGAAATGACGGTGGGAATTCAGAATGCCGCCCAAAAGGGCCACCACACAAACCAGCACCATATAGGGTAGCATGATACCGGTCAGGCCGAACATGAGTTTTGTGCTGTCGAGGGTGCTGAAAAAGGCGTAATAGGCCCAGACCCCGATTTCACCGATGAGCACCACGCCGGCTAAGATTAAAAATACGACCGTTACCACGGTACATGCCAATCGGTCGGCGCCGGCGCGGTCTTTTTGAAGCTGTTCGCTGTAAACGGGTATGAATGAAGCCGAGGCCGCCCCTTCGCCGAACAGGCGCCGGGTGAGATTTGGGATTTTGAAGCCTATGACCCAGCCGTCCATGACACCGCTTGCACCCAGGAAGTATGAAAATGCCATATCACGAACCAGGCCGAGCACTCGGCTAAAGGCCGTGAGAAGCGCAATCTGTCGAAATCCCTTTACCATGCCGGATTAGTTTATCGCAACTGCTCTGCTAAGGCAATAATTTATCATTACCAATTCAGCATTGACAGGGGATTTATCCATCCTGCTTAACTAACCGGTGCAGGTGTTAGCCATAAGCATAAACAGATTTTTCGGGGATAAGACGTACTTCAACTTTATGATGCAAGACACCGGCGATACGATTAAGCATTTGGAGACTGTGGCTGGTATAGTCGGCATCTTCTAATCTGCTAATAACAGATTGTGTAGTTCCTACGAGGTTGGCAAGTTGCCTTTGGCTAAGATACTGCTGTTTTCTGATAGTGTAAATCTGAGATGCAATGTCGAGTGCTTCATGTTCTTTCTTTAAGGATTCGAGCCGTTTGGGCTTACCCTTTATGTATCGGCTGTGCAGAACCTTTACAGCATCTTTTGTAGTCTTTCGTTTTGCCATGATTACACAATATCGCATATTTGCGATATTAGTTCAAGCAAAATCTGGGAAAAATCGAAATATTTTTTCATAATCGCGTTTTTTGGCCCAAGAACGGTGCTTATTTTCTGAGTTTTGCGAGTTTTACAAGATTGGCGGATTAATTTTTGTATTTACAAAAATTGTGTACCGGGGACCTTTATATTTTCAAAAAGTTGTTATCAGTATTCTACTCGATAATGCCCCATCTTATTGTGGTATATCACTTTTATATAATCTCTGACTCTTCCTCTTAAAGCACATAAAGTTTGATCGATATATGGATTACTTTTTGAGTACCGATGAAGGATATTTTCTATCATTAATTTTGTCTCATGGAAATTCTTAACTTCAACTGCTCCCTCTTCAAGGTCTTGAGTATGGCAAGCCCCAAAATATATCTCTTCATAAGAACGATCAATCATGCCATATATAGGAATAGCGATCATCAAAACTACATCATTTTTGTCAACGATTCTGATTCCTATACTACCTCCATCCATATAGTAAAGTGTCTCTATCGATTTGAATGGCTCTTCAAGCGATGTCAATCTTTTGTCGATTTTGGATCGGTCAAAATGTGAAGGAGGGCGGAAAATCCACAAGAATAGTATGAAAACTGAAAACAATATTGACCATAATATGTATTTTGTTCTCTTTTTCGTCGATTTCTCCTTTTATATTTTATTGGCCAGGCGGTGTGGGTGGCGATTTTTTTATTGGTATATAGGCATCACAAAAAAACTCAGCCTGGCCCTGCTGGTCGGCTCTTGTCAGGTTGCAAAGAATCTCTTCTTCGCCGCCCAAGCCGTCTTTTTTGCAGCTAACACATAAATAAGGCTTTG
>DUZQ01000128.1 GCA_013349435.1 Planctomycetota bacterium | reverse complement strand
AGAGAAAATCAACTGTCCAGCCGTCAAGGTTTACACAATCAATAAAATCCGTCGCGTTCTGGGCCGGTTTGCAAAAATGTTCTTTTGATGGATAATAGGGATAGCAGATAGACCCATCACCATCACCGTTATCAATAGCATACTGACTCCAAATGGTTCCCTGGGCTACATGAATGTCTTCCTGCTGGGCCAGATAGTGTTGATTGGCTGAAGAGAGAAAACCTGCAATCAGGCATTTCGAGCGGAAATTTCCCCCCATCATCTCACTGACTCTTTCCAGGGCTTCGTGAATGTCCCGGTTGACCTGTTCACGTGTGTTATACATATTGGCAAAAAAACCTCCCGGGATAAATGTGACATCATCGTTGTACGTGTCATGGAAGTGGCGTACCAAACGACGTGCCTTTTTATAATTATCGCGCTGATCATGTAGGGCTTGCCAACTCATGGCCCATGTCATACGTGCTTCGGGCCAGCCGTCGGCCAGGGCCTGACGCAGCGCTTTGATGTTTTTCGGTGTATGGCGATCATATTCATCAATGCCAAGGGTGCGCGTACGAGTTGCTTCGATTTGGTTAACGCGAATACAAGAATTGAATGTAAGGATTCGCTTGCCATCGATTGATCTTCGACGTGCAGATCTCATCTCGTTTTTCAGGCAACCACAAGAGCCTGTCAATAGAGCGCCTGTTCCAACCGCGGCAAGCTTAAGGAAATCCCTTCTTTGAATTGTATGCGATTTTCCATTCTTCATGCCGGGTCATCTCCATTTAATATTTTAAAAAACATCGATAATTTTATCATAAATAAATATTAGTCATTAGTCTTGATTGATAACTGTACCGGTTTGGTCGATTTTAGTTTAAGCCATATAACCAGATTCACACCCTCCAATGTGGAGGTATGACCGATTCTAAATTGTTCTGTCGGTACTGGTTTATCATTAATGTAAACTTGGGCCGAAATATTGCCCCATTTTTTAATAATCAGAGCAGGATTAAGAAGGGGAGTCTCATGGCCGGCATTCAACTTCATCTGCAAGCCGGTTGGGCGGCCTTCATTTTTTTTCTGTATGACATATGCTTTCTCGGCCTGGTCGTAGCCGATATTCTTAAATTCACCTTTCAGAATACTCGCCTTTGGCGCCTGGAGCCATGATTTGGCAAGTTCAACAAGATCTTCCGGTTTTTTTTCAGTCAGACCCTGTATCATGATTCTGGTTTTTGTTCGGCCGGTCAACTCATGGTCCTTCCATTGCAGAAAGGTCGTCAGGTTGAAATGACTGGCGCGGTCAGGACTGGTAACCCATCGGCCATCCCCGGGAACCTGGGCTATCGGCCAATGATTCCACCACCCGTAGATCGAAGGAACAGGGTCAGGCCGATAGCCCTTTCCCTGTTCGGCGCTGTAGGTACGGAAGAATGGAGATCCCCTTTTCATTTCGCTTGTTTCAAACGAATCGGGGGGCAATATCAGGAACGGACGATATTTTGATTTTAAATTAATTACCTGAATATTCGCCCCTTCCGGTTTGTTCAGTACCACGGGAAGATCAGCATCCCAGGCATAGCTGTATTTGACCCCTCGCATATTAACCAGTGTGATTTCCGGTGAACTGATCACTTCTGCCGGATGTGTGCCGGGAGGAAGTACCACAATCTGCTCCGCCCAGTCATGCGGACGAATTGGCTTGGAATAATGCAGAATCATCTTACGGATACCTGAATTATCAGGATATGTAATATAAAACTCGTCACACCATTCTCCTCGCAAATCATCACTGACAGCAGCAAACTTGTAATAGGCATCAACAAGAGCATATCTCCAGTGAACCACCGTGCGTGCATCATGATTTTCTATTATGCGGACATGCGAAAAACGACAGTCTCTGTCCATTATTGGTTCTGCACAACTACAGACATCCCGTCCCCATGTTTCCAGCCATTCATTCGTAAACCAAATTCCATTTTCCGTTACCCAGCAGGGAACAAAACTTGTGCCGCGCCAGAAAATCAGCTTGCCCGTCATATTGTCAAAACGAACGAGGACATCTGCCAAATCGCTGACCCGCCACAGAGCGTCCCAGTCGTCATAATAGTTGAGTTTGGTGTAATATGCTCCAAAGGCCCCGGATTTACGATGTACTTGAGGAAACACCCGCTCAGGCAAATCAGGCTTGTGCTTTGGATGATAATCCTGATATTCTTTTTTTATGTCTCTGGAGCTCAAAACGCTATGGTGGATTTTGAGCTCATCGATTATTCCATCGAAGAAGGAATAAAAGTCAGTGGTAGTCAGTTGATAATCTTCCCAAGGTTCCTGGGTGTAATTGCGACCTATATGCATAGGTGTTCCTGCAGGAGTTGAAAGCTTCTTTTTTAGTTTGAAGGAACTTGTTAGCTTGCCGTTTACATAGAGGGATAATTGGTTTTTTTCATCATATACGGCTGCAATATGAGTCCATGTTCGCAGTGGCAATTGCTGTTCGGATAAATAACTTTGCCATTTATCTGCCGCCGGCACCCGCATTCCGAGGTGACCATTTTTATCAATACCAAACATAAAACCTTCAAATTCGGCATTGCGGAATTCTATAACCGGCGCCCAAAACCACGGATATGCCCCCAATGCTATCCATGTTTCAATAGTAAATTTACCAGTTAGTTGGGGGACATCCTGGACCTTGCGGTAAATGTATGTGCGAAAGCCATCGAATCTCAGTGCCTTTCCTTCGACACCTTTTACCAGGGTATATTTTCCATGCATCTGGTCATGAATATTACCTGCATCATCTTCGATTCTATTGTCAACGACTCTATCAAATGTCCAGCAGGCTACATTGTTTTTTTCATCGGCCTTGACTGTCCGACAGCACAAAACGATAAGCAAAAAAGCGGACAAGGCCATACACTTTCTGAGCATTGAAAAGCTCCTTATTATAAATGTCACTTTTGTTCGGTCAATACACCAAAAAACAGATTCGGTTCGTGCTTGCTGGAGGAGTCACAGGAGACGGTCAAGGCGGTGAAATAGAAACAGGGTAACTCTCAACCACAAAATGATAGTTGCCTGAACCGATCTTATAAATCACAGCATTTTCTTCTCTTTTGACGAAGCGAACTCCTTCAGCTTTTTCGGCCGGCACTGCTGCCTCGGTTATTACCTGTCCCCGCCCGGCAGGAATATAAAATACTGCTTCGGCGTTGACAGGTATCTGCAAATCGAAGACAAGTTTTGGGCCTTGTCTGTGCCAGTTGCTTGCGATAGTTCCTCTTACCGAATCATAGCGGCACCTGACCCACTGCAAATCATCTATAATTGTCGGCCTGATTATAATCTTGTCAAAACCTTTGGCTTCTGCATCAGCCTGAATCCCGGCGAGCCACTTAAAAAACCAACCACTCACCGACCCAAACATCGGATGATTATGCGAAAAGGTATTATCACTGAATGCCCAGTGCTCCCAGAGGGTGGTAGCGCCTTTTTCGAGCATATAGCCCCAGCCGGGGTACGTCCTTTGATTCACAATATTATAGGCTGTCTGACCGTAGCCTTCCCTGCAAAGCACGTCAAGCATAAACTGCGTTCCGAATATCCCGGTACAGAGGTGGCCTTTGTGCTTTTCTATGATTTGATTTAGTAAATGTTTCAGGGCCTTGTTTCGTTGCTCCGGACCGACCAAGTCCAGATGCAGTGCGAAAGCCTGGCTTGCCTGTGTGCCAGGTGCATATATGCCTGTGTCAGCCTGAAAAAAATTCTCTACACAAGCTTTTTTTATCTGTTCGCTAAGATTTCTGTAGTGCTTTGCCTGCTCCGGTTTATCAATAACTGCTGCAATTTGAGTCATAATCTGTGCGCTGCGGTGGTACAAGGCGCTCACCATCGGCCCAGCAGGGCTTGCCTGGAGTCCTTCATGGTCGCTCAAACCGCTGCTTATAATGTGGTTGTAGTAGTTTTGACTGCGGACAAGTTCGAGCCAGCGATGGGATGTCTCATACTGCTGCTCCATAATGCGTCTGTCCCCGTAAAATTTGTACAGGTCAAGCTGAAGATGGGGATGCGCCATCGCCCAGGCCAGGCCGCAGTAGTTGATACCCACAAAGGGAGCCGTATCTGTAAGCATACCGTTCTCAAAAGCGCTGTCATGCCAGTCCCACACCGTCTTGGCGTAGAAATTAGCCATGTCGAAATTCATCATCAATGAATGGCTTGTTGTTACAATATCACCACCGTAACCAAACCTTTCGCGGCCAGGGCAATCCGACTGAACGCTGAATATATTACTGAGAAAGGTCCATTCGCACATTTTCTGAATCCGGTTGAGCATCTGGTTCGAGCATGAAAAGTGCCCAGTTTTGTGCACTTCAGTGTTCAGCCTTAATCCCTCGACCATATCAAGGGTTGGCCGGGCCGGATAACCGGTAAGCTCTACATATCTAAAACTGTGGAAAGTGAAGTGAGGCACATAGTTCTCTCGGCCGCCACCCCTGCAAATATAAGTATCCTGCTGCCAGGCAATCTCGGGACACCCGGGCCCGCCGATGCTTACGTTGTTACCGTCCACGTCTTTACGCATGCCCTTAATCTGGCCGCATACGCTTGTCATGGGATTAAGTGTTCCGTCCTCGTTCAAAAGCTCACCGTAGCGAAGATTGATTTTTGTCCCTTTCGGCGCGTTCAGTTTGATGCTGACCCATCCCGCAAAATTGCGACCCATATCAAAGATGAAAGTCCCATCTTCAGGTTGTGTTATTTTTACCGGTTTGACAACAGCGGTTGCCTTTATGCCGGCCAGAGGTTGTGCCTGAAGTCGTCCGATGGGTTCCGCAGCAGGTTTCGCATTGACCCAGTCCGAATCGTCAAAGCCCGGTGTATTCCAGCCTGGTTTTTCCTTCCGTGCATCATATACCTCGCCGAGATAGATGTTGTTTCTCAGCACAGGCCCTTCGGTGTACTTCCACGCCGTGTCAGTAACAATGGATTTTTTCGAACCGTCTTCAAAGACAATATTCAGTTGTGCAATCAGTCTTGGTCTGCCCACTGTAAGATGTTCTCGAAGATTCAAGTACCCCCACATACGCATAGGCAGCGGGTTATACCATCCGTTGCCAACCGTCACGCCGATACAGTTTCGACCGGTCTTCACCTGGGCGGTTACATCATAAGTGCTGTAGAAGACTCTCTTGGAATATACACTCCATGCCGGGTCAAGTACATAATCCCCAACGCGTTTACCATTTATATATGCTTCGTAATACCCCAAGCCGCTGACATAGAGCCTTGCTTTTCTAATAGACTTGCTCAGTTCAAATTCTTTTCGAAACAGTGGGGCAGGATCATCTTTGTAAAAGTCGGCATCTTTGTCAGGATTTTTTTTGCCGTCATTAATCCATCGACCGTTCCAGTCATTGCTGTTTAGTAAAGCCATCTCCCACCATGCAGCCTTGCTCCATTTACTGACTTTACCATCTTTGTCCCAGATCCGAACTTTCCAGTAACACTTAACTTCCGATTTTAGAGCTTTGCCCTTATAAACCACATGCAGCGATTCATTCGAATTTACTTTGCCGCTATCCCAAAGGTCGCCGCAATCTTTATGGAGATTTTGTTGGTTGCCGGCAACGATTACCTGATAGGCCCTCTGTCGCTGGCCTCTAACATTTGATTCCGGAATCCAACTTAACCGTGGGTCTTGTATGTCAATGCCTAAAGGGTTTTCCCTGTACTCGCACCTCAGTTTTGTTACTTTTATCCCCGGATTTTCAGCCTCGGAAATACAGCAGACTACCGCAAATGCTGCAAGTATTAGCACAAGGCATCTTTTCATTCTGATCTCCAAAAGAACCGATGGATATTCTTCAGGCTCTGTCTGTTTGAGATGCTTCAACCGATTCATCACCCAAAGTGGCCGTTTTAGCCTCTGGAGCTAATTCCCGAATCAAAATTGGTGGTTGTTGTAATTCATCGCCCTGCTCTTTTACTACGGCCCCTGTTTGCGAATGTATATACTCGGCCACCGTCTTATAGTCTTCGGCCCCGTTGCACTTCGGCTCATATTCAAATATCGTCTTGCCGTAGCTCGGTGCTTCAGCCAGCTTAATATTCCGCCGAACGTGCACCGGTATAATCTGCGCACCCGACCACGGACAATCCGTCTGTCTCGCCTTATCAAGAAACTGCTCGATATCGGCCTTGACCTCCGCCGGCAAAAGCGCCCGCTTGTCGAACATACACAAAAGTATCCCCGTAACCTTAAGCTCCGGATTTATCCTCCGCGTAACCAACGTTATAGTCTCAAGCAGCGTTCCGAATCCCTGCAGCGCAAGAAAATGCGGCTGAACCGGTATGAAAGCTTCCTTCGCCGCAGTCAGTGCATTTAATGTAAGCAGCCCCAGCGAAGGCGGACAATCTATCATTATATAATCGTATTCATCCTGAACCGCTTCAAGCGCCTCACGCAATATAATATCCCTGCCTACCACACTGACCAGCTCACTCTCGGCCCCCACCAGATCTATATTCGACCCCAACAGCCGCAAGTTCGGCCGAACCTCAACCAGCGACTCTGCCAGGTTGGCGGATTTTGTAAGGACCTCATACACACCCGGCCCGGCCTGTTTCGGATTTTCCCCGAGATGGATCGTAAGGTGTGCCTGCGGGTCCATATCCACGACCATAACCTTCAACCCGCGCATCGCAAGTGCCGCCGCGGTGTTGGCCACCGTCGTCGTTTTGCCTACACCCCCCTTTTGATTTAGTACCGCAATCGTCCGCAACATTCTTCCCTGATTAACTCCGCATACTTATCCCGCCGCCTCGCCGGTGCTCAGTTTCCTGAAAATCGCGTCCAGCACACCGTTGACAAACCGCGGCGTCTGCTCGGCACCGTACTTCTTCGCTAGTTCAATCGCCTCGTTTATAACAACCTTTCCCGGTATATCCGGGCAGAATTTCAATTGATAAACCGACAACCTCAAAATACTACGGTCCACCTGAGACAGCCTGCTCAGATCCCACTTCACCGCCGCTTCTTTGATAAAACCGTCACAAACCGAAAGATTTTCCCACGTCTTGCGCGACCACTTATCCGCCATTTCAAAAACCGCCTCGTCGTCGCTGTTCTCATGCAAAAAGGTGCCAAGCTCGCCAAGATAGCCGCCGCCCTGCACGTCTAACTGATACAGCGACTGCATCGCAAGTTCTCTGGCCCTGGTCCTTCTGTCCACAGAAACCTTCCCAAATACAAAAGACCTACTATCAAACAAATGGGTAATCGAAGCGGATTATATTTGTCCCAACAAATCGGCCATCTCAATCGCCGCCAGCGCCGCTGTTGCCCCTGCGTTACCCTGTTTGCTCCCGGCCCGCTCGATTGCCTGCTCGATTGTCTCACACGTCAGAACCCCGAAAATCGTCGGCACACCTGTGTCGTAATTGACCTGCCCGACGCCCCTCGAAATCTGCTGACTGACGTATTCATAGTGGCTCGTCCGGCCCCGTATCACCGCACCGAGGCAAATCACCGCATCGTACCTGCCGCAGGCCGCGAGCTTCTTGGCCGCGACGACAATCTCTATCGAACCCGGGACCCAAACAACCGTTATCTGCTCATCACCGGCTCCGTGCCTGACAAGGCAATCGGTCGCACCTGCAAGGAGCTTGCCGGTTATGAACTCATTAAACCTGCTTACTACTATTGCGAAATTGGCCTTGCCCGCCGATAATTGACCTTTAATTTCCTTAATCATAACTTAAAACTCCAAAATCACCGGCCCAGTTAACTTACATTTTCTATCGACCTTTGCAGCCAAGGATGCTCTTTTCTTAGGTGCCGCCCGCGTATCGCCTGTCCGCCGAAGTCGCGATGTATATCCGATGTATCGAGACACACCGGACGGAGGCGAAAGCATCGAGCATCCAACATCCTGCTTTGAGCTTGTATTATAAGACCTGTAGCGCCGTTCCGCCAGAAAAACCGCCGAGCCGTGAAAACTTTGCTCCGGCACGCAAACTTAACCTCAGCTATTATAACAGCTTACACTAAAACGACAAACAAAACTTTCGCCGGCAACAAAAATAAACCACCGCGGCAAAAGGGCCTAAGTGGACCTTTGTAAATGCCGAGATAAAAACAGACTGTGCTTTTGTGCCGGGCGGACCAGCCCGGTGCGTGTCAGCCGCAGATAAAGATAAAGGGCACCGGCTATGTTCGAGACTTTTGAAACGGGAAACTACGGAGGGTGGGACGAGGCCGAAGAAAAGGCCCACACCGCCTACGAGATGTACGAAAACGGCCAGTTGAATCTTGCCCTTGACCAGTTGGGCGAGGCCATCGAAATAAATCCCACAAACAGCGCCTGGTACTTCAACAAAGGGCTTACCTTAGATACCCTGGAGCGATTCGAAGAGGCGATAGAAGCGTTCGAGGAGGCGCTGAAGCTCAAGGGCGACGACCCGGAAATACTAAACTGCCTTGCCGTCGATTACACACGCATCGGTCAATACGACCTTGCCATTTCGACATTCGAGTACATAGAACGTCTCGACGCCGGCTTTGAGCCGTGCTACTGCAACCGGATAATTACATACGCCGAGATGGACCAGCACGAAAAGGCCGAGCAGATGTTTTATCTCGCCCAGCAGATAAATCCGGATTGTGCAATATGCTTCTACAACATCGGCAATTCGCTTTTCAGCCGGGGACAATATAAAAGAGCCATATGGTGCTGGCACAGAACCCAGAAACTGGAGCCGGGCCACCCGCAGATTAACCTGCGGCTCGCACAGGCCTGCTGGGCGAACGGCGACTTCGGTCCCGCAAAGGACCATTTTCTTGCCGAGCTGCGCGGCGCACCGGGCGATGTGGGCGGAATACTCGAGTTCGGTATGTTCCTTCTGCAGCGAGGCGATGTCGATGCAGCTAAGGAAAAGTTCAACAGGATTCTGGAGCTTGAGCCTGATTTTGCGGCAGGCCACTTTTATCTCGGCGAGATTGCCCTGCACCGCGGGCAGGAGACAGAGGCGAAACGGCTTTATAACGAGGCCCTGAAACGGGACCGCCAGCTGGCCGGGGTGAGGTATCGGCTCGCTCAGATTGCCCTGGCGCAGGGCAGCGACGAGCTTGCCTGCCGGTATCTCGTCGAAGAATGCGAACTTGACTGCGATGAGCCGGAGGTGCTGCTTTCGATAGGCTCGATGT
>DUZQ01000125.1 GCA_013349435.1 Planctomycetota bacterium | reverse complement strand
CGTTTTCATTATTAGGCCCTTTCTCTGATTGATTTAATGTTTCGTTTTTTCTTAACCATCGACCAGATTGAGGGCTTTTCTATTGGCCCGATAATAATGTGCGAAAAATATTGTACCTTATCTAAACTTTGCCTTGGCAGGCATTTTCTTTCGCTCTTTCAGGGCTTGTTTATTTTTGGTTGACCCTAAGTTGCCCAGGGCTTCACCCTGGCCTGTAATGTGTCGCCCCGTTGGGGCTTGTGATACTCCTTCATGAAAAAATTTCGATACATCGCGGGCTAAATCAATTCCATACCTAAAGCCCTTTCTGTGGTCTGTGCGGGTTCTGTTGCAAACGAACTATCCTTATTCATTCTTCTCAATCATCGGTAAGATACACCGGGCCCTACATAATAAATCATTTTACTCCCGCCTACTTCAAGGTCAATAAAGTATATAACCAAACCTGCAAAAATCACTCACTTCGGCATTTACGATACATGGGCTGTTGAGATTATCGGGCTGGGCCTGGCCGGTTGTCGGTTTTTACCCGCTGCTATTTCACAAAAGGTTGTTGAGTGGAGGCATTTGGGGCAAAAAACTGCCGGGCTGCGAGGGTCTTTTTGCGAAAAATTTTTGTCTCTTTTATAGCCGAAATCCGTGATAAATTCCTCAAAATGCAGATATTTCGGGACCGTACGAGCCGAAAGGATTTTCTTAGTGCCCAGGTCAAAAAAAGGCTTGACTTTTTGTGGCTGATATGCTTAAATACATCATACCTCAATATGGGGGAGGTGTGATAAAGGCAGTGTTTCTTGTAAGTCGCGAGGAATATTTATCTTTGTAGAAAGTGTCGGCAGTGGACCTTAATCCATAGGTTTGCACCGGCGTCAGATTCAGCGGCTTTCATTTAACACTCGGAGGAGGATGGTAGAAAACGAGGGGGATGATGATCCAAAGAGGAAGGTGTGACGGCTTAAGTGGTGTGTGTGCGCGCTTTCAGCCGGGGCGCAATAGGTTTTCATGGAAAATACCGGCTGTAAAAGAGGGTTGTGAAAAAAGAGGTTAAAAGAGGGTATTGCGAGGAAAGGTTGCTTTATGCCGATGAAAAGGTTGCTTTTGTTTAGTTTCCTGCTTGCTGTACTATCTGCGCCCAATGCGAGCGCGATACCCGCCTGGACAAGTATCGAACAGTCCGAGACAAGCTATTTCTCTGAGGTTGGGGGTGGTGATCCGTGCCTGGCTTCAGTTGTCTCTGAGGTCTTCTACTATGATTCAGGTCCCTTCGATTACGTTTTCACCTACCAGATAACCAATATCTCCGAGGCTGACCTTAGTTGGTTCTCCGTGCAGATATTGGATGGTGCCGGTGTGTTCGAAGATCCTGCGCCGAGTTTTGATTCCGGGACCGGTGTTGAGCCTGACCAGTGGGGTATCGTCGGCTCACCGGTCCAAAGCGTTGAGGGAATATTTACAAGCACAATCGGGCCTGGTGACAGTTCGGCGCTTTTGTGGTTTGCCAGCAACAATGCGCCAATCTGGGGTGAAGGAGCGCTTGCCGGTTTGTCGTCCGGTTACATCTTCGCAACCGGCGACATACTTGTCCCTGAACCGATACCGGAGCCGACGAGTTTGCTTCTGCTCGGAACAGGCGGGTTAATAGCTGTTATTCGAAAGAGACGGTCTGGATAACAAAGGCCGGACAATCTATAGAACAAACACTGAAGGTATGCAAGGAGACGAGGGAAAGAGGTTCTGTATGTCAGCAAAAAGGGTGCTTCTTTTAAGTTCCTTACTTGCCGCGATACTGTTGTCACGGGATGCAAGTGCAACGCTGGTTCGTATGCTTCCGGAGAGTAGCCACTATCAGGGCTTTGTGTACTACAATGAAGAATGGGACAATGGATTCGGCGACACAGAGCACCTGCGTGGACGCATAGATTTCGCCGTTTATGATACACAGGGTGAGAACGAGAATGAATTTACCGCCGCCGGTTATGACATACCGGGCGAGGGTCGATACATTTACGCATACCAGATATTCAACAACTACTTTGGCTACAGCGAGGCAGATGTTGCGTATTTTGCGGCGTTAGGTATCGATATGGCTTATGTGGATATCTATGCTATCGGCTCGCAACAAGACCCCGCCGAGGGTGTTGAGCCTACCGAGGAGTATTTTTCCGACGAAGACCAGGACGGTGTTGGTGAAGCAGTGTGGGATTTCGGTCTTTTCGACGAAGATTTAATACTCGCCGGGGAGCATTCCTGGTTTTTGGCGTTCAGCAGCGATTTAGACTGGGTGCGGGGTGATTACGAAATACGAGGCCCGGAACCGGGAGATTTTCCGGTTCCCGAGCCTGCTGCGCTGACATTTCTGTCAATTGGTGGTGCGATGCTGCTTAGAAGAGGAAAGAATAATTTTCGCCGAAACAAGACAGTTAGATAAAGATATTGTTGGATATGATTAAGACCAACAAACGCAAGGGTATTGCATGGAAGCTGTTTCTGTTTGCGATTTTGGTTGTAATTGCCACGGTCAGTCGTAACGGGTACGGTCAGATATACAGCTATTTCGAATCTGATTCCGATTACGAAACAGGGTATAGCCTGCTAATCGAGCAAAGTCCGATTGATGCCGGCAAGGTTACGCCACAGACAGGTCTTTATCAAGCCCAACTTGACGAAGTTGTTACACTTACGGCCATCCCCAAGCCCGGTTATCAATTCGTTTACTGGCTTGGGGATGTTACCGAGCCGGGCACTAATGAAACGACAATACTGGTGGATTCGCCTAAGATAGTAATAGCCGTTTTTGAACGCTCAAAGTTCGAACTTCCTGCTGAGCTGGGAATCGTCGGCAGCCGGGGTCGGGGCGGTCTTCGTAGCACGGAATATTTTCGCCCCAGAGGAATTAGCGGCGGAGGCACGGGGGGGCTTGATGTTCCTCCTCCCAAAGAGCCTCCGGAGCCTTTGGGTGACGAGTTTCCGGTACCTGCTGAACCTTTTCCGGTGCCGGAGAACAAAGATGAGGAAATACCTGAGCCGGCTACTATAGCACTTTTTGGGCTCGGTTCCGTTCTCTTAAGCCTGAGCAGGGGAAAGAGAAGACCTCCAGAATAATATATTCAAGGCTTTTATCGACACTTGTTCGGTATTAGCCGAACCGCAAAACAGTAGTGCCTGTTTATTGTAAAAGGGGCTAAGCGGTCCCCGGCATTGCTACCTGAAATGAAGGCCCTACGGTTGTGGAGGAGGGTAGAGGCATAGCCGAGAGACAATCTGATCTCTCGGCTATATATTTATCGAACAAATGTGACGAAACACCCTGCTGACGACCGACCCCGGTCAATCATTTCCAGAGTTCTTATACCACGCCTGGGCCGTACGATAGGTTTTTATAAGCAACTCAATCATTTTGCTCACGCTGTGATGTTCTCTGATATGACTTTGAGCGGCGTTTGCAATACGCCTTGCGAATTCACGTTTGTCGAGCAACTTCTGCAACGATGAATATATGCCCAGCTCATCTTCCGGGTCAAAGAGGACGGCGGTTTTATCTTCTATGAGCAAGTCATCAACGCCCCCCCGACAGGCGGCGACGGCCATCCCAACACTCATTGCTTCCAACAATCTGGGGTTAAAGCGTCGGCTCGGCCGGGGCACTATAAAGATGTCCGCACCTGCAAAGACGGTGCGGACCGGCCGGATATTACCTACGGTCGTAACAATTTGCGAGAGTCCGAGGGCCTTTATCATCTCATGCAGCTTTCGCTCGGCCGGGCCGGTTCCGGCAATGACAAGTACGAATTCACAGCCGTCAACAGCCAGATGTTTCACAGCATTTAGCAAAGGCTCAAAGTCTGACGGATTGTCAAGGGTTTGTGCAACTACCATACTGGTAACACGTGCCGTATCCGGAAAGCACGCGCAAACATCCTCGACGAACTCACCGATGTTAATCCGGATGACGCGCTCAGCGAGGCGGCGATGTGAATGCTTAATGTGTTCGGCAATGACTTGCGACGAGGCAATTAAGGCCCCGCAGTGGTCGGATGAGACACAAGGCGCAAAAGGACGTCTTCTTACCGAATCAAAAGTAAGCACATAAGGAACATCCAACCGGCAAGAGAGGTATCTGGTCAGTCGGGCCATGCTGTTACCGCAACAGTGCAAAATGGTAGGCTTGAACTTTTCGACAGAACCAAAGAGGGCCTTTATGTTTTGCGACCTCAGCAGAGGCGTCTTAAACAGTGGATATCTGATGACCTCTACGGCCGGACAGACGAGAGAATCTGTTTCAACGCCAACAGGACATACCAATGCCGTGTGGCAGGAATCATCGTTAAGGCCGACCATTAGATGGTGTAAAGACGAGGCTCCATCGCTGACAATGTCTTTGTCGATGAGCAGGACGGGCCTTACCGAATTTTTAACAGCCACCTCTGAATTTGTGTGTTTAGTGGGCATAGAGAACACACCTGTTAATTCACCTGCTCTTAATCCCTATATCCCGAGCTTGACCACAGGTGCATTTTAACAAAAGGACAATCGGACGGCTACGAAAAAAAGGTTAAAACGTAGAGACGGTAGGGATTATGTATAGATTTGTCGTTTGGTACAGCAGCGGAGCGGAGCCTGAAACAAACAATAAACTAACAGATAAATGTTGAGCAAAGGAGGCAAAGCGGTCAGCAATTACAAGATTTTTTCGGAGAAAATGGAATATATCTAAGTTTTCAGATTCTGTAACATTTTCTCCAACTTTGCGAGTTCCCCACTTTTTATATGATATGAATGTCGGTCGTTGGGAAAGGAATTACGGTGCACATCTTCTACATAAGCATTTATACTTCTTAGGATTTCAGTTTTCATTTCACCGTAGCCCTTTGAAAATTTAGGTACCGGTCCGGGTGAAAGCCCGAGTATATCGGATATAATAAGTATTTGGCCATCACAATCCGGCCCCGCTCCACAGCTAATTACCGGCACCGGCACTGTTTGTGTGATGATTTTAGCGACTTCTCTTGCGGTGCCCTCTAACAAAATTGCACTTGCACCTGCATTGACCATTTCATCGGCCAGCTTAATCAAATCGAAAGCCAGCTCAGCAGTTGTACCCTCTGCTCTGAGTTTTCCTGATTTTGTAATGCTTTGCGGTCTTATTCCGATGTGTGCCATCACGGCCATCCCGGCGTCGCTAACTGCTTTTATAACATCGAGATGCGCTGCTGTGGCCTCGATTTTAATTAACTGTGCACCGGCCTTCTGTACAAATCTGCCCGCGTTCCGGACGGCATCGGATATTCCGGTGTGATACGACAGGAAGGGCATATCGGCGGCAATACAGAGGTTGGGAGCGGCCCTGTGAACGGCAGCGGTTATTTCGAGCATGAACTCCATAGTTGCGGGGAGTGTTGAGTCGTAGCCTAAGATTATCTGAGCAGCCGAATCACCGACCAAAATCATCTCCGCCCCCGCATCGGCCACAAGCCGGGCCGTGGTGTAGTCATAGCAGCTCACAGCCGCAATCTTTCGGCCTTCCTGCTTGGCTTCAACAAGGTCTGCAATTGTAACTGGTTTATTCATAAGCACTTCCGAAAAAAAGGTTTATTCATCCAGAATACACGAACATGTTTAGATTTCAAGCGTAAAATTCTTTGTTTCCATAGAATTTAAGATTGTACACGAATAGGGCGCGAAATATCTGCTTTTTGAGGCAAGAAAACCCTTGACACCGATTGGAAAAAAAATATATAATTCAGTGGATTTTGTTAAAGTCTTTACTTGTGTTTTCTCGATACTATTATTAGCTCGGAGAAAATTGAGTTACGATTATAATGGAATTGTATTTTTAGCTTTTCATCACCCTCCTCCGAAGCCAGATTCTGATTAGTTGGGATCTGGCTTTTTTAATGCGCGCACAAGCCAGCTTGGTTTCTTGAATGTGTATGGAAGGGCGGGTGGTTTGCGCCGCCGCGATTCTGTTTCCTGTCTTAATCCATCGGGCGGCTTGCGCCGCCGCGCTTTTGTGTGATTAAAGGCTTCGACTTTGTGTTATTAAAGGCCTCGACTTTGTACGGCTCAAGGCCTTGACTTTATACGACTAAAGGGCTCGACCATATCAGCTTTGTTACTCGTCGAGGTAGGAGGGTATTACCGCATCTAATGCTTCATACTCCGGACGATTCTTTTCGGGAAACTGCAAAGATGGTGCGTTGCGAAGTTCGTTAAACCTTTCCATCTCCTCTTCGGACAAGGGACCGTCTTTGTAAATATGCGGAGAGATGAATACCAGCAGCTCGGAATTTTTGACGTCCGTCTTGTTGTTTGAGAAAAGAAAACCAACAAGCGGAAGGTCGCCCAACAGAGGCACCTTGTTTGTGGTAAGTGTGGTTTCCTTTTTTCTGAGGCCGCCCATAACCACAACCTGGCCGTCACTCATTAGTAATGAGGTTTTTGCGTTTCTTTTGTCAACAACCGGAACGGCGCTGCCCACACTGCTGTCTGTACCGGCGTTAATGCTCTGCTCAGCATCAATTGCTATCAGAATTTTCTGCTCGTCGGTAATAGTTGCTGTTACTTTTAGTGTGATGCCGGCTTCTTTAAACTTTGTAGAAGTTATTGCAAGTGCACCAGAACTTCCTTCAGAGGATTCGGAAAGTTCGGTATATGGTATTTCTTCGGTGGTTTTTATTAGTGCGTTCTGGCCGCTAACAACGAGGACTCGCGGGCTGGCGAGAATTTCGACATTTCGGGTCGCCTGCAGCGCCTTTATTGTAACATCGAGACCTTCCTGGACAAGCTGAAAGGAACCGAATAAAGATGAGCTTGAGGTGAGGTTTGACATGAGAGTCTGCGAAAAGGTATGTTTTGTGTCATCTCTACCAAAATTATAGTCCCCCCAGTCAACACCGATTTCGGTATCGTCGTTCAACTGTACATCCACGATGACGACCTCAATCAGTATCTGTCTCGGGGTACGGTCGGCCTTTCTTACCTCGTAAATTATCCTTTGAAGATTTTCATCAGTATCGCAGACGATTAAGGAGTTTGTCTGATCATCGACACCTATAATGCCGTAGTTAGAAGTAAGATTCTGAGCTACAAGTTCAACATTTGCGGCCTTTAGGAATTTAAGCATTACGCTTTCGACGAAGAGGTCGGGTTTTTCCTCCAACTCCATATTGGCGGCACCGGTTTTTGAGCCGACCATTTTCTGGATTATGTTTTTTTTGGCCTCGATTATGGGCGTAACCATTTTGAAGGGGTCTTTCCTGCCCACGGTTTCGAGCATGTTTTCATCGGTGATATCCAAAGCCGCATGAACCCGGCCGGGGTAACAAAGTATTACCAGGACAACACAGCAAACGAGTATTTTGATGTTAGTTTTTCTATTCATCTGACATCGTCTCCTTGTTTTCGATGATATATATTGTAATAGTCATAGAACAGACTAATTCTAATTCTTCAGCATTTCCCGGATTAGGCTTGATAAGCAGGCTCCCTACGGATATCCGATGCGGATATCGGCCCAACTTTTTAAGAAACTCGAGAATACCGTCGTAATTTCCTGTAAGTGTGACCTCGGCGCGTTTCAATGTAACGCTGGAAAAGTACTCACGCCCTTCTTGTGGAGTTACTGCTTTTGTCGATGCAAAGGTTAAAGAACTGACTTTACATCCGCACCGCATTGCTACCATATCGAGGTCGGTGAAGAATTCCTGCGCCTCTGTCGGGGTAAAAAAACTATCTCTAATCGCCTCAATTTGTTCTTGCAGTTCGGACAGTTCCGCCTGGCATTTTTTCGCCTGGTTCCTCAGACCTACAGTTTTCTGCTCGGCACTGATATTCAAAGCTTTGTGCTGCTGGGCGGCCTGCAGGTAGCTGATTTGAGGAGAAACAATCCAACCGTATGCCATCAAAGCTACAACAGCAATCGCAGAGACAAAGACGACTATTTTCGAATTCGGACTTGATTTGATAAATTTATCCATCAACATCAGCAGTTAATCCTTTATTATCCGCTAATATACAGTTTATTGTATAGGCAATAAGGCCTTCGACCCGGCGGTTTCTGTTTGTAGATGCAACAGTAGCCGATTCGACGAATTCGGACCGACCGAGCATATCCGCAAACAGATGAACCGCCTTGTAGGAAAGACTTTGGCCTTCAACTTCAAAAGATAAGGCTCCGGGGCAGCTCAGGCGAGTAATGCATAAAGCGACAGGAGTCCTTTGCCGGATATCATCGAGAATACCACCCCAGTCGCTGGTGTTGTCGCCCTCGAATATTTCTGTTATTTTGTCTCTTTTGGCAGAAAGTTCTGCAATCTTGGCGGCGATGAGATTGTTCTGCTTGAGCAACAACTCCATATTTGAGACCGGATTAACACCTTGTGAGTCGGGTGCAGGCCGGTCGATTTTAGCAAGCTTAAACCTCACAACACCGGCAACTATCAGCATAAGAAGCAAAATACCCGCCGCGACGTTTGCAGTAAGCAGCATCAGTCTTTTTGAAGCTTTCATTTCCCTGACCTCGGACGGCATCAAATCTATTTTGATGCCCGCGCCTGCAATATCGAAACGCTTCATTGCCAGCCCGGCGGCGCTTATAGATGCCAGGTTGGCGGAATCGGTCTGCTCAATAACCATCTCGCCGCCCGGATTAGAGGGCGAACAAACATGTGCCTCGACACCGAATTTCTTTTGCAGGGAAAATTCGAGGTCGTTCGGCTCTATTCGCATAGAATCGAGTGCGACAGCAAACTCCCACCTCGTGTTGGCAGCGGATTCGACCTCGATGTCGTAGAACTGGATTACGGCACTGAATTCACTCTCACACCGTGCAATACATTTATCCGGGTCATTAACATCCTGTCCCAGGTCAATATATCGAATAAAATCGAACCGCCCTTTTCTGAACACACATAAAGTCATTATGGAGCCGCGTATTAGTGCAAACAGAAGATTGCGGTCATAGGTATTCGCTATTTTTGAGGCGTGCAGCGCACGGATTGCAGCGGATATGTCTATTTCGATTGAGTCTGTGTCGATACCGGCAAAATTCATAGTTTTCAGCAGCATCGAGACCTTGTCATAGCTGGTTGCCACTACAAATACCCGAGCCGGGCCTTCGGGCGCAGGTTTACCGAGACCGCAGGAGTCATAGTATGCCTCCCTGCCGGCAAGGACGGGACTGTGCTTTATTTCAGCGTTTATGAACTGGCCCAGGTTGCCCGGCATATCATCCGGCAGTTCGATAATCTGTGTAAGGACGGGCTTTGCGACGAGCGAAACCGCAGCCGGCTGTCTGCGAATCCGGTTCTTTGCGAGCATCTGTCTTATAGCGGCGCCAAGAGCAGCGGGGTCGGCAATATTTCCATTGATTATCGCGCCTTTGGGCACATCTGCGGCGGCGCTTTTTACGAGCTTTATCTGACCTGCGTGTTGCCTCAGCAAAGCAGCACTTATCCGGTCCTCACAAATATCAATGCCTAAAGAAGTTTTGCGGCCAAACCTCATTCGTTAATCCTCAGATTATCGATTCTTATTACATAAGGGTTGCTGTCACCTACGGTTATATCGGCTTCAACTTCTGCAATGAAACCTTCGCTTGAAGTGCCGGTCGAAGTAACGGTTCGATTAGGCAAAGAGCCGGTGACGGCTACGGTGTACAGGCCGTCGTTGAAAGATTTGTCGGTAAAACCCGTTGTCCATGTGTCATCGGTTCTTATCTCGGCTAAGGCATCGTTCAGGCCCGCCTCGGCGACGGCAACGGCATAAACGGAGTAGATTTGATTGCGCATCAGTTGCAGTTCCTCGGTGTTCAT
>DUZQ01000135.1 GCA_013349435.1 Planctomycetota bacterium | reverse complement strand
TTGACATTTTGCATATTCAGGGGATATGGTCTTATCCCCAGTGTTCGGCAAGTCGGATGGCAAGACGCTTTGACATTCCATATATTATGACGCCACGGGGCGTTCTTGAACCCTGGAGGATTCGACATAAGGGACATCTGAAATTTATCAAGAAGATTATTTATTTAGGTCTGGTCGGAAAAACGATGTTGCAAAATGCCCGGTGTTTGCATGCGCTTGCTCTTAACGAAGTCGAGGGATTTCGCAAGATTGGTTATGACGGTCCTGTAACGGTCGTTCCCAACGGTGTAAATCCCGAAGATTTCAGTCATCTTCCGAACAAAGAAGAAGCGGAGCTCCGCTGGCCGAATATCAAGGGTCGTCGGGTTATACTTTTTCTTTCACGTCTGAGCAAAGAAAAAGGTTTGGACCGGTTCCTGCCGGCTTTTGCGGATATAGCCGGGCGCAACGTGTATAAGGATGTGCTGTTAGTGCTTGCCGGTCCGGATTTAGATGGATACGGCAATACCGTCAAAAACCTGATTAATAAACATAAGTTAAATAAAAATGTGTTGTTGACCGGGATGATTACCGGACGACCGAAAGCGGAACTGATTTCTCGGGCGGATATTTACGCACTTCCTTCTTACAGTGAGGGATTCAGCATGTCACTTCTTGAAAATATGGCATCCGGCACTCCCGCCCTGATAACCGAGGGTTGTAATTTCCCGGAATTTGCTCGGAGTAACGCAGGCTTATGCATGCCATGCAAGCGAGAAGCGCTGAAGGAGGGTTTGATAAAACTGCTTGATATGCCGGCCGGCGAACTTAAAGCAATGGGCCGGAAGGGGCGTCATCTTGTTCTAAGCAATTATACATGGCAGGTAGCTGCAAGAAAGATGGTTACTGTTTATCGTTGTATTCTTGAGGGCAAGGATGTCCCTCTGAATCCCGAGCCGTTTATCAATGAGACACACGACTGCCGTATCATGACTAAATCATCGGAAGGTGTCGCATGAGCGTAAAGTCTTTGTTAAGAGTATTGGGGGCTGTTGGAGAATCATACGTGCCGATTTTTCGGCCGCCAAGGCATGAGCATACAGAGTCATCCCGCTACTGCTATTCGGTGTGGCTTAGACATCTGGTGATGGCTTATGAGAAGAACCTGACGCAAAGTATCCCCGGTGTTGTTGCTGAATTAGGCCCCGGCAAATCCCTGGGAACATTGCTGGCCGCTTTAATATCAGGCGCGCAAACCTGTTATGCCTTTGACGTTGTCCAGCACTTTGGCAAAAAAAGGAATCAAAAAATATTTGATGAGTTGATAGAACTTTTCGGCAGACGCGAGGATATACCCGATGAGGATGAACTGCCGCGCGTCAAGCCTTTTCTCAAGTCATATAGGTTCCCCTCATATATATTAACCGATGAGCATCTTAAGGAAATGCTGAGTAAGGTTCGACTGAATACCATCCGTAATTCACTTGCCTGTATGCGCGGTGCGACAGGTAACAACACACCCATATCTTACAGAATCCCTTGGGATAATTCACATGTTTTAGCTGAATCTTCAGTTGACATGATATATTCGCAGGCTGTGATGGAACATGTCGATGATGTCCGCTTTGCGTATGAAACAATGTATCGGTGGCTGAGGAACGGGGGATTTGTTTCACATCAGATAGACTTCAAGTGTCATGGTACCGCAACAGAGTGGAGCGGTCACTGGAGTTACTCAGACCGAGCCTGGAAACTTATTAGGGGAAGCAGGCGTTATTTCATAAACCGTCTTCCACATTCAGCCCACATTCACTTGCTGGAACAAAACGGTTTCAAGGTCGTTAGTGATATCAAAGTCGAGGAAAGAAGGGGTGTCGAGCGCGGCCGGCTTGCCAAAGAATTCAGATGTCTTTGCGATGAAGATTTAAAAACCAGCGGGGCTTTTATTCAGGCGGTTAAGCGATGATATCGTTTGATTTCTGGGCCCTGGTATGAGAACCACGGAAAGATAGTGAATTGTCGATGGATTTAAGGATTTGTTACCTTATACCCCGGCTCCCGCTGGGCGAATCAGGCGTATTGGTGGGTTGTACCGCTTCAAACTGTGTATCGCTTGTTCGCTGGATGCGCCGCCGGAATATTTCGGTAGAAATAATCTCGCCAATGCTCGAAGAAAATGTGGAGTTTCTTGACGGAAGTTCACTTGCGGATTTCATAAGGCCGATTCCGATTCAACAAAGAGGTGTTATCGGCAACGGCCTTGCATCTCTGAAAAAACTTCGCAAATCTGTTAAAGAACGAATGCAGAAGAGCATATACAATGTTGTTCATTCGCACTCGGGGACATATCCTTATGCTTTGGCTGTACTGGCCGCAAATCGCAGGAAATGCGTTCGTCTTCATTCACTGTATTGCCCCCTTGGAGCAAAAGGCGGCTTATTAGGCGGTTTGTGGGAACAATCGTTTATGGCAAGGTCTGTATTAAACAGGCTGGACACGGTTATCGCCGTGAGTAGCAATGTGAGCAAGTCAATAAAAGCTGCGGGGATTGTTTCGGAAAAGATTGAACAGATACCAATATGTGTGGACCGGGAACGTTTTTACCCGCGCAAGCCCGGTGGACCCAGGCGGTTCTTTCCGGCCGAAGCAAAAGGGGCTAAAATATTATTCGTTGGAAATGCCTCGATTCAAAAGGGTCTCTTTGAACTGCTTAAGGCATTGCACATCCTTAATAAGAAAAAAGTGCCGTTTTTTTTTGTGGGGACGGTCGAGAACGAAAGCAAAATCAAGGAGTACACAACAAGATATAAAACCGCCGAAAAAATTATACATAACCTCGGCCTCGACAAACGTGTTCGCCTTCTTGGTCTGGTCGATTCCATCGAAGATATTTATGCCGAATCCGATATTGTTGTAATTCCATGGAACACCAGCCACGGCCCTTCCGATTATCCTCTATCTGCCCTTGAGGGGATGGCTATGGAAAAATGTATTGTCTCAACCCCTGTGGGTGGATGCCCCGACCTTTTGAAAAACAATAAATATGGGATTTTGGCGGATAGTTTTTCCCCGGCTTCCATAGCGGCGGCTCTCGAGCGGGCCATAACCGAACCGTTACTACAAAAGAAGGTGGCCAGGGCGGCAGTGGAGATGTCAAATGAATTCTCACTGGAGAGAACCGCAACGAACTTGATTAATATATACACAGATTTGCTTGAGCGCAGGGGAAATACAATTGAAAACTGAAACACGGTCAGAAAAGGGGGATTTCCTATTTTATAATAAGACAGCCAAGACCTATGACCGGCAAAGGTTTTCGAACAGGGCAGGCAAATGGGGGCATGATCTTCAACTTGCAGCCCTTAGAAGTCTGGTTGCAGACTGGAAGGACAGTAAGGTTCTTGAGATAGGTTGCGGAACCGGACGTATTACCGAGGCCCTCGTTAAGTGGGGGGCCTTTGTCATCGCCACAGACATCAGTTCGGAAATGCTGCAGGTGGCTGAAAAGCGTTTTGAAGACGGAAACAGCTTGTCCTCGCCGGAGTTCCGACGTATGTCCGTCTTCGATATAGATATTGATATAAGTGATTTCGATTATATAATAATGATAAATGTGTTCGGGCGTCTTTCCAGCCCCGACAAAGCGATTAAGAATATCGCCTCCGGCATGTCCCCTTCATCCAGATTAATCTTTACATTCCCATGTCTTACAAGCATTTTATTTCCGTTCGGCCTGCTGGTAAATGCACGGGGGAAAAGCCTCTTTCATAATGTTACATCGCGATGGTACACACCGCAGGAAATTGAATGTTTTTGCGAGGATGCGAACCTTGAAGTGGTAAGCCGGCGGGGCAATCATTATATTCCGTTGCCTCGGATCCTGTTTTGGACCCTGCCCTTCTTCTGGATATGCCAAAAGGTTCTTCCTGCCCGATTTCCGAACAGGTATCCAAGTGTTTTCGTTGAGTGCAAGCTCAATAAGTCAAATTTTTAGAACATTGAAATCAAGCAGCCAACCCGCAGTCAGCAATGCGAATAGCATTAGTTAAAGTTCCGGCAACATATTCTAATTGGTACAAACAGCCTGCCCTGGGTTTGGCGTATATATGTGCCTGTATAGAAGCTAAAGGTTATAAATGTGAAATATTTGACGCTTATTTTCACTCATGGTCCGAAGCAGAACTGTTTCGTCAGGTGCAATCTTTTAAGCCGGACGTTGTTGCTTTTACTGCGATGACCCATGAAATCGGTCGAGCAGCAGGTATCGCCTCCGGGATAAAGGCCAGCCTAAAAATTCCTGTTATCGTGGGGGGCTGTCATGTAACCGCCTTACCGGAACAAACGTTGGCGGAATTTGATGTATTTGACTACGGCATTTTTGGTGAAGGTGAAGAAACAATAGCTGAACTGCTGGATTGCATCAGATTTGGCAATACAACTGCCCCGTTGAATGAAATTGACGGACTTGTTTTCAGAAAGAACGGGAAGATTATTCGCAACAGACCTCGAAGTTTTATATCCGCAGCCACATTGAATTCTTTGCCTTACCCCGCTTTCGAGCATTACTATGGGAATGGCAAGAATGCACTGGTTGGCAAACATAGCTACTATGTAATGTTTTCCAGCAGAGGTTGTCCGTACAACTGCGCGTTCTGTATGCAGGTTCTCGGGCATAAAGTCAGACGCAGGTCTTGTGAATCTGTCATTAATGAGATGAAACATGCCATCGAGCGCTACGGCGCCCACACTTTTAACTTTGCCGACGAGATTTTTTTATTTGACAATAACCAGACGCGGGAGTTGCTCGAATTGTTTATCAAGGAGGACTTTCCAAAGCAGCTTAAATGGAGTGCCCTTACTCGAGCCAACTTTGTGAGCCGGGAATTGATAAGCCTCGCAAAGAAAGCAGGATGTTTTCGCCTGGAAATGGGAGTGGAGTCGGGAGATGACAGAATATTAAAGGCCATAGGCAAAGGCATCACCGTAGCCCAGGTCAACAATGCAGTCAAGATAATTAAGGATTCAGGGATTTCTCTGGGAACTTATTACATTTTAGGTCACCCGGGCGAAAACCGTACAACTCTGAGAAAAACAGTTGACTTGGCAGTAAAACTAAATACAGACAGCATAGCTGTCGGGCTTATGGTTCCCTATCCAGGCACAAAAATCTATGAAATGGCCTGCAGGGGCGATAAGGGTTATCGATTGCTTTCAAAAAGCTGGGCCGAATATGACAAATATGGAGGTAAAGTTTTGGAAATTGACGGTTTGCCATACGACGAGTTGGTAAGATGGCAACAGCGAACATATCTCCGTCTATACCTGATAAACATGCGTTTGAAGGACTTTTTTGGATTTTTCTGGAAAAGACGAAAAGGCATTGGTTTTTTATTCAGGAAAAAGTTTTTATCACGACTTCGAAAATGAAAACATCAATAATAACTGTTTGTCTTAACAGTGCTGAGACAATTGAAGATTGCATAAAAAGTGTTATGACGCAAACGTGGCCTGATATTGAACATATAATTATAGATGGCGGCTCAACAGATAAAACAATAGATATCATCAACAACTTTAAGGGTCATATTGCCAAATATATTTCAGAGCCTGACCAAGGTATATACGATGCTATGAATAAAGGCATTGAATTGTCCAGCGGGGATGTTATAGGTATATTGAACAGCGATGACGTATATGCTGATGAAACTACCGTCGGCCGGATGGTAGAATTGATTCAAAGCAATTGCCTGGATGCGGTTTACGCCGATTTGGCATATATAGACCCCCGAAACAGCGACTGCATCAAAAGATTCTGGAAAGCGGGTACGTATAAGAAAAAAGCCTTTTTTTTCGGCTGGGCCCCGCCTCATCCGACCTTTTTCTGCCGACGTAAGGTTTATGAAAAGTTTGGCTTTTACCGCTCCGACATGAAAATTGCAGCCGACTTTGAATTAATGCTTCGTTTGATAGAAAAGCACCAAATCAGAATTGGTTATTTACCGAAAGTAATTGTAAAAATGCGTATGGGCGGCAAGGCAAACGTTCTCGGAGGTATAATTCGCGGTAATTTGGAAATCATAAGGTCTTTCCGTTTGAATGGTTTTTCCGTATCTCCGTGGTTTTTTATCCTAAAGCCGATAACAAAGATTTCTCAATATTTCTTGAGACCGGAAAGTACAAAATCTACAGGATTGATTTGTAAGGACACAAGAACCTGAAAATGCTAAACCGCTGTATCATATTTCTGACGGACATTTTCTTGCTGAATGCGGGCTTTCTTTTATCTTTCCTCGTAAGATATCAGTTGCCACTGCCCGAAAAAAGCTTTGCGCCTTATAAAAGCAGTTTTGTATTTCTGACGTTGATATACATGTCGTCATTAAGTTTTTTCAGGGTTTATAAAAGCAGGTTTAAATCCTCGTGGGACTTATTTCAACGTATCTTTCTGGGGTTGTTTTTAGGGGTTTTGCTTAGCGTAACTTTTGTTTACGCGTTCAGAATCAAATGGGGGGCTTTTCCAACGAGTATATTTTCGATTTCATTTTTCATTAGCCTGCTTCTGATTTTCAAGTTTAATCAGTTTTTTCTGAAAAGAATAAAGAAGATTGAAAAACAGGTGATAATATTAGGTGAGGGCAAAGTAGATGACATTGTCGGCAAAAAGGCAAATGTAGAAAGGAAACATATTTACCAGATTAGAGAGTTGCTTAAATACACGAATGTTGACGAAATAGTTGTAAGTGAGAAAATCACCGATGTGGAAGACCTGAATTTATTATTATATCTGCAGCAAAAGTTAAAGGCTGAAATCCTGTTCAGTCCTTCCATTTATATGGGGCTTCTGCTTGAGAGAATAAATGGCAACTCTTCATTTGAGTCGCTGTCAACATTTGTCGGCAGACAATTGGATATTGATGAATTTCTGATAAGGATGCTTGATATAGTTGTGAGTATAGGCCTTTTGATTGTGCTTTGGCCTGTAATGCTTTTGATTTCTGTTCTCATTCAACTGACCTCGTCGGGGAACGTTCTTTACAAACAGCAAAGAGTCGGCAAGGATGGAAAGATATTTACTTTGTATAAATTCAGAACGATGGTACAAGATGCTGAAAGAATGCTTGGTCCGGTTTTAGCCAAGCAAAACGACCCCCGTGTTACAAAAATAGGCAGGTTTTTGCGAACGACAAGAATTGATGAATTGCCGCAGTTATTGAATGTGCTCTGTGGTCAAATATCCCTTGTAGGTCCTCGCCCTGAAAGACCACATTTCGTGAAGTTGCACAAAGCACTTCAGGGAATGAGGCTTGCTGTCAAACCGGGGCTTACCGGCCTGGCACAAATAAGAAGCTACTACGATCTGCATCCCAAGCACAAACTCAGGTATGACTTTCTGTACATCCAAAGAAGGTCGCTTTGGCTGAACATTTACATACTCCTTCAAACCATTCCGGTTGTAATTTCAAAAAAAGGCTGGTAAAGTCACAGTACTTTATAAATAACAATTCTCTTCTTCTCCTTCCTCTTATCCACCCACACCGAATACTTTTCTCGGAAAGTTGCACTCCACTCGGGCGTTTCGTCTTCACCTGCTGCAATTCTGACTACGTATTTAGCCCGCTTAGGAACTTTCTTGCTATAACCTAATCCCTTCCGCATCGCATAAAAAGCTATACGCCTGTCTTGTAAAGCAATCGTATCATTGGGGGCTGTGTTTGTCCTGAGCCATTTTGCAGCGTCAAGATAACCTTTTTTTTCCATACGAATGGGCCGAAGTAACTTCGGTGAGCAAATACATAGCCCTGTTAAAAGCAAAACCCAAAACCACAAAGTCCTGTTGTCTTTTAAGCCGGCGCTTTTTTGTTTATTTATTGAGAATATATTTTCCAAACCTTTTGCGAAAACACCAAAACCGATGGGTATGTAAAAAACAGTGAATGTTATCAAAGGCAAACTCCACCTCTGACTAATATGCGGCTGGATGTAACTATACCGAAGAACCATCATTATAACATTCATCGTTATAAAAGCTGTTATCAGAAACCTTTCTTCATATTCAGCGTTTAGCCGCAAATGGTACCAAAAGCCTATAAGCAGCATTGGGAGGAAAAACCACATCAGATTTTCGCCTGTCGTCTTGAAAATTCCATTGAGAGCTTTAAGGATATAATCAGGCGCGATTTTCGCGGTATAATATCTTGATTCGGCGGAATCTGCCGCTGAAACATCTGTCTTATCCGTCAGAGAATCAAAAGAGACCGATTGCATAATATGATATGTTTTCGGTGGAAGAATTCTACCTGTGCACTTCATGTAGGGAACAGCCGGGATAGCAAAACCAATCAACAATAACGCAAGCGCGGCAAGACTTTTCCATCTGGACACGTCCCACCGTTTCGGCCTGAGCACACTCGATGCCAGCCACAAAATTCCGTACACAATCAACTGTGCGCTCTCATGGCGTATCAGGTACCCTAACCCGGAGCTTAGACCAACAAGAAACATTGCGTACCACTTTCCGTATTTAGCACACCAAAACAGAAAAAAGAATCCGGAAGCTAAAAATAAAAGGTATGGCCATTCCCGCACTACGTCGCATACAACTTTTGTGGGAAAAGGCAGAAAGATTAATATCAGAACCGCCCAAAAACTGTTTTTGCCGCCAACTGATAATTTTCCTATAAAATACAGGGGAATCAGAGCAAGCAACCTGCATAACAACGTTACTGCCTGGGCGGAATATATCCAGACTTGAACGGATTTGCTGTTACTGAACAGAGAAGTGAACTTATAAGCAATTAAGATAAGAAACGGAAAACCCGGGGGATGTTTTGTGATAATTCTTACAGGGTCAATCGTAAGCTGTTTGGCACGCTCAATATAAAAGACTCCATCATTTGAAATGAGAACTGTTGTAAAGATTAAATATACACCAATCGTAAGAGCGATTGCTGTTAAAACCAATATACCGACAAGGTCCCGCTTTTTAACTATTTTGCTTTCATCCTTGACGACCATCAATTCTCTTTGCCTCTTTAAATCCTTATAATGAGACCGCCACTTTGTTTTCAGCGAATCCTTCTCTGTCTAAATCAACCATTGCCACATTGTCCTTTACTGTAATTCCTTTGGAAGCCAAATCCTACCACGGTTACCGCATCTTGTAAACAATTCGGGCTGTCATCTGGGGATAAAATAAAATTTTCTTCGGCATGCCAATTTGTAACATATAGTTGTAATAGTTGGGGGGAGGCGAATTGGTGGGCTGACTTCACAACGACCACCCATACAACAATCTGTCAAAACCATTTGGCCATCTGCAGCAAGCTGGTCAAATCGCCGGCTTGACTCCGTTTCACCAACCAGTCATATTTTTACCGGTCCTTCGGGTGGTGCCGGGTTTATTTTTATTACGTTGTTTTGCCTTGATTTACATTCTAACTCGAGTTCACGAAATTTCCAGTTTCGTCTCAAGCATCACACCGCTGTTATCTGTCACTTCGGCAAAAACGACGCATTTTACATTGTCCGACATTCGGCTAAGCCGTTACTGTCCTGATTATAAAGCATAAAGCGCTTTAATTTCATTTGCCGATAAAGCTTCGTCGAATATCCTTACATCATCAATTATGCCGTCAAAATAATCCTGACCCGGACGGTAACCGATATACAAATCGCCGGCATTGTCGCGTATCGGGCCTGTTATCGAATCGCCAACCGAGCCTGTTTCGGCTCCGTTGAGATACAGTTTTGAATTTGTTCCGTCAAATACGCCCGCTATGAAGTTCCAGCCGGCCTCCAACAGAGACGTTGAAAAGATTGCCGTGCTTCCTTCGGACGATGCATTCCATACTGCAAACCTGACGGTGT
>DUZQ01000103.1 GCA_013349435.1 Planctomycetota bacterium | reverse complement strand
CGGCCTTTTCCTTGTTTGCAAGCAGCGTATCAATCATAACATTGCCGACAAAATGCACCTTAGAAGCATCTATGCCTTCATTTTTGAGATTATCAACCCCGGACTGCTCGGTAACAAACAGCAGGTCGCTTATAGTGTCTGTCAGCACACGGTTAACCTCCTCCGGCATCGTTCTGTCAAAACTTCGCAGGCCCGCCTCGACGTGTATAACTTTTACACCCAGCTTCACCGCCACTAATCCGCATGCGATTGTGCTGTTAACATCCCCCACGACAAGTACGTAATCAGGGCGAAAATCCAGCATCACCGGCTCAAATCGCTTCATAATCTCGGCTGTCTGGACCGCATGGCTGCCAGAACCTACCTCCAGATTTACATCCGGCCTGGGAATACCAAGCTCATCAAAAAACAGCTTGCTCATATTCTCATCGTAATGCTGGCCCGTATGAACCAGAAGGACCTCGAACCCCCCTTTTGCCTCGAATGCTCTCATAACAGGCGCAATCTTCATAAAATTAGGCCGGGCACCGCATACACAAATTACTCGTATCATAACTTACCTTTTTTCTTAAGAGTTGTTTTCGCCCGGCCGATAATCCGCGAACAGCCTGCCCCACTGGCTCTCCTTAAGCCACGTATTCACCGCCTCTTTGCCACGCGAAGGATACCAAATCTTATCGTGGAATATCGCCGAAGCCAGAATGAAAATATAAACAATGGGTGTGTGGAACATCAGCTTCTCAAGCCATCGCATCGGGCCGAACCAGAACAGCTTACCTACACAGGAAGCGGCGTTATCCCCCGTCTCAAAGCCCCAGTTTTCCTTACCCACATCAACATCGCCGACTATCTCTATCTCGTCTATCCTGCCCGTACCAAGTCCCTGCTCGTGTGCCAGGCGGATAAACTCGTGTTCCATCGGCTCAAAACCCATCATCTTCGCACAGACCGCATCTATCGCCACGCAATCAGCCGATGCCAGCAGAACATCCTTTGCTACAGGAATCATTGTTCTCGGCCCTGCTCCGTTGCCCGCCGTCGTGCCGTCAGTAACCGTAAAAATCCCGGGGTGAATCTCTTTTTGTATCGCAAGCAGGTCCACCAGCGTCTCATGAATCCGCGAATGGCAGTAATGCCTCTTATTGTCAAGCAGTCCTCCGAAAGCATTTTTCATCGAGCCGGTAAAATTAGTATAGATATGACATTTAATCGTCGGCAGATGTACTACGTTTTTGCCCTCAAAGAAATCCGGTATATAAATCCCGTCAGGGTAAATATCATTGAGCACATTCATCTTTGCAGCGGGTTCATAACGCCGCCACTTCATATCGGATGTCTTGAAATTGTACTTTATGGGAACGCCGTAGTGTTCGCAAACAGGCCTTTGCTTATTCAGGGCCTCACCCACCTTTGCACTGGTTACCACCGTTTCATTCTCCACGCAAACCAAATCTGTAAGGCCAGCCTGGCGCAGACCGAGTATCGCACCTTCCAACTGCCAAGGCGTCGTATTGGCGCTGGGATACATCAGATGCCAGGAAAGATTATTCTTCAGGATTGTAGTCGCTTCCGAATCCAGGGCCTCCGATACTCCGGCCAATTGCATCACCCGCTTGACATCCTGCAAAACCGTCTGGGGTTTTGTTCTGACAACTGCAACTTTACTCATAATCTGCTCCTGCCTGATGCGGTGTCAGTAAAGGCTCTGTATCCACGACTCAATATTACTACTGAAACGGATGGCAACAAGGATAAGAACCATCCAGATTAAAATCGTCAACTGAAACGGGCGGTCACGCAGAATCAGCTCGGTAGGCCCGGAATAAGCCCCTCTCATCGAAAGCATTGCAAATCTGAACACAGCGTAAACTGCCACAGGCAGCGTGTAAATAAAATAGTGAGTCCCGAACTGCGCGACCGTCCGTTCGCTTAATCCGTAAAGCAAGAACGCAATCACAGCAATCCCGGCCGACAGGGTAATAAGATGTGTAAGCAGTTCAGGTGTGTACTCTATCAACGTAGGCCGATGATTCTGGGCAATATCGGCGTCGCCTATAGTAACGACTTCACTGTAACGCTTGCAAAATCCCATAAAAAGGCACAGAGTAAACATGCAGATAAAAAGCCACGGGCTGATTTCAACCCTTATGGCAACCGCACCGGATGCCGCCCTTAGAACAAAACCAAGCGCAATGCATATTACATCTATCAATGCCTTGTGTTTCAAAAAAAACGTATAGGATGTTTGCAGCAGGACATACAACAACACTATCAGCAGCAAAATGACCGAAAGGCTCCTGGCCAAAAATACACCAATTAAAAGGAAAACCGTTGCTTCTGCAATCGCCGCCTGGGTGCTAATCTTGTCGCAAGCCAGTGGACGAAATTTCTTCAGCGGATGCCGCCGGTCACTTTGGCGGTCTTTGATATCGTTTATGATATAAGCAAACGCTGATGCAAAACAAAACGCCGCCGCGGCGACACCCGCCTGTGCCCACGCATCCAGATGAGTCATACGCATACCGAAAACCACCGGCATAAACACCACTATATTCTTTACCCAGTGGCCGGGCCGGGCAAGTTGTATCATATCTCGTATCAACAACAGGGGGGCTCTTGTTCTAAAATATACCGTTTAACTTTTATCGAGAAACGATAAAATTGTTTCAACCACAATATCCTTCATTTGGTCCGTTAGTTCCGGGTAAACCGGTATCGCCATCACCTCGGCTGCCGCCTCTTCAGCAGCCGGGAAATCCCCATCTTTATACCCAAGATACCTGAAACACTCCTGCAAATGCATAGGCACCGGATAATATATCTCACAGCCGATATCGGCAGCTTTCAGATGGGCCACCACCTCGTCCCGCCTGGGTACACGAACCACATACTGATTATAAATCGTAACACAATCCGGATTTATATAAGGTGTTTGCACAACAGTACCTGCAAATTTCTTGTCGTAATATGCCGCATTCGCCCTCCGCTTTGCAGACCACTCGTCGAGATGCGGCAGCTTCACCAAAAGTGCCGCCGCCTGTATCGGGTCAAGACGGAAATTACCACCGATGTATTTATGATAGTATTTCGGCTCACTGCCGTGATTGCGCATAATGAAAAGCCGATTGTAAAGCTCCTGGTCATTTGTTACAACCATGCCGCCGTCGCCGATACCGCCCAAATTCTTGCTCGGAAAGAAGCTGAAACACCCAACCGTCCCGATGCTGCCGGCCTTTTTGCCCTTGTAAGTACTCGAAACAGATTGGGCCGCGTCCTCAATCACTGCCAGATTATGCTCAGCGGCAACAGCCATTATAGGGTCCATATCGGCCATCTGACCGAAAAGATGAACCGGCATTATCGCCCGGGTCTTCTTCGTCACCGCCGCTTTTACACCCACAGGGTCGATGTTGTAAGTCTTGGGGTCGATGTCGGCAAGTACAATCTTGGCACCAACCCTTGCAATACAGCCGACCGTCGAGAAAAAAGTAAAGGGTGTGGTAATAACCTCATCGCCCGGCCCAATCTCCAGGCTCATCAGGCTGTTCATTATCGCATCCGTACCGCTCGAAGCGCCTACGGCGTATTTGCATTCGCTAACTGCGGCTATCTTTTCCTCAAGCTGGGCCACCTTCGGCCCGCCTATACACCGCTGCGACTCCAAGACTTCAGAAATTGCTGATAAAATCTCATCCTTAATAGTCGCATACTGCGCTTTCAAATCTAACAAAGGTACCTGCATTAAAATTTCTCCATAATCAAAATCTTGTTAATTTAATATTCGCGAAAGTATTCTTTCTAACCGTCGGCATCTACAAAAGACACCTCAATCTTTCCGATAAATTCATACATTTTCTTCGTATCCGTAACATCCAATGGTGGTTCCATCCTAGTCAAAGAGCCCAGCATACTGGCTTCATACTCAACTTCCTCAATACTTTCAGGCAGCCAATCCAATCTTTCCTTCAAACGCCTCAAAATTATTGGAACCAGTTCTTTTGGCTGCCTTCTAAAACATTTAATCAGAATCGCGTTGTATTCATAATCCCACGGACGAAAATGTAGAACTCGGTTGAGATGCGAAGGCCATGAACCACCTATACTGGCTTTAACCAGTGCATCAAATATCCGGCCAGCTTCTATTTCGTAATCATCAAAAAAGTTGTCCTTAGATGCGGATGTAATAACAGCATCATCCGGGAATCCTTCTCTCGAATATGTCCGTAATACAACGCCCCGCTCATTTTCGAAAATCGTGTAATTGCCAGGCGAATCTTCCTGCTTTACCTTTTCTTTCGTATATCTGTTCCTGCGAACTGTAAATTTGCAATAATCTTCTATAATTTCTTCAACTTCACTTTTACTCGCGCCCTCAAAGTAACTATATCCTCGAGCAATCGCTTCTTTTTCCATAAACACGGTGGCACGTTCATATAAACGATCGATTAGTCTGTTCCTCCCTCCTTTAGTCTCAACTTCAATCTTCGGCACTGCCGCATAGGTGATTCCCCAGAGCAGGAGGGATACCAATGCCGTAGGAATCGCTATCCGAACCAGAGCAAACTTGCTTCCATTCTCACCCTTAATTCTTTTATAAAATGTCGCGGTTAATATTGCAATTGAGACACACCACCACCCCAGACAATTAATTAATCCTGTTCCGATTGCGCCACGTCGGCTGTAATAATGTTTTTGAAACGGTGAGCCCGACTTTAGTTCCAAAAGAATGTCCTTCCTCATTTGAGTAGGATTGAGTGTCGCGCACAGCTTGCTTAAAACACATCCGTCCCACATCAAATGGTTAGCATTTGGGTGCCCAATATTTTGACGAAAGACATTCCCTACAAATCCCGGCAGCTTCTTACCCCGAAAGTTCTGACCGGCCCCCGGGTCGAAACTGTAATCATCACACAACTCAAGTGTCAAATTAGAAGCAGTTGCCTTCTTTTCGGCGATCACGAAAAGTTCTAAATAAACATCACTACCCACCTGTGATGTAAGTCGTATTGGATAGAGGGGTTTTCCACTTCTAAACGTCATAGCTATTGGATGTGGCCTGCTGTAGCCAGAGCCTTCCCTCCGAAGTTTCGCTGCCACAAAATACCAGCCGCTCTCAATATAATCAAAGACTATTATCTTGTCATTCTCCGATAGCCCAGCGAAACCATTAACACTAAGCCAAACATCTAAGGCAGAAGTACTGTCTGCCTCCAAAACAGTCACCTCGAAATTTCCTATTTCTTCAATATCGTGGATTTCTATACCTGGTATATTTATAAATATCCCACTTACACCACGTCCCCCTGCATGACCCCCCATAGTCGGCATCAATATGCTGAGAAGCAGAAGCACAATCACAAACACCACTAAAATTTCCAGAACCGAATAACGACGAGGTTTCTGCGGCTCGGGGGCTATTACTATTAGAAACAACAAAGTAACGAACACGGCAATCACGCAAGCGACGAAGATGCCCGACGTAAGATCGTGGACGATCTCAGGTTGAATAGTAAGACTCAACGTCTTAATAAAACCAGGCGAAGCTTCTTCGAATTTTGTTGGCTTTTCCGGCAGAGGTATAATCCATCCGAATTCTATCCCTTGACCTTCTAATGCTGACTCAATTATTAAAGTTTCTGTTCCTTCCTTATAAACTAATACAGCTCTCTGACTTGGAATGGTGGGCGGTATCTTATAGGCTCTCTCGGGAAAATACTTCCCATCCGCATACACTTCTCTCGGCATAAGCGCAACACAACAAAAACCTAATACCCAAAACAAAAGGCAATGTTTAATTCTTGATTGTATTTTCATTACTCTAATTTGACACGTAGCCCTTATTCAGCCTTTTACTCGATCTCTACCTTGTTAGAACTCGACCATTCTAATCACCTTGCCATTGTTCTCTAACGATTTCTGTCCGGCCTCTAATATTCGCACAACCTGCAGCCCGCCGGCCCCATCGCTCCTGACCGGTTTGTCATCGAGCACACAGTCAATAAAATGCCGGCACTCAATAGCCAAAGGCTCACCCCCCGGTATCCTCGGCATAACGATATCACCGAACCTGAGCGATATAATCTCCGCGTAAGTATTGGCATCCAACCCTTTGGCCGCGCCCTTGTCATATATCCGAATCTTTTCCGTAGCCTCCATATCGTCAAAGGTTACCATTTTTTCAGACCCCACAACCGTCATCTTTCGTATCTTGTGCGGGTCCAGCCAGCTACAGTGAACGTGTGCAACCTTTCCGTCGGCAAATGTTATAACCGCAAACACCACGTCCTCGATACCCTCCTGCAGATAGCACTGCCCGTGCGCCGCAACCGAGACCGGCTTAGAATCAAAAAGGTAGCAGATAACGGAAATATCATGCGGAGCCAACGACCACCAGGCGTTTTCCGTCTGCCGAACAATACCAAGATTGACACGCTGGGTGTACATATAGTAGGGCTTACCTATCCGCTCTTCGTCAATCAGTTTTTTCATGTAATTGACTCCCGGGTGATATACCAGCAGATGTCCCACCATCAGTTTAAGCTGCTTTTGATTGGCAAGGTCTGTCAGGACCTGTGAATCACCGGCCTTGAGCGTCAAAGGCTTCTCGACATAAACGCACCTGCCCGCCTCAAGAACCTTCTTTGCCACCTCAAAATGATTCTCCGCCTCGGTCGCAACAACAACCGCCTCAACCTCCCCGTCGGCGAGCACCTCGTCCAGATTAGTAGCAGTCTCGACAAAGGGAAAATTCTTCTTGTGCTTCAAAAGCAACTGTTCATCCAAATCACATACATACTTCAGCCTGCATCTGGGAGCCGTTGCAAAATTGCGCACAAGGTTCTTACCCCAATAACCCGCCCCCACCACAGCAACATTTAAGGAATCTTTACTCATTACAACCCTTCATACTTTTTATCTGTTATTTTCTATTCTCAATATACCACTTAATCGTCTTTTTCAGTCCTTCATCGAAATCCATTTTTGCCTCAAAGCCGAACTCGGCCTTTGCACGCCAAATATCCAGACGCCGCCTCGGTTGACCGTCCGGCCTGGAGCCGTCCCACCGAATCCCGCCGGTAAATCCTGTATATTTTGCGATTTTTTCCACCAAATCTTTTATCTTTATTTCAAATCCGGCTCCAATATTCACAGGCTCGGGCTTATTATACATCTCGGTCGCCAACAAAATGCCCTCAGCGGCATCGGCAACATAAATAAACTCGCGCGAAGCTGCGCCTGTGCCCCAGCATTCGATATAATCGGAGCCGGAACTAACGGCATCAACGCACTTCTTTATAAGCGCAGGTATCACATGACTGCTTGCAGGGTCAAAATTATCGCCCGGCCCGTAGAGATTCACCGGAAGCAGAAAGATTGAGTTAAAGCCGTACTCGGCCCGATAGGCCTGCGATTGAACAAGCAGCATTTTCTTGGCCAAACCGTAGGGGGCATTAGTCTCCTCCGGGTAACCGTCCCAGATGTCGTCTTCCTTAAACGGCACCGGCGTAAACTTCGGATACGCACAAACCGTACCGATTGCAACAAATTTCTCTATCTCGCGCAGCCTGCCCTGTTCGATAAGCTCAACGCCCATCATCAGATTCTGATAAAAGAAACTACCCGGATGTTCGCGATTCGCCCCTATCCCCCCCACAACCGCCGCTAAGTGAATCACAATGTCGGGTCTCATTTCCTCGTACATTCGCTTAATATCGTCCGATTTTGTCAGGTCATAGTTTTCTATCTTCGGCACTAAAATATTTTTACAGCCGCGTTTTCTCAGACCATCCACCACATAACCGCCCAAAAATCCTGCGCCTCCTGTTACGACTATCCTTTTGTCCTCAAAAAAACCGGCCATAATTACTAACTCCCTTCGTGCTCTGCCAATATTTTTTCGTGCCGGGCCAGCCTCATATCCGCATCGGTCATCATCCGCGCAAGCTCCTCGAATGTTACTCTCGGCTCCCACCCCAAAACATCCCGAGCCTTGCTCGCATCTCCGCACAGAAAATCCACCTCCGTCGGCCGATAATACCGCGAATCAATTTCAACATAATCTTCCCAGGCCATTTCAAGATACCCGAAAACCTCGTCCAGGAATTGACGCACCGAATGCGTCCGGCCGGTTGCAATCACATAATCATCGGCTTTATCCTGCTGCAGCATCAGCCACATCGCCTCGACATAATCGCCCGCAAAACCCCAGTCGCGCTTGGCATCAAGATTGCCCAGATACAGCTTTTCCTGTAAACCCAACTTAATCCTTGTCGCCGCCTGTGTTATCTTGCGCGTAACAAACGTCTCTCCCCGCCTCGGCGACTCATGGTTAAACAGAATCCCGTTGCACATAAACAAGTCGTATGCCTGTCTGTAATTCACGGTTTGCCAGAAACTGTAAGCCTTCGCACAGGCGTAGGGACTTCTCGGACAAAACGGAGTTTGTTCCGTCTGTGGAGTCTCGACAACTTTGCCGTACATCTCGCTGCTCGAAGCCTGATAAAACCGCGGCGGCTTTTCCATGGACCGAATCACCTCAAGTAACCGGAGAGTCCCAAGTGCATCGACGTTAACGGTATATATCGGCGTATCAAAGCTTACCCGAACATGACTTTGAGCACCGAGGTTATAAACCTCATCAGGTTTTATGTGGTTAAGTATAGTGGCAAGATCGCTGCCGTCCGTAAGGTCTCCGTAAACCAGTTTAAGGGCGGTAGGTTCATGCGGGTCCCGGTAAAGATGGTCTATCCTGCCGGTATGAAATGATGAACTGCGTCTGATAATGCCCCAGATCTCGTATTTTTTTTCAAGCAAAAACTCCGCAAGATAAGAACCATCTTGCCCTGTAATACCGGTTATCAACGCTTTTTTCACGGCACTACTCCAAAACCTTTAACTACCTAACCATTCCTGAACCACTCAACAAATCGTTTCAGTCCTGCTGTTATTTCCGTCTTCGGCTTATAACCAAGCCGCTCCTCAGCTTTCGTCACATCGGCATACGTTTGTCTTACGTCACCGGGCGGTACGGGCAAACGATTAATCTCGGCTCTTTTGCCGAGCGCCTTTTCAATCTCACTTATTAAAACATCAAGTCGCACCGGCCTTGACTCGCCGAGATTGTAAATCTCGTATCCCTCGCACCGGCTCATCGCGCCGACAATACCCTCGATAATATCATCAATATAGGTAAAGTCCCGCTGCATTGAGCCGTCGCCGAAAACCGGTATCGGCTCGCCCCTCTCAATCAGCTTGCAAAACTTATGAATCGCAAGGTCGGGCCTTTGCCTCGGTCCATAGACCGTAAACAGCCTCAGACATACCATATCGATACCGTAAAGATGGCTGTACGTATGGCAGATAAGCTCACCGGCCTTTTTCGTGGCTGCGTAAGGTGATATCGGAAAATCAACATTGTCCATCTCACTAAACGGAACCTTTTCATTGTTGCCGTAAACGCTCGAACTCGAACCAAAAACAAACTTTTTAACACCAAATCGCCTCGCTCCTTCGAGGAGCACCATCGTGCCGTTTATATTAACATCCTCGTAAGTCAGCGGGTCTTCTATCGAGGGCCTCACCCCCGCCCTGGCCGCTAAATGCACAATAATATCAATATCCCGCCCGGCTAAAACAGTACCAACTGCTTCGGCATCTCGAATATCAGCCTCGACTAATTCAAACTGCTCACTCTCAAGACACTCGGTAATATTGGCCCGCTTAACGGCCGGGTCGTAAAAATCATCGAAGTTATCCAGCCCAACAACGGTTAAGCCGTCTCTAACCAATCGTTCGCACAAATGCGAGCCGATAAAACCCGCCGCCCCTGTAACTAATGCCTTCAGTTCTCATCCTTTCTGAATTAAATATAAAGTCCAACCCCGACCACAGGTGTCGGGGCTAAATAATCCTGTAGGGTGCGATTTATCGCACCGGTTTATTTCTGTTTTCTGACAGGATTCGGTCCTCTGTTACACTCTGCCGATACTGTAATACTCAATCCCCTGTTTCCGCACATAGGCAGGGTCATACAGATTCCTTCCGTCAAAAATAACAGGCTTATTGAGTTTGTTCATGATTAACT
>DUZQ01000101.1 GCA_013349435.1 Planctomycetota bacterium | reverse complement strand
CCGCTGCGCTCCGCTCAGGATGACAAACTGGATTCCGGGTCCCTCCTTCGCACGAGGCTACGGAGGACAGGCAAGCCCGGAATGACAAAGCGGGGAATTGATTCTTATCGTCTTGGTTTTCTTTTTGGTCGGTAGTTGCGTGATGGACGTCTGGATGATTTGCGTGGGCGGCGGATGTTGTCGAGGTCTGGTTCGGGGCCTTGCCAGATGGGTTTGATGCGGTTGGTATTGATGACTGCCCTTAAGTTGTACAGGTCGCCCTTCGTGAAGAGGGTCAGAGCGATACCCTTTCGGCCCATTCTTGCGGTTCGGCCGGTACGGTGGGTATATGCGTCGGTGTTGGCGGGGAAGTCGTAGTTGATGACGTGGGTTGCGTGGGTAAAATCGAGTCCTCGGCTGGCGAGGTCGGTGGCGACCATGACCTTTATTTCCATTTTACGGAAGCGGTTGAACAGCGAGGTTCGCCTGGACTGGTCAATTCCGCCGTGGATAAGTTCGGCGGAGGGGAACTTCTTTTTCAAATGGCTGTGGAGTTTTTCGGCGCTTCGTCTTGAATTGCAGAAGATAATTGCCTGGGATGGTTTAGCTTGGTCTAAGTATTTGAGTAGCGATTCGAGGCGATGTTTTGTTTGTGTCTGTAGAAAGTGATGCTGCAGGCTCTGCGGAGCAGTCTGACCGGCGCCGAGGTAAATGGTGAGGGGGTCTTTGAGGTATTTTCTTGCGAGGCGTTCAACCTCTTTGGGCATGGTTGCGGAAAATAAGAGGGTCTGGTGGTCGTGTATGAGGCAGGAGATGATGAATTCGACATCGGTAATGAATCCCATATTGAGCATTTCATCGGCTTCGTCGAGTACGAAGGTCCTGACATTGGAGAGGCTGATGGAGGTATTGTGTAGCAGGTCGATAAGTCTTCCGGGTGTAGCGACGAGGATATCGACACCGTGGCGAATCTTTGAGTTCTGGATTTGCATTGAGAAGCCGCCGTACACGACAAAGGGCTTTACGTTTGTACGGCGGGCGATGTCAGCGATTTCGTTGACATACTGCAGAGCGAGTTCTCGGGTTGGTACGAGAATCAGTGCCTGGATTGCTTTTAGTGATTTGTCGACCATCTGAACGAGGGGGACGGCGCAGGCGGCGGTTTTTCCGGAGCCTGTTTCGGCGCGGACGATGATGTCGGTGCCGGCCAGGATGTGCGGAAAGGTTTTTTCCTGAACGGGAGTCAGGTTGAGGTATTGAATGTCGCTTAGTGCGGCGAGGATACGGGGCTTGAGGTTTAGATCTGTAAACTTCATATTTCTTTTATAGAGATTGGTGTATCGTCCGCCGGGGCATCGTCGCGTTGAGTTTTGGTGGTGCTCTGTTTGGCAGGCAGTTGGCGGATAGGAATAGACGGCTGTTTGGTTTTTTCAGGTCGCGACCGGGCGCGTTCCTCATCGGTGATAATTGCGTTGCGCACGGCTTCGGCGGCGGGTTCATCCGTCAAGGCCCGAAGGAAAACCGGAGAGCCGAGTTTGCGGGTTTGTTCGGCCCGAATAAGGCCCAGACGTATCAGTTCAAGCATGGCTAAAAATAATCCCGCAAGAACCATACGGTTTGTCCGGCCCTGAAATATGCTCTCCAAAGTCAGTGAACCCTCGGCCTGGAGACGGTTTAAGATATCAATCTCGTACAGATCGATGGGCGTGTCGTCGGTGATATGGTCAAATTCCGCCAGACGCCCGGTTGCCTGCATGATACCATCGAAGGCCTCGAGAAGGGTCCAGATGCTGATTTGCTCGATGTCAACTTCGTCCTGTTGGTCGGATTTGAGGGCGGCTATGAGAGAATCGGGACGGGTGAAGCGATCCTTGCGTGCATCGGCGGAGTCTTCGAGAAGGTTTGCGGCGTCCTTGAACTTTTTGTATTCCAACAACTGTCGCACAAGCTCTTCGCGGGGATCGACAATATCTTCGTATCCCGCCTCGCCCGGTTCCGACTTAGGAAGAAGCATTACAGATTTGATTTCCATCAGGGTCGCAGCCAATACGAGAAAATCACCCGCAAGGTCAATGTCCATGCGTTTGAGCATCTCAACATATTTTACGTATTGGTCGGTGATGCGAGCTATTGGTATGTCGTAGATATCGACTTCCTCCTTGCGGACAAGATACAGGAGCAAATCGAGAGGCCCGGCGAAGATATCAAGATTTACCCTGTATTCCGTCACGAGTCGGTTTCCTTCTGAGAAGACTGGTTCTGTTGTTCATCCAGGACGGCTTTGGCTCTTTCGGCGTTACGGGCAAAAACCTGGAGCTGGACATTCAACATCCCGTCAACCGGCAATAAGTCCTTGATAGGTCCGCCGATAATGACTGCATCGATATCGCAGGCCTGCAGGATGGATTTTGCCGTTTGGGCCTCAATATCGCTTTGGAACTCTGCGATTGTGACAAGTTTGTCATCCATTTTTTCCCCGCAATCCGACCGCCCGGCGCACCCTGCTGAGCGTTTGGCGGGCGACCGAGCCGGCCCTTTCGGCGCCGTCTTTTAAGACCTGCTCGACAAAATCGGGATTATCGGCAAGCTCAGCCCTTTTCTGGCGGTATGGTGCGAAGTACTCGATTAGAAGCTCTGCTAAACGCTTTTTGGCGGCGCCGTAGCCGGTGCCGCCGGAGCGGTACTTTTGGTCCCACTCGGACAATTCGTCAGGAGCGGCAACAAGCTTGAGCAAGGCGAAAACATTGCATTTATCGGGGTTCTTCGATTCTTCGACCGGTGTGGAGTCGGTTACAATCTTCATCACTTTTTTTGTGATTTGCTTTTCAGGTTCGAAGATTTCAATGGTATTGTCGTAGCTCTTGCTCATTTTTCGGCCGTCAACGCCCGGCACAACCGCCACCGATTCAATGATGTATTCTTTCGGGAGAACCAGTATATCGCCGAATTTATTGTTAAAGCGCACGGCAATGTCGCGTGTAACCTCGATATGCTGTTTCTGGTCCGCCCCGACAGGTACAAGGTCGCTGTCATAAATCAGTATATCGGCTGCCTGCAGGACCGGATATGCAAACAGGCCGTGATTGGGTGTCAGGCCCTGGGCGACCTTGTCTTTGTAGGAGGTGCACCGCTGCAGAAGGCCCATAGGTGTAACGCAGGACAGAATCCAGGCCAGCTCGGTAACCTCGGGTACGTCGGATTGTCGCCAAAAGACGGTTTTGTCGGTGTCGAGTCCCAAAGCGAGGTAATCAGCCGTAACATCAAGCGAGTTGGCTCTTAGCTCGGCGGGGTCGGGTGAGCTGGTCATGGCGTGAAAGTCGGCGATAAAGTAGAAGCCCTCGTTGGCGGCCTGCAGTTTTAGATGCTGGCGCATCGCGCCGAAATAATTACCTATATGCAGCTTTCCGGTCGGCTGTATTCCTGAAAGGATTCGCAACCCAAATCTCCTGAAATTTCAAAAACAACACAAAAGGCTGTAAACGTCTCTGAAATCCTAACACCTTTAACCCGGTAAGTCAAATAATATACCTTAAGGGTAAAAAATCCCCGCGAGCGAACCAGCCGATGTTATGCGTGATTCGTAAACTAAACTGATTTTTTAGAAACGGCCCCAGCCCCGCGTTCTGCGTATAGTTTTGGGTGAGTAATAAAGGGTGGCTCTAACAATTTCTTTGAACCGGACAGCCGGGCGCGTTATAATAGGAAATAACAATAAGATGATTGTATTTTGTTACCGGTTTTGTCGTTATGACAACAAGGCAGACCTAAGAAAATGTCTGGAATCTTTAGTCTATATGAACTTTAATTTACACCCGAATTATTTACCTGTTTTTTCCACAACAAATATGCTTGCACTTGCGTATAAAATAATTATAATTGCAAAAGAAATCAAAATTAAGTTTCCAGTAATGTGCCCTAATCGTACAATCAAGAGGAAAAAGGCCTTTTGCCGACATATGATGTCGCTTTCAATAAAAAGAGTTTTGAAATTGGGCACGGAAATAGTTTCCTGATCGATAACATATAAAAAGGACGTGGGAAAATATGCCAAAAGCAAAGGAACCTTTACCGGGTTACAACAAGCCTCCTGTTAATGAAGTTGTCATCGGAGTCCAATTTGACAAATTGAAGAAATTTACAGCCGTGCACCCAGGACTGTACTGGCAAAGAATAAAAGATCGGTACCCCCAGTGTTCGTTTCACCCACCAATAGCTCCCTTAAAAGAAACTTTTGAGAGCACTCGAGATCTCTCTGTCAAAAAACACCTGCAATTATCATCAACACCACCATTGCCAAGATGTTGGTTTCTTGATGGTTCTGGAAACCAACTCGTTCAGCTACAGCCAGAAAGATTTCTTCACAACTGGAGAAAGGTTACAGGAAAAGAGAGCTATCCTCGTTACAACACTATCCTCCCTGAATTTGAGAGACTTTGGAAAGATTTCCTTGATTTTGCAGCCTCTGAGAGTCTCGATGAAGTAAAACCGAACCATTGGGAAGTTACTTACATCAACCATATATATCAAGGTGAGGTCTGGACTAACTTCGGAGATATACACAAGCTATTTCCATTTTTTTCATCTAAAACTTCTCTGAGTAACTTGCAACATCCGGAAAGAATTAATCTTGACCTTTCTTATGCCTTTCCAGACGAACTCTCTCGACTCCATATCTCCATCAACCCCGCTTACAACAAAGAAAGTGGCAAGATGCTACTACAGCTTAACTTAACCGCCAGAGGCAGGCTGGAAAACACAGAACATGAAAACCTAATAGGATGTCTTGGTCTTGGTCACGAGTGGATAGTACGAGGCTTTACTGATTTCACAAGTCCCGAAGCACATAAGCTCTGGGAACGAAAGGAGCTGACATAAGATGTACGAGGGAAATACTTTAATTTCAGGTCAGAACGAAGTGGAACCTATTGCGGCCACTGGCATTCTTCAAAGCGACGCTTTTCTTAGTAACCCTCTTTCCGAGACGAAACCAAGATACAAAACGCCGTGTGTCGTTAAAACAACGATTTCTGGTGATGAAATCGCCATTGCCCCACCTGCTGATCCTGACGAAACAACTGCCCCTTGGTTGATAAAGACTACAGGCGACCTCGATCAACTCACGAACCTACCTGATAACTGGGATAGTTACAACAGCCCGTCTATATCCTCTCGACTTCTCATGAATGCCAAAAACTTCCTAAGTAGCCTTGAGTTCGAGAACATCTCTCCACCTCGTGTTGTTCCGGTTTCTGGCGGTGGAATACAATTTGAATGGCAGTATGGTAATCGTGAACTTGAGGTTGAGTTTGTTGAGGAGCGTTTCGTCGGTTATCTAAAAATTGTTAATGACCAGCCCACGGGAGAGGGTCAATTCTCTATCAGCGACTACGATTCAGGTCGCTTATTGATAAAATGGCTGAGACCTCGTCAATTCTAAAGTTTATTCCTATCTGCTACTCTATGAATGACGAAAGTGATCCTTATTTTATAAAAATACTCGTACCCAAGAACGAAAGTCTGTGGCGCAGAATTGCCGAATCTCAGATAGTCAAGCTTGAAATCGGAACCTATCGTCCATCCTCTGCTGCTTTTAAAGGTATTGATATTTCTGTAGACATTGCATCAAAAAGCACACCTGAGCGATCCATTAAAACTTCTTCAGGATTGGCTGGTTTTCTTGCCAAGGTGCCTATAACCCTTGGTTACCAAGTTATCGAGAATCCCATACCGGAGAATCCAGCACATGCTATTATTAAAGGAAAGATAAGAAGAGGACATGCCAGAACAATCGCCAAAGCTTGCCAATGGGTTATAGAACCTCGGTTCACCTGATCTTTCCAGAATAAATTAAAGGGGTCGGTGTTTTTTGGTTTCAAAGGAGAAGATATTTGTGTACTGTTGCGAGTTAGAGTACATACCATAATCCGATGGCAGGTAATGAGTAAAACAGATGATATGAAAGCGGCGTTGGAGACAAGAGTGCCGGCAGGCGCGGTGCCTGTATGGGAAATGGAGTTTCATCTGTGGGATTCTTTTTCAGACAGGCACGTGGTCCTGGGGCGGGAGTTTGAAGGGCTTTCAAATGCCGAACAGCAAAAAGCCCTTTATACGAACGCCGAAATCATAGTCTCGGTTTGCCGAGGACTTAATTTTGCGGCTGTTACGGTTCCGGGTGGTTACTGGTATGAGGCGCCGGGCAGGCTCGCGTATTATTGTTTGCCGGAAGAAGCAAGGATAAAGCAGACAAAGATTCTTCAAAAAACGGCCGCCGATGAGTTTATGCTTGTCGCTGCTATTAATGCGGTGTTGAATATCCCGTTCAGCCGGGACTATGAGGAGTTTTGCTATAAGCTTTTTGATGCACCCGGGCAGGTAGAACAGATGGCTCGCTCGCTTGTAGCCGAGGGGATTGAGGATATGAAGAAATTTCGAGATGTGGGCGTTGAGATAATACTTAACCCGGCTGACATTGCCGACAATCACGGTGTGTTTTTCAATCCCAGGCATATGGAACGATTCATCTTGCCTTATGTGAGAGAATGGACGGGGGCCGCCAGTCAGATGGGACTGTATTCGATTATGCACACAGACGGAAACATCATGGCGTGCATCGAGGACCTGGCCGATACCGATTTGAACGCGGTGCAGTCGATTGATCCTATAGCGGGTATGGATATGCGAAAGGCCAGGGACTTAGTCGGCGACAGATTGTGCCTTTGCGGCAATATTGACGGCGGTATTATGATAACTGAAGGGCCCCGGAAGGTCTATGAAACTACGCGTGAACTGCTTTTAAGTTGTAAGCAGGGTGGGGGATTTGTTTTGGGCACGTCAAACATCTGCCAGAGGGAAGTTAAGCCTGAGTGTTATCGTTCAATGATACAGGCCTGGCGGGACCATGGGCAATATTAGATGCTGAAACTAACGGGGTGAAACAGAAAATATGACGACCGGAAAGAAGATTTTTATGCATTCGGCACAGATGGAGCGGTTTCCTTATCCGGTTGAGCATCCGTTCAAGACATCTCGGGCGGCCGGAGTCAGGAAAATTATAGACTCGATGGGTCTGCTCACCGGCCCCGACAGGGCTGAAGTTGCGCCCAAGGAAGTCGGCAGGGGTCTGCTTGAAAAGTTTCACAGTGCCGAATACTTAGATGCACTTGAAAAAGCAGGGGCGGGCAGATTCGATTACTCGATGCTGAACATGGGGCTTGGAACAGGTGACTGTCCCGTTTTCGAGGGGCTGTATGATTATGCGGTCCTGGCGACCGGTGCAACCGTTGCAGGAGCCGAAAAGATTTTAAGCGGCGAAGCCGTCATCGCATTCAATCCTTCCGGAGGATATCATCACGCTCACGCCGGCCGCGCCGCCGGCTTTTGTTACATTAACGATGTTGTCCTTGGCTGTATGACCCTGGCCGAAGCCGGCAAAAAGGTTCTGTATCTGGATATAGATGTTCACCACAGTGACGGTGTTCAGGAAGCTTTCTACGAGCGAAATGACGTTATGACTATTTCACTCCACCAGGATCCAAGGACGCTTTTTCCGGGAACGGGATTCGTCGATGAAATCGGGTCGGGCAAAGGCAAAGGCTTTGCCGTGAATATACCTTTGCCTATTGGGACGTACGACGAGGCGTATATTAAGGCCGTCAAGAGTATAGTTTTGCCGTTGATAGAAGCTTACAAGCCGGACTGCTTTGCTTTGGAAATCGGAGCAGACGGGCTGATGAACGACCCTTTGGCACAGTTAAACTTGACAAATAATGTTTATGCAGACGTGATAACCGATGTTTTGCGTTTCGGTAAACCCGTCCTGGCGGTTGGCGGCGGTGGCTACAATGTCGAAAATACGACGAGGGCATGGTCGCTTGTTTGGGCGGTTCTTTGCGGAGACGACAACGGCGGCGCCGAAGCTTATGGTTCCGGCGGCGTAATGTTAGAAAACACCGACTGGCAGGGCGGGCTGAGGGACAGAGTGTTCCTTCCCGACCAGGCCCGGCGTCAAATGATAGAGCCGGCTGTGGATGCTGTGATAGAGTCAGTTAGAAAAAACATTTTTACCTATCACGGATTGTAGTGTTTCCACAAGGTTGATGAGAAATCCCGGGCAGCGTAAAAAATTGGCCATATATTTTATATTAGCTGAATCGACCTAAAAGGACGCAAAACCGTAAGACACGTTTTTCTTGGTGTATATATACCTACTAAGCCTCGATTTTTTATCGAATTCCGATAAAAATAAGCTTCGAAGACTCGTTCAGTATTGTTTTTCGCGGGGGGGAATATGTGTAGCCGTTTTTCAGGAAAAACCTTGACGTTGGCGGTAAATTGTGGTATATTGTAAGCTTATATTGAGGATGTCCGGTGTCATTCCTGCCCCGAATTGTTGTGCGGGATAAGCTCCAGCAGGTAACCACTATTTGCAAATAAAGAATCCTGATAAATCAGGAAATCGAATCTGGAATGACAAATGGCAGAAAGAGGAGAGGTGAGTGAGCTTGGGGGATGTATCAAGCTTTCGCGCCAAACCTTCAAAGAACGATGTAGTCTTGGTTTCGCCGATGTGGACGGGCCGGTGGAATTGTGAGTTGGCCTGGAAACTCCTGTGTCAACTGTCGGGAAGAAATAAGGTCGAACCCGGGGTGGTCGTTCGGTTATCCGCATAGTAATCACGGATGAAGGCGTTGGGTGGCGTGGTGTGGCCATATCTTCGGACAGGGACGCAACACGCAAGTTGTGCACATATGGTGCTGAGGGTGACTGTGTTTGTCCAGATGGCGTCAAGAATGATAACGCTGCCGGCAGTGAAGGCAGGGAGAAACACAAGGGGTCGGCTCTTGATTTTTTGTTGTCTGGCGGCTCTTGCGCTCACTGGCAATACCTTTGCAGATACACCTTATGGGTACAAGGTTCAATCCGGACGTGTCGAGGTTACAGGCACTTCAACAGACGTACCAATAACATCTGTTTCCGATATGAGCCGGGCGTTTGTGCTGGTTAGCCCCGGCACCGGCTACGCCGCAACCAACTCCAATTCCGACATAGTACAGGTCCGCGGCTACCTGCAGGCGGTCGATAATATCCGCTTTGAACGTACCACCACTTCCAACAGCACCTGGGTCAGCTACCAGGTAATTGAATGTATGGGCAGTGAGTTCACGGCTTACCGCGGCCAAAGCTCGATGACAACAACCGACACGTCAAAAGTCCTGAACATCGGCTCAACGGTAACTCCCGCTAATTGCCTGGCATTTGTAACCGCGGATAACGATACGGCAAGCCGGAGTTACTACAGTCAGGCGATGTTGACGGCACGGGTGAGCAGCACAACACAGGTAACAATTGAGAGGAATGATTCGGGCAACGCGGCTCCGAACCTTAACTGGGTCGTTGTTGACTTCGACCCGAACAAAATTGACGGCATTCAGCACGGCTCTGTACTTGTGGATGACCCCAACTACTTTGACCCGGAGTTGGTTAATATAAACGCCGCCGATGCGAATAATTCTATCTTGATATTTCAGGCTCGACCCACAAACAACGGCGTAAATCAGGTGGCATGGGCGGGCAATATCGGTTCGGAGACGAAAATCAAGTTCTACCAGCACTTTGCGGAGACAGGATATGCGAACATAGAATGGTATCTCATCGATTTTGGAAGTGGTAACGCACAGCGCGGACTGCTCGATGAATCCGCCAACGAAAACTGGTTTACTTCGGACGCCTCGTTATCACCATCGGTGGACCCCAATAAGGCAATGCATTTTCACAGTATTACCTGCGATGGAATAGGAACCGCTTACCCGCGCCCAATGTCCACGGCCCAGTTTACCTCAGAGTCGAATCTGCGTATCCAGCGTATGATAGACGGCCAGGAAAGTTATATCGAGTGGCAGGTACTTGAACTACCGAGCGGAATGATTGATACGGCACCTTCACCTGATCCCATGACATGGGCGGTCGTGCCCTTTGCAACAGGGCCGAACTCGATATCAATGACTGCTACAACAGCGTCCGACACAAGCGGCGTCGAGTATTACTTCACCTGCACGGCGGGTGGTGGCCATGACAGTGGCTGGCAGGATAATCCCAGCTATGAAGATACAGGTTTGAATGAACTAACTCAGTACACCTATACGGTAAAGGCACGAGACCTCAGTACAAATTATAATGAGACGGCTGTGTCAACGGCTGAGTCTGCTACCACCCAGGACGGCACACCGCCTTCGCCCGACCCGATGACCTGGCAGACGGTG
>DUZQ01000122.1 GCA_013349435.1 Planctomycetota bacterium | reverse complement strand
TCGAGCGGATGAGTCAATACAGTATGATTACCGACCCGATGACATCATGCGGATGTTTTGAGTGCATTGCTGCGGTGCTGCCTTCCACTGGCGGTATAATGATTGTAAACCGTGAATACCCCGAGATGACGCCCTGCGGGATGAAATTTTCCACACTTGCGGGAACGGTAGGCGGCGGACAGCAGACACCGGGCTTCATAGGTCACTCAAAGCAATACATATTATCCAAGAAATTTATTGCAGCCGAAGGCGGTATCAGGCGTATAGTATGGATGCCCAAGATGCTCAAAGAAGAAATCAAAGAAGGACTTATAAAACGGGCCGAAGAGCTGGGACTGGAAAGTGAGGAATTTCTGAATAAAATCGCCGATGAGAGTAATGCCACCACCGAGGAAGAGGTGCTGGAGTACATCAGTAAAATCGAGCATCCGGCAGCGGCCCTGGAGCCGATGTTCTAACGATTTCAATTTATCCCGTCTATCCTTATATGGTGGGTTTTGACGGCCGGTTTTTTCTAAATTTTGGTGTTTGCACAATTCAAGACAGTCAGTTTTAATTATAGTTCTATGTGAGATTAAAGGAGACTGTTATGGCACTTTCAGGATTGGAAATCTTCAAGCTGTTGCCGAAAACCAATTGTAAGGAATGCGGCAAGCCGACGTGTCTGGCGTTTGCGATGCAGCTTGCGCAAAAAAAAGCGAAACTCGAGGATTGTCCCCATGTATCGGAGGATGCTAAAGAGAAGCTCGCCGCCGCAGCAGCTCCGCCTATGCAGCTTGTAAAATTCGGCAACGGCGACAACGAGGTTCAGGTGGGCCGGGAGACGGTATTGTTCCGTCACGAGGAGAAATTTTATAATCCCACGGTATTAACAGTCACGGTTTCAGACAAGCTCTCCGGGGAGGAGCTGAACAAGCGAATCGAGAAGATAAACAGCCTTGAGTTCGAACGGGTGGGCCAGCAGATCAAGGTAAATGCCATAGCGGTTGTAAATGAAAGTGGTTCAAGTGAGAAATTTGCAGCGGCTGCCCAGAGCGTTAAACAAGGCAGCGAGCTTGCAATGATTCTTTGTTCTGATTCACCCGAGGCCATAGAGGCCGCCGTTTCAAAGACTTCCGATAGAGTTCCGCTGATAGCTTCGGCTAAAGAAGATACGGCTGAGCAGATGGCCAAAATCTCGAAGGACAATAAGTGCCCGCTGGTGGTTAAGGCTCCTTCCATTGAAGCCCTTTCCCAACTCAGCGAAAAGGTGAAGTCTGGGGGAGTTGAAAATCTGGTTTTAACTCTGGAAGATAAAAGTCCTCGTGAGAGTCTTTATAATTCAACCCGGATGCGAGTTTTGAGTTTGAGGAAGGTTTTTCGGCCGCTGGGTTATCCGACAATTTCTTTTATACAGGGTGATGAGAGCGAGCAGGTAGCGGCTGCTGCAAGCCTTATCTGTAAATACTCGAATATTGTTGTGGTTGATGCTGCCGAGCCGGAAGTGATTTTACCTCTTCTTACTGTGGTGATGAATATCTTCACCGACCCGCAAAAACCGGTCCAGGTAGAGCCGAAACTATATTCGGTCGGGGAGCCGGATGAAAACTCGCCACTTATGTTTACGACGAACTTCTCATTAACCTACTACACTGTTGAGTCGGACGTTGAAAGTAGCCGGGTAGCCAGCTATATTTTAGTGGTGGATACGGAAGGAACAAGTGTACTGACGGCCTATTCGGGAGATAAACTTAACGAAAAAGTGGTTGCCGATGCGATTAAAAAAAGCAATGTGGAAGAACATATCAAGCACCGCAAGTTGATAATTCCCGGTTATGTGGCAGTTATGAGCGGCAAACTTGAAGAGACAACAGGCTGGGAAGTCATGGTTGGTCCACGGGAATCAGCAACCATACCGAAATACCTAAAGGAAGTGTGGCAGTAATTTTTTTAAGACCACTTTATGGTTCAGGAGAAAAAGAAAAAGTGTACGGTTTGTTTTGAGCCGAGTGGATTATGCATTGACGTTCCACCCGGGAGCACATTACTCAAAGCTGCCCAGCAGGTAGGAGTATATCTTACAAGTATTTGCGGTGGTGACGGCTACTGCGGCAAGTGCAAGGTAATAGTGGACGAGGGTCAGTTTGAAAGCAGACCAACCACGCTGCTTACACCGGAGGAAATGCGGGAAAACGTGGTTCTTGCCTGCCAGACGAAAGTGCTCTCGGATATGGTGGTAACAGTTCCTAAACCCCACGCCCTCGAGACAAGTCAGATTTTACTTGATACGGACACTCAGCGTTTCAGCCAGCTTGCGGCAGAGGTTCCGGAAGGAGTATTTGAGTTTGAGCCGCTGGTTCAGAAGCTCCACGTGAAGATGTCACCTCCAACTGTGAGTGATAATACTGCTGACCACGAAAGGCTTTATCTTGCGATACGCAAACAGATTGACGCCCCGATAATGCAGACGGGCTGTAGAATTTTACAGAACCTCTCGAAGATGTTTCGAGAGAGCGATTACGACGTCTCGGTGACAATCGGCAGGCGTGGCGGCACCACGGAAGTGATAGAAATAGAGCCTGCAGAGCGATACAGAACGAATTATGCAGTGGCTCTTGACCTGGGAACAACAACGGTGGTGGCTCATCTGGTTGACCTTACAAATGCAAACACCCTTGATACTGAGGCGACATATAACAGCCAGATAAATTTCGGGGAGGATTACATTCGGCGGATAATTTATGCCGAGCAGAACGATGCGTTTGATGAGATGCAGAACCGGATTGTGCATGATGTCAACAATCTCATCGTGACCCTTGCTTCAAGAAAGAGGATAGACCTTCAGGATATAACTACCGTGACATGTGCGGGTAATACAGCGATGATACATTTTATTTTGAATCTGGACCCGACGCAGATAAGAAAGGAGCCTTATATCGCCTCGGCCGGTTTCGTTCCTCCGATTCGCGCGGCGGAAGTAGGCATTCAGGTAAACAAGCGTGCTCTGCTTTACTGTCTGCCGAGTGTGGCAGCTTATATAGGCAGCGATATTGTAGCAGGAATTCTGGTTACCAGAATGTACACAAAGGATGGCGTATCTTTGTTTGCCGACATAGGAACAAACGGAGAGGTGGTGCTGGGCAACAAGGATTGGCTTGTTTGCGCTTCAAGCTCTGCGGGGCCGGCCTTTGAAGGCAGCGGTGTCAAACACGGTATGCGTGCCGGGGCAGGAGCAATTGAAAAGTTGCAGATACGTCGTGACGGCTCTTCCCAAATAAAAACAATCGGCGACGGCAGACCTGCCGGTATTTGCGGCTCGGGTCTGCTCGATACGCTTGGCGAGCTTTTTATAAATGGTATAATCGATCGAACCGGGCGGATTAAACAAAACCACAATCCTCGGGTCAGGGAGGGAGAAGATGGTCTTCAGTATCAGATAATTCAGCCTGGCAACGGCTACCAGGAAATTTTTATAACTCAAGCGGATATTGATAACTTGATACGCTCCAAGGCGGGGGTTTTTGCCGCTATCCGGGTTCTTACGGAGTCAACTCAGATAAAACCGGATGATATTGATATAATTTACCTTGCCGGCGGCTTCGGCAATTATTTGAATACAAAACAGGCGGTAACTATAGGTATGCTGCCTGATATTCCGTTGGAGAAGATACAATACGTCGGCAACACATCTATTGCAGGTGCCAAGACTGTACTGCTGGCACGCAAGGCTCTTGAAACCGCCGAGGATATCGCCAATAATATGACGTACTTTGACCTGATGAGCCATCCGGGTTATATGGACGAGTTTATCAGAGCGAAGTTTTTGCCACACACGGATTTATCTTTATTTCCTTCGATAAAAGCTCAGGCAAAGCAGGTAAAAGGGAGTTGATACGATGTCACATACTATAGCGATAAGCGGCAAAGGCGGTTCGGGTAAGACCACAATTGCAGCTTTGATGGTCCATGCATTGATAGGCAAATCACCGCAGGCGGTACTGGCTGTGGATGCGGACCCGAATTCCTGCCTCGGACTTACTCTGGGTATTGAGCCGGAGAATATTGTGGCGGAGGTCCGTGAAGAGGCGGTTGCAGGTACCTCCAAAACTGCGGGGACGAACCGTGCTCGTTCTTTTGAATTCGGAATACAACAGGCGGTTACGGAAGCGAAAGGATTTGATTTGCTGACTATGGGCAGGCCCGAAGGCCCCGGGTGTTATTGTGCGGCAAATAATCTTCTTAGAAAATTTCTCGACGATTTGAGTAAATCTTACGGATTTGTAGTGATAGATAATGAAGCGGGGATGGAGCATCTTTCGAGAAGGACGACAAACAATATTGAGCTTTTATGTATAATAGCCGAGGCAACGCCTCTTGGTGCGATTACCGCTCAGCGAATATTCGAGCTTGCCAACAAGCTTCCGATTTCCATCAAGCAAATCGGAGTCTTATGGAATAAAGTGCAAAGTCCTCAGCAGCTTGATACCATCGAGAACCTGGGGTTTATTCCGTATGACGAAAGCCTTTATGAAACTTTGAACCGGGGAAAGACGGTTTTTGATATACAAGAGGATAGCCCGGCTTTTTCTGCTATTAAGGCAGTTCTTTCTGAGAAACTTGAAATTGAATAATCGAAATAGCTAAGCATTGGAGGTTTTCAAATGCCGATACCAGAGATAACAGAGAGTTTTGCGGGAAAAGTAAATCGTCTTACATTGGGTGCGACCATCGAACAAGGCGGGACACGTACATCGACAGTGACGGTAGGCGGAGCAGAAAATGTAGTTTACGGAGGCTCTACGGAAGATTCCGGCCACAAGCCGGTTATTGCGATGGATGTGCTCGACAGCAGGCCTGATGACTGGCCGGATGTGCTTGCCGAAAACTATAAGGATGTGATGGAAAGTCCTGCGGATTGGGGCAAAAAGTGTGTTGACGAATTCGGGGCAGAGCTAATATGTGTCAAGTTCGACGGTATTCATCCTGACAAGGGCAATAAAGATGCCGAGCACGCTGTTAAGGTCACTCAAGATGTGCTCCAGGCGGTCGGCGTGCCGCTGATACTGTGGGGCTGTGACGACGATGAGAAAGATAACGAGGTAATGCCAAAGGTTAGTGAGGCCGCGAAGGGTGAAAATGTCCTTCTTGGGACTGTGACGGAGGACAATTACAAGTCACTTACGGCAATCGCCCTTGCAGATAAGCACAATCTGATAACCGAAGCCCCGGTCGATATCAATATAAGTAAGCAGGTTAATATTCTTGTTTCTGATATGGGATTTCCACTGGAGCGAGTGATAAGTTTTCAGGCGACCGGTGCTCTGGGCTACGGGATGGAATATTCTTATTCTATTCAGGAGCGTCAGAGACTTGCAGCGCTAAGCGGAGACAAAATGATGGCAATGCCTGTTATATGTGACGTGGGATATGAAACCTGGCGGGTCAAGGAAGCCAGACAGCAGGATGCTGCCGGTTGGGGTTCGGCCGAAAAACGCGGGCCTATTTGGGAAGCAGTCGGCGCAATCTGTCTTCTTCAAAGCGGCGCAGATATAATAAGAATGAGACACCCCAAGGCGGTTGAGATTGTAAAAAATTTCATCGATAACGTTTGGCAATAAGCTGCTTTGACAGGTATATAAGCAGTTCGATATAGGCAATGAAGATATGTTCTTATTTTTGCGAAAAGAGCAAAATAAGCCCAGAGAGTGATTACATAACGAAAGGAGATGGCAGTTATGATTCTGATAGGTGAGCGTATTAACGGAATGTTCAAGGAGGTCAAGCAGGCCATCGCGGATAAAAACAAGGGAGTTATTCAGGAACTGGCCAGAAGACAGACAGAAGCGGGAGCGAATTATCTCGATGTAAATGTGGGGACCGCGGCCAGCGACCAGGAAGGTGCGATGCAGTGGCTTGTAGAAACCATACAGCAAAGCTGCTCCACCACGCTTTGTCTGGATTCGCAAAAGCCTAACGTGATTGAGGCAGGTCTGAAGGTGGCTGATCCTAACAACGGTATTATGCTTAATTCCACGCCTGTGAATAAAAAAACGGATGAGGAGGTGTTCGACAAATATCTTGAGATGGCCCAGAATGCCGGCCCCAAATCCTGTCTTATCGCACTTACGATGGACAAAAACGGCATACCTCAAGATGTAGATACGCGAGTGGCACTGGCGGCCGAGATTGTGCAGAAAGTAATGGAGAAAGGATTCGATACCCCAAGAATATTTATTGATCCCATTCTGCTTCCCGTCAATGTCCCGAACGCACAGGCTCAGGCCGGTAACATACTTTCGGCACTGGACCAGATAAATTATTTATCAGACCCGCCTCCACATATCACACTGGGTCTTTCCAATATCTCTCAGGGTGCAAGCGAAAGGTCTCTGATTAACCGGATATTCCTGGCAATGGCAATATCGCACGGACTGGATTCTGCAATAGTTGACGTGTTCGACCACGAACTGATGAATGTGGTGGCCACTTCCGAGATGCTGATGAACAAACAGATATATTCCGACAGCTTCATCAAGGCATATTTCAGCGCTCGATAAACTTCGGCCCGGCTCAAACCAACCAAAAACTTTTGCAGTAAATTTTTTCACTTCAAACCCGAAGTACTTCGGGTTTGCCTGCCTGATTTTGCTGTTCGCAAGAAATTTACTCCGGCTTATCGCTTTGGTTTTCTTCCGGTTTCTCGTCTGTTGTATCCTGTGGTGGTTGACTTTGAGCTTCTTCCGAGGCCGTCTCAGCTTTAGGCGATTCAGGGATTTTTTCACTTCCCGTCTCAGGAAGACTTTCAGCAGTTACGGGTACGACCTCAGGTTCCAGACCTGCTTTTGCAAGAATGATGTAAAGCACAAATCCGATGATAAAGGCGATGACCGGAGCAGGGCTGATGAACCCGAACCAGTCCGCTTTAACCATAGGTAAGATTGCCACAACGAAGCCAACAATCAGTGAGATGTAGCCTGCCCAGTTAACGCCTTTTCGAGGCCCTGACCACTTACAGCCGCTCAGCAGGTAGTCCGCAGCCATCGCACCGCAGATGGGACCGAAAAATGCGCCTATGATGGTAAAAAAGCCCACCAGATTCAGTGCGACACCCGTTGCAGCAAGAATAATCGCAGCAGCGGCGCCAATCAGCATTGCGATGGTTCTGCTAATTTTCGGGAAGAGTGTGTCGATACTGTTTCCCGCAATGAAAGAGCAGAAACAGGCCGGGGCGAAACTGGCTGCTGCGAAAAGGATAAACATTATCTGCGATAAAAATCCCTTCTGAGCACTAATTACAGCGTCAAAAGTATAGCCTTGTAGTTCCGGGTGCTTGGCGTGTGTACCGGCGGTTGCAACGATTGCTAATCCGCCTGCCACGATGATGGCCAGAGCAATACCGAACAGCCCTCCGAGATGGATATCTTTTTTATTTCGGTTAGCCATACCGAAATCGACTCCGGCAGCACCTGCCGTGGCAAAGAAACCAACTACAATAGTTATTACTGTAAGCATACCAAATATAGGATTGCCGTTTGTAGGAGTCTGGTACTCGCCAGCACTTCCCACATTCGAGAAAAAGACAATCAGAAGCATAGCCAGAGGTACGATAGGAAGAAAAGTAGAGACTTTACCGAGATAGTGTATTCCCTTGAGTGCGACAAATATTGCAGCAAGTGCCCATAAGACAGCAACAATTGTAAAGGCCATGCTGCCATGAAATTCTCCCGTTACCGCATCAGTTGCCGAAGGCTGCCCAGCGGCCTGAACTATAAAATCACTCGAAACCGCAGTATTAACAGACAGCCAGCCAAACTGAAGAATTCCCATTAAAAGGCCTGGAATGATAAAGCCGCCTGCTGTACCGTAGGCTGAGGAGCCAATAACATACAATGGATAGCCGGTTTTCATTCCATATAGTCCCGGAACAAGATAAAAAAGGAAGTAACAGATAAAGGCCGCAGCCACCAGTCCCAGCAGGCTCAAGCCGAGTCCCGCCTTGTTAAGAGTGCCGTCAGCGATGGTCATATAGAATACCACCCATAGGAAGATGCCAGCATAGGCCGGGGCTGTGTTCTTGTACCATGGAGCTCGATTCTCAACAGGATTCGGAGAAGCCATTTTAATATAATTCGGTAACATTTCACTGTTCATAATTCATCTCCTTAACAAATTAACAATAACATTACTGTCCGCCTTATTATATCAACTTTAATTTGCCTGTCTTTGGCATTGACAGAAAAAATTATTCTCTGCTCAATATAGCGAGCATATAAATATGTAAAACGGCAAGCACAGCAAAGGCCAGCGCGCTATAGCGGTGAATCCCGGCAGAGAGAATCTGCCATTCGGTACCGAACATAGGGAACATACTTAGAACAACTGATAAGATAAGCGGCAGGGCCGCAATAAGAATTAACCAGAAGATGAGTTTCGGAAAGAGACGCGTGTGGGTATTCTTCGCTTGATATTCTTCAGTATGGCAGAATAATCCTGTTATCCACTTCAGGTCAAATTTATCAAACCTACACAGATCAGCCCACATCAGTGCCAGCAGAGCCAGACAGGCAGCGAATACACCGCCGGCGGTGACGTGTATCATAAGCAGATATCCTGATAATCTTTGATTGAGTACCAGGGCGGGATAAAAACCTGTCACTGCCAGAATTATAAAGCACAGCAGGGCCAAGAGATATAATAGTTTCCTTATTCTTCCAAAGAAACCAAGTCTCTGCGGCAAAAGCAGCAAAGTGAGCAGATATACCAAAGCCCGTAAGGGATTATAACTTTGTTTTCCTTTTGGCTTTCGAGGTGAAGCTACAATGCGATGTGTGGCTATAATCGCAATAACAAGAACTAAACCGGCTATGGTAATATAACGAAACATTTTATTTATTCGGATTCACTTTTTCAGTTACGAAGTCTATTATACATCCGATGGCCTTGAGACCGTAATAAGCCAGAACAGCGGCAATGGCGGCACAGGACAGCAAAGCAACAATTTTCAGCCAGGGTCTAAAAACGAACGACATTGCAAAGAGCCTCATATACAGCGGGCTTTGGTCCTGGAACTCGACCATAATTTTAGTTTTATTTCGCTGCTTTGCAACAGGCGAGTCCACCACGATATTTCCGAAGACAAATGGAGAATCTGTTGAGTGACATTCCTCACAGTAGCTGTTTCCGAGGGCCTGTTCAGCCGGTCTGACATCGTGAGCAATAGGCCACATATTAGGCTTTGCTACCGGATGGTTTTCTGTTTCAGTAAGTTTGGAATCGACAATCTGATACAGCGAGCCGCCGGTGATATAAACGGCCTTGCCCTCGATAGAGTTTTCTTCATCGAACGCTTTGAGTACCTTGGCAATCTGCTTTTCGGTTATTTCGGTCCAGCCGCCTGTTTCTTCTGAGTCCGCGCTTTGTAAAATTTTACCCGCAATTCGTCTTACCTGCCGGATTTCGATTGGCTCAACGTTCTGCCCATCCAGCGTAGCCCAGAAGGAAGGCCATACGAGCTTATAGGGGGTAATCTTCCCGTCTGAGGCTTGTGCGAACACGGGATAAACGATATGAGGCAGAGCTTCGGGAGATTTATCTGCGTCGTGGGTGCCGAGGCCGTGGGCACGTGCGGTTTTAGTTCTGTATGTTGTTTTCGCGGGCATAACACCTGAGTGACAGGCAGTACAGGAGAGCTTTTCGAAGTGGATTTCGGGGATACCGGGATGTTCCGGCCTCGGAGCTCCGAGGCCGCCGATTATTTCAGATGCCGCACCATCACCAAGGTGACAGCCACGACAGGTATAAGCATTGCTGAGGGCTTGATTGGTAACCGGCTCACCTTCGTAGCCTCGAATTGTTTTATGCTCGATGCCGTTTCGGTGACAATCGACACACCTCAAGCCGGAGTTCAGATGGACATCCTGGTTCTGCATCCATTCCTGCTTGTGGCCCGGATTGATGTCAAAATTAGAGTGGCAGAAATAACATCTTTTCGGAGGGATATCCTTGGAGATATGAAAAAGGACTTTGTCCCTGTATCCGAAAGCGGATTTCTGATATTCGACCGATATTGCATCGGACATCAAAGGGTCATAAGTGTCACCCTGCTTTGCTGCTGCACCTTTTACTGCGGCAAATTCACAGGAAGCGGTTGCCGCCCAGCGGAAATTCTGCTTTTCTATCTGCGCGGCATATTCTGCCTGGTCCTGGCCCGGATGGGTGTTATGGCAGGCAAGGCAGTTGATTTCCAGCTCGCCTGATACGAACTGCCTCATAATCTCATCGGGATTTTGGCTTTTCATCTGGCCCGGGCCTCCTCCGGGCATCTGCCTTGCGAAATGCAGAGTAAACTGCCAGGTGGTAAGTCCGATTTGGCCGGGTTTGAAGGTACCAGGCCAGGGGCGGTAAGAAAGCGGA
>DUZQ01000136.1 GCA_013349435.1 Planctomycetota bacterium | reverse complement strand
TTGGAATCCATTCTCTCACCGGCGGGTGGCAGCCCTTTAGCCTTGATTCGACTAAGCTCATCACAGGTCGGCCAAAGGGATGGAACTACCGCGCAATAATATCAACAGAAGCCGTGCCGCGCACCCGTCGAGACGCGGTATCGCCGCGGCTGAAGCGCCCGAATCAAAGCGCCGAGCAGAGAAGCCGAGCCACGCGATAATATTTACAGAAGCCGAGCCGCGCAAGCGGCCGAACCTGAACAGAAGCCGAGCCCCCGACGCTTTTATCATCCCGGCCAAGCCTGCCCTGAAATAGCCTTTAGCCCCAAGCGGAGCCGAACGGGAGCCGGTATCCAGTCGTTCCGGATGCCGGATTCAGAATGACAGGTCAGCTTATGTCCCTGCAAATAAGGCGTTTATAGTCAATGCCCGGTCCGGCTTGGTCGGTTTGAGTAAAGAAGTTATGACCGAAACCGGCTTTTACCCTGCCGAGTGGCGGTGTGGTATTAAGTGGAAGCAGGTCCATAAAAATTGAAAAATTTTGTTGAAAATTTTTATGGGGCCGGTATAATACCAAAGTTATTAATTTTGGAGAGATTTGATATGAAAAAAGGCATACATCCTGAATATCATACTGTAAAGGTGCATTGCGGCTGTGGCAATACATTCGAGACCCGCAGTACCGCCAAGGAAATCCACGCCGAGGTATGCTCTATGTGCCATCCATTTTATACTGGTAAGCAGAAATACGTGGACACGGCGGGGAGGATAGAGCGTTTTCAGAAAAAATACGGCAAGGACTACCTCAAAAAAGCCGCCACCGACAAAAACAAGTAGCTATTTACTTAATTTACAATTTGCGCTGTTGGGCACCTGGCCGTTTCCAATCCGACAGCGTAATTTTTTTGCTTATATGTTTCCGGTATGGATGAGGCAGATATAAGTTATGTCCGAACAGGATAATAATTTGCTGGCAAAGCTCGAAGAGCTTGATGAGAGGTATTCTGAGATTGAGCGGCAGATAAGCGACCCTTCTGTTGCAAGCGATGCGAACAGATTCATACCGCTCAGTAAGGAGCAGGGCAAACTCAAGCCTGTAGTAAGCAGGTATCGTGAATACAAAGAAGTGGTGGTTGGTTTTGCGGACGCCGAGAGTTTGTCAGCCGATGAGGAGCTGGATGCCGATTTTCACGCGTTGGCCGAGGAGGAAGTAAGGGTACTTGGTGAGAAGAAAGAACGGCTTTTGGCCGAGATAAGAGACAGCCTTGTGATGGCCGATGATGCGGCGGTGGGGTCGGTGATTCTGGAGATTCGGCCCGGTACCGGCGGGGAGGAGGCTTCGCTTTTTGTTCGGGACCTTTATAATATGTACACCAGGTACGCCGAGCGTCGCGGGTGGAAGGTGGAGATGCTCCAGTTTTCACCGACCCAGATGGGCGGTTTGCGGGAGCTGATAATGAATATCAAAGGAGCTGGTGTGTGGTCTGAACTGGGCTACGAAGGGGGCGGTCACCGTGTACAAAGGATTCCGGAAACCGAATCGCAGGGAAGGGTCCACACCTCGGCGGCGACGGTGGCGGTTTTACCTGAGCCGGAGGAAATCGATATTGAAATAAACCCGGATGACGTGATAGAGCATGTCAGCCGAGCAAGCGGGCCTGGTGGACAGAGCGTGAATAAATTAAGCAGCGCGATAAAGCTGGAGCATGTTCCGTCCGGGATTACGGTGAGTATGCGGGATGAGAAGAGCCAGCATAAAAATCGTGCAAAGGCCTGGCGGATATTGCGGAGCCGGATATATGAAATGCACAGACAGAAGGACAGACAGCGGCGGGACAAGAAGCGAAGGACAATGATAGGCTCGGGCGACAGGTCGCAAAAAGTGAGGACCTACAATTTTCCTCAGAATCGAGTAACGGACCACAGGATTAACCTTTCGCTTTACAATCTTGACAGGGTGATGTTCGGCGAGATGGATGATATCGTTAGAGCACTTCAGGATTACGATAAACAGCAGCGATTAGAGAATCTTTGAGGGGAACCGAGCAGGTAGCGGCAATGATAATAGTGGTAACCGGAATGGTTGGTCTTGATAAGAAGCAGTATCTGCAGGAGGTCTGCGTGTCGGCGAAGGCCAGGGGCAGGAAGGTAGCGCTGTGCAACGTCGGGGATATGATGTATGCCGAGGCGCCGGACATTTCGCCGGGCAGGATATTGGATATACCGCTGAAGCGGCTGCATTTGCTTCGGCGCAGCGTATTTAAGGATATTATTGCCCGGTCTAACGAAGCAGAATGTTTGATAGTGAATACGCATGCGACGTTCAGGTGGCATCACGGTCTTTTTCCGGCGTTTGACTTTGACCTGATGAGGCAGTTAAATGCGGATATGTATGTTTGTCTTGTAGGTGGTGCCGATATGCTTCATGTTCGTCTGGCGGGCAGAGGACCTAAGCATCATCGACTAAAAGACCTGCTGGTCTGGCGTGAAGAGGAGATATTGGCAACCCAGATGATGCGCCAGGGAGTCAACGAGGATGCGTTGTATTATTGTCTGGCCCGCGGGGCGGGCAGCGGTACTGTTGAGACTTTTTACAGGCTTGCGTTCGAGGGGGAACGCAGCAAGACATATCTTAGCTTTCCGATGACTCATGTAGCCGACAAACCGGAAGTTGTCGAAGAAATCAACAGGTTTCGAGATGCGATGCGGGGGCCGTTTATTTGCTTTGACCCGGCTGATGTGGAGGAAGCGTACCTGCCGTACCGTGCCAGAAAAGCGATGGCGAAGGGACTTGATTATATGGAGGTTAGCGCGCTGGGGAAAAAGGTGAAATTCAGTCTGGGGGAGGTTCTCGATATAGAGAGCGATATAAACAGTCAGATATATGCGCGGGATTTTGCCCTTATCGACCAATCCGATATGATAATCAGTTTTATTCCGGAATTAGCCGACGGCAGCGCGGCGGTGTCGAGCGGTGTGGAGCGGGAGCTTCAGCACGCTCACGAGGCGGCGAAGGAGGTTTATGTCATCTGGCCTGCGAGGGTCAGGCCGTCGGTATTCGTAACCCAGACGGCGACGAGGGTCTTTGAGGATACAGTCGAAGCTTTGCGGTTTTTTGAAGAGAAGGGATATTCAAAGTGTTAGTCGGGTACGCGGCGGTTGAGCAAATCAATTGAGACACATTTACGCTTCAGAAAGGTTATTTCGCCGGCGACACCGCCGGGGATGACACAGGTTGTTTCGGTGCGGAATCTGCCTTCGGTTCTTGGCGGCAATGTGTCGGTTGCCGACGGTAACAGGTTCAGTACCTGGGCGGCTGAGCCGAAGGAGGTCCTGCAGTTTTGGGGCGGAGATAAGGACCCCTTTGTTAAACTGCAGCAGGTTTTGGATAAATATCGTCTTGATAATGCTCACGAAACCGAATTACCCAAAGGCTTGTTTCGGTGCGGCTGGATGGGTTATTTCGGCTATGAGTTGAACGGTTATATTGAAAAGCTGCCGCAAAGGGCGGCGTGCGATATTAATATTCCACTGATACATCTGTGCTTTTACGACCGGGCGATTTGTTACGACCATTTGGAGGGAAAATGGTGGCTGGTTTCTCTGGGGATTGCCGGCGATGGTGAATCGGCTGAAGCTAAGCTGGATTCGGTGGAGCATTTGCTAAGGCAGGCGGAAAAGACGCAAGTTATTTTGCCCCAGGCCGGCGGCTTTTATAATGAGTCGCCGGACCTTTCGGATTTTAGTTGCAATATCAGCAGGGAGTATTACTTCAAGGCTATTGAGAGAATACAGAGGTATATTTACGAGGGAGATGTTTATCAAATTAATTTTTCCCAGCGTTTTGAGGCGGCTTATAATACGTGCCCGATTTATTTGTATCACTGGCAAAATCATTATAATCCCAGTCCGTATGCGGCTTTTATAGGTAGTGATGATTTTTCAATAGTAAGCGCATCACCCGAGATGTTTATAACGGTTCGGGAGGGATTTATCTCGACCAAACCGATAAAGGGCACGCGCAGGCGCATAACAGGGGCGCAGGGCGCCGAGCGGATTAACGAAGTGAATTTCGCCGATCTGGTTCAGAGCGACAAGGAGCAGGCCGAGCTGAACATGATAGTTGACCTTGAACGGAACGATATCGCCAGGATTTGTAAGCCGGGCTCGAGAAATGTTATTCAGCCCAGAACAATAGAGGCGTATCCTACGGTTTTCCACGCAGTGGCGACGGTCCGGGGCGAGTTGCGGGACGATGTTGGTTTTTGCGATATATTAAAGGGTGTTTTTCCGGGCGGCTCGATTACGGGAGCCCCGAAGATTCGGGCGATGGAGATTATTGACGAGCTTGAGCCGACGCAGCGAAGCGTCTATACCGGCAGTATTGGGTATATAGGGCTTGACGGTAGTGTTTGTTTAAATATCGCGATTCGGACGATTATTATCACCTCCGGCAGGGCCTTTGCTCAAACGGGGGGTGGTATTGTGGCGGACTCCGACCCGCAGGCAGAGTGGGATGAAACGATTACCAAGGCGATGGCGCTCTTGGCGGGAATAAACAGCGTGCAGCGTACAGCGTGCAGCAGACAGCGTGCAGCAGACAGCGTGCAGCGGATAGCGGATAGCGTACAGCGGGTAAAGGGTAGCGGATAGGAAAAGGCAAAGTTTAAAATACAAAATTTAGAACGATAAAATCAACACATCTTGTTGGGAGAGGTACGAAATTATGAATAAGAAGCAGCTTATTGTTATGTGGCTTGGGATAGGAGTAATCATATTGTTTGCCTTTGTCAGAATTGTTGATACCTATCGCCCTGACTACGCTTACTTTGCTGTATGGGTGCTCTTAGTAGTTCTCGTGGCAGGCGGCTTAATCTACACCTTTCGAGACAAAAAGAGACAAGAAGGCGAAAAGACAAGAAGAATAAATCTAACACGCGGATTCCGAAGAATTACACTTGTTTCGGCAATAATTGCTGCCGTTTTTTGTGCGTTTTATGCCGGCGCAATACCCAGTCGAAAATATCACGCGGCACAGACACGCTTAAAAGAATGTAAGTACGAGACGTACATGGCCTACATAAGAGCAGACCCCAATATATCTGTGAAGCCTGGGGATTACGAGGCTTTTGGAGACACATCTGATCTGCCAGAACCGTCCTCCGAGCAAGAATTTAGACAAGTATTAGCTACAATAGACAGCCACGCTGAAGAAGTGGAAAGAACAAAATTGCTCAAAGACGGATTTTCTGACAAAGAAATCGATGATTATTTTCAAGAGAAATTTCGCACTGAAAAGAAAAAAACGGAGATAGAGCTGAAAGAATTAGAAACTGGTTTTTGGGTCAACTTATCACAAGGATCCTTGATTGGACTATGCATATTAGCTGGCTTAGGGGGTGCGGCAGCCGGTTATGGGGGCGTCTGGTTTGTTTATTTTCTCATCTGGCTTGTTTATCGGTTCATTAGGTGGCTTGTAATGGGCTTTTACGATGTAAACCGAGAAAGCTAACAAGATAGAAAGGGGAACAGAGAAAGAAACTGTCAGGGATCGCAAGACAGGGAATAAGGAACAGTTATGAAAACGAAGTCATTTAAGGACCTTATAGTTTGGCAGAAAAGCTATAAGTTAGTTCTTGAAATATATAAAACGACAAGAGATTTTCCAAAATCTGAAGATTATGGATTATCTCAACAGATGAGAAGAGCGGCTGTATCTATACCATCAAATATAGCCGAAGGGTATGGAAGAAAACACAAAGCAGAATACAACCAGTTTTTGTCTATTGCTTATGGGTCATTGCTGGAATTAGAAACCCAATTTTTGTTAGCGAAAGACTTAAATTATATTATCGAGAACCAAGGCGTAGAAAAACTTTTAAAGGAAGTGGGGAGCATATTATATAGAATGCTCCATCCTATACGCTAAACGCTAAACGCTATACGCTAAACGCTAAACGCTATACTATGAATAAGGTTTTTTTAAATAACAAAATCGTAGATGACGCAGAGGCTCATATATCCGTCAGTGACAGCGGATTTTTATACGGTATGGGCCTTTTTGAAACGATGCGCTGCACCGGAGGCAGGGTATTCGCGCTGGAGGCACACCTTTCGAGGCTCTTTGCCAGCGCCGCTAAACTGGCTATAAGTAATCCATACGACAAAGAATATATATCTGATGTTATTGAACAGGTTTTGGCGGCGAACAATCTGACCGATGCGCGATTGCGTCTGACCCTTACAAACGGTCCGATGTCGGCGTCAAACGAATGCAAACCGACTCTATTAATTACGGCGACACGATTCGAGCCTTACCCTGCCCAGTACTACGAAAAGGGTGTACGTGTCGTTTTGACGGATTTCAGACAGAACGTGCAGGACCCGATTACGAGGCATAAGACGACGAATTATTTCTCACGGCTGCTGGCGCTGGATATTGCTCACAAAAAACAGGCTGCCGAGGCCTTGTGGTTCACTACGGATGGCCGTCTGGCGGAAGGATGTGTGAGTAATGTTTTTTGTGTAAAAGATTCGGTTCTTTATACGCCGACGCTCGATACGCCGGTACTTCCCGGAGTTATGAGAAAGACGGTATGCGAAGTTGCAAAGGCCGAGTCGGTCTCACTTATCGAAAAGGACCTTACCATACAGGACCTGTTGGCCGCCGATGAGGTTTTCATAACTAATGTTATAATGCTTGTCCTGCCTGTTGTTGCGGTTGAGGCCCACACTGTGGGAGATGGTAAGGTTGGAGCGATAACAAGCAGGCTTATGAAGTGTGTGGACAAAGTAGTTTCGCAAGATTAACTCAAGGAAACGAGCAAATGAAGACAAGTGAAATATTCGAGGAGATTGAAAAGATTGCACCGCTGAGGTTGGCGCAGGAGTGGGATAACGTCGGGTTTCTGGTAGGTGATGCAGGCAGGAATGTAAAAAACATTTTGCTGACGATAGATATTACCTCTGATGTCGTCGCAGAGGCCGGGCAGTCAGGAGTCGATATGATTTTAAGTTATCATCCGGTAATATGGGACGGCCTTAAGCAGGTAATCGCTGACGGGCCCGGAGCGGTGGTCTATGAACTGATTCGGGCGGGAATTTGCGTTTATTCAATACACACGGCCTTTGACGCGGCGCCGGGCGGAGTTAACGATGCTCTGGCCGATATTGTAGGTATTGAAGAGTGTGAGCCTATAGGCGATTTTGTAAGACCACCCGGCCCCGAACAATATAAACTCGTTACTTTTGTTCCGGTTAATGACGCCAAAGCTGTTGCTGAGAGGATTTATTCAGCCGGTGCGGGGATGATTGGAAACTATTCGCACTGCGGTTTCCAGAGTGAGGGTGTGGGTTCGTTTTTGCCTCTTGAAGGAGCTAAGCCTGCAATAGGCAGGAAGGGCAGGCTCGAAAAGGTTGATGAGATTAAACTCGAAGCAGTCGTGTCCGGTGACAAAGTGGCCGCGGTGGTTAGCGCGATGCGCAAGGCGCACCCTTATGAGACACCGGCCTTTGATGTATTCAGGCATTATGATATTGAAAGCAGGTTCGGCCTGGGCAGGATGGGTGCTCTTTCCAAGCCGGAGGCCATTTCGACGATAATAGAGAGGATTAAAAAGGTAACAGGGGCAAAGGCAATAGGAATTGTCGGACCCCAGAAACGAACCGTACGAAAAGCGGCGGTCTGTGCAGGCTCGTGTGGGAAGATAATTAACTCGGTTATCTCTGAAAAATGCGACATTTATCTGACGGGCGAACTGAAGCACCATCACGCATTGGCCGCCGCTGAAGCCGGTGTTACATGTTTATGTCTTTCACATACGGTTTCGGAGCGGTTTGTGTTGAAGAATCTGGCAAATATGTTGAAAAAACGGCTCAAAGATGTAAAAATAAGGTTAAGCAGGAAAGATACGGACCCATTTAACTGGAAGAAAATATGACGGATAATGAGCCGCAGGAAAAAGTTGACGCTGAGTCCTTGGGCAGCGAGCCTGATGAACAGACCGAACAAAGCCCGAATGCTCAGGCTGGTGGTGATGATTTTGCACCTCGGCAGGTTACCCAGGACGATGAAAGTGATGAAAGTGGCGAGATAACAGTCGAGTCGGTGGCCGAGGCGGTTCTTTTTGCAAGTGATGAACCCATAAGTGCCGAAAGACTCGCAGGGATTGTTGAAGCCGGCGGTGTAAGGGAGATACGCAGGCACATCGAAACCCTTAACACCAAGTATGAAGCGGGCAATTTTGCCTTTCGTATCGAGCAAATCGCCGGCGGTTACCAGATGATGACGCTTAGCCGGTACAATCACTGGCTCAAGAAGCTGCTTCGCGCCCGAACGGATACTAAGCTTTCTCAGGCGGCCCTGGAGACGCTCGCGATTATCGCTTACAAACAGCCGATTATGCGTGCCGACATCGAGGCAATTCGAGGTGTCGCCGCCGGTGAGATGATTCGCGGACTGATGTACAAGGGGCTTGTTAAAATTGTCGGCAGAGCAGAAGTCTTAGGAAGACCCATGCTCTACGGGACAACAAAGAAATTTCTGGAAGTCTTCGGCCTAAATACTATCAAGGACCTGCCGAAAGTCGAAGAACTAAAGAAGCCGGAATAGGAACACAAATGATTAATCTCCATGTTCCAGGTGACACATCTTTTCACGCACAATCTATCCAGGACGGTGTTCTCAGAAAAATGGATATTAGCCAAAGAGCCGAAATGACATTTGAGCTTAACGCTAACGTCCGCGCCGCTGTAGAGGCAGGTGTACGCAGCCGTCATCCTGAATATGATGATAAGACGGTCGGGATGGCGGTAACGAAACTTATGATCGGCGATTCACTGTTCAAAGAAGCGTTTGGCGATATTGAGCTTGAACCATGACAAGCCAGAATGAATTCTTAAACAACGTAATTTCCGCCCTGACCAAATCTGGAATCCCTTATATGGTTTCCGGTTCGTTTGCCAGCAGTTTTCACGGTCGCCCAAGAGCCACCAACGATGTGGATGTCGTAATTGATCCTACACAGAATCAGCTCGATGCATTCATTGAAATTCTCGGAGCGGGTTATTATGTCAATTCCGACTCGGCGAGGAAGGCACTGAGAGAACAGGCGATGTTCAATGTAATAGATATTGAAGCCGGCTGGAAGGTAGATTTAATTCTCCGAAAAGACCGTCCCTATAGCGCCGGGGAGTTTGACAGGAAAAGAAAATTCCCTATCGAAGGCTCAAATTTATGGGTTGTTTCGCCGGAAGATACAATTTTGAGCAAACTGGAATGGTCAAAAGGGCGTCAATCGCAGCAGCAGTTTCAGGATGCTCTTGGAGTTTTGATTGTCCAAGCAGATCTTTTGGACATTCAGTATTTAAGGGAATGGGCCAAAGAACTTGGGATCATGAACGAACTGACAAAGCTTTTGGATACTGCCAAAGAACAGAAGAACTAAAAGACCCCAAGAATAAAAAAAACCGGGCCCCAAAAACTCAGCTCGGCCTATTCTTAACTAAGGATAAGAACCGCCCCCTAACTCGAAGACACTATTCGCCCTCACCTAATTGTGGCTCTGTAGGCAAAGTCCCTATGCTTAAGTCCCCGTAAATCACACGATAGCCGTCTGTATCTTCAGATTTCCACCAGCAAATGGGTCTGTCTGCATCCCCTTGAAAATCGAACATTGTCGCAGTTTGCTCATTCTGTATACCTAAACCGCTGCTCCGACCGCTGCTGATGCTTGAAGTTTTTATATGGCCGGCATCTCCGCCAAAGTCAGCTTCAGATAATGACAATTTAGGTACTACAATATTTCTCTCCTTGTTAGCAAAACGTTTATGTTCGACTTTTACAGGAAGATTTGTCTCAGGATCTACCCATACTGTTATTTTCTCAAATGGAACTTCCCAAATATAAACATTTACCTTGCTACCTTTCAGTTCTTTTATGCCGACAAACTCCGCCTCTTCTTCGTGCAGTTTTCTTATCCATCCTATGTAGGTAAAGCCTTTTGTGCTTCTTTTTTGTGCTGGATTTAACACCCGCCTTGCCTTTTTTGACGATGGGTCTAACCACAAAAATGTATGGCTCTTCGAATCAAAAATCATAATTGAACCGGTTGAGATAACACTTCGCTGAATACCAGATTCCAGGGCCATTACTTCATTAGTGAACGTATGATCAGGCAACTCAAAAGTTTCTTTGTAAACCGCATTTTTGGCATTGCTTATATTTTCAAGCACATCAGCAAACGCTGCCCCTGCCCCATCTATCGAACCAGTAAAATAACTCAATCCCAAAAATACACCAATTATTATCTCCACCGCAGCGGCGAATTTTGTTATTCTGCTTTTCATAATTATTCTCCATATATTTGACTGTCTTGCCGTTCATCCCACCCAGTTGTATTCTTCGGCGAACGCACTTTTGTTGTGTGCTATCCTTCTTGTATTCTGGCAGAGGTACGGCTTGATGTGGTCCGGCTGTACGTTCAGCTTGATGTTTATCCTGTACGGGTTCAGCCGATTCTGGCTCGAGTTTTTGCGTGATGACAATCCGTTTGAGTCCGGGTGG
>DUZQ01000105.1 GCA_013349435.1 Planctomycetota bacterium | reverse complement strand
CGAGTCCGTCCTTGAGACAGTGCTCCAGTCGTTACGCCGTTCATGCACGTCGGAACTTACCCGACAAGGAACTTCGCTACCTTAGGACCGTCATAGTTACGGCCGCCGTTTACCGGGGCTTCAATTAGGAGCTTCACCCCCGAAGGGGCTAACCCATCCTCTTAACCTTCCGGCACCGAGCAGGCGTCATTCTCTATACATCCACTTTAAGTGTTAGCAGAGAACTGTGTTTTTGGTAAACAGTCGCCAGAGCCACTTCACTGCGCCCTCAGCACGCATTCGAATAATCGTTTGCGCCTGGAGGGACCCCTTATCGCGAACTTACGGGGTCAATTTGCCGAGTTCCTTAAGGACGGTTCTCTCGAGCGCCTGAGGATATTCTCCTCGCCTACCTGTGTCAGTTTTAGTACGGTCATGCATCGTCGTCCTGTTTGAAGTTTTTCTCGGTAACGACTCCGACTGCTCGGGGATCACAAATCGCCCCTCGCGGTCCATTGGCGATTACGCCGGCGGATTTACCTGCCGGCCACGCCGCAGGCACGATAGCCACGACTAATCAGCTTCCAGCCCTTGTCGTTACGTCACTCCCACAGTTATAACCTTCGATACATGGTGCAGGAATATTAACCTGCTGTCCATCGTCTACGCCTTTCAGCCTCGACTAAGGGGCCGACTAACCCTGGGCGGATTTACCTTCCCCAGGAAACCTTAGGCTTTCGGCGAGCAGGATTCTCACCTGCTTTATCGTTACTCATGCCGGCATAATCACTAACTGCCGCTCCACGGCTCGTTTCCGTACCGCTTCAGTGCTGACAGTTACGCTCTCCTACCTGCTGCACTTACTTTGACAAAATACAGTCACGATGTGTGATGCGTATCGCGTATTTCAAATGATGCATTACGTACGGCGTACGATGCATGACGCAATACATATGACCAGACTGCACATTGTCAAAGTAAGTGTAGCACCGCGGCTTCGGTTTCTTGCTTATTCCCGTTCATTATCGGCACCCAACTGCTCGATCAGTAAGCTATTACGCACTTTTTAAATGGTGGCTGCTTCTAAGCCAACATCCTGATTGTCACGGCAATCAGACTTCCTTAGTAACTTAGCAAGAATTTGGGACCTTAGCCGGCGGTCTGGGTTGTTTCCCTCTTGACCATGAACGTTATCGCCCACAGTCTGACTCCCGAGGTACACTTTACGGTATTCGGAGTTTGGTAGGAGTGGGTAGGCTGGTGGCCCCCCATCTCCAATCAGTAGCTCTACCCCCGCAAAGTAATTTACTCGAGGCTAGCCCTAAAGCTATTTCGAAGAGAACGAGATATCTCCAGGTTTGGTTAGACTTTTACTCCTCCCCACAGCTCATCCCCTAACTTTTCAACGTTAGTGGGTTCGGTCGTCCAGGGATTTTTACATCCCCTTCCACCTGGCCATGGGTAGATCACCTGGTTTCGCGTCTACCACCTGCGACTATGACGCCCTGTTCAGACTCGCTTTCGCTACGGCTCCGCACCTTAAATGCTTAACCTCGCCACAAATGGTAACTCGCCGGCTCATTATGCGAAAGGCACGCAGTCACCCGTTTCCAGCACCTGCTTTGACAAGCAAAGTGGGGAAATTCAAATCTCGAATTCCGAAGCACGAAACAATATCTAACGACAAAAAACACAAATGACAAAAACATTTGTTTAGAACATTTGGACATTAGAATTTTGATTTTGTTTCGTATTTCGTGCTTGGAATTTCAGATTTCTACTTTGCTCAGCAAAGTAGATGCTGGACATAGGGCTCCTACAGCTTGTAGGTGTATGGTTTCAGGTACTTTTAACTCCCCTAAAAGGGGTTCTTTTCATCGTTCAGTCACCTTACTTTTCACTATTGGTCGTCGAGTAGTACTTAGCCTTGGAGGGTGGACCCCCCAGCTTCACACGGAGTTCCACGAGCTCCGTGCTACTCTGGAACGCCGGCAGTAACGGAGGGCTTTCGCTTTTGCATACAGGACTTTCACCTTCTATGGTTCCACTTTCCAGAGGATTCTGCTGGCGATGCCTTTGTAACTCCTTGCCGGCGCCCACAACCCCCAGCACCTACTTTGGTGAACAAAGTAGGGAAATTCTAATTTCGGATTTTTATTTTGCTCAGCAAAGTAGATGCTGGGTTTGGGCTTTTCCGCTTTCGCTCGCCGCTACTAACGGAGTCTCGGTTGATTTCCTTTCCTGCAGGTACTTAGATGTTTCAGTTCCCTGCGTTGACTTCACATGGCCTATGCATTCAACCATGGATGACAGGGTCTGGTTGCCCAGCCCTGCCGGGTTGCCCCATTCGGAAATCCCGGGATTAGCGGATGCTTGACTCCTGCCCCGGGCTTATCGCAGCCTGCCACGTCCTTCTTCGCCTCTCGACGCCTAGACATCCCCCATACACCCTTGGTAACTTGACCATATCAATCTTTGATTGCATGGTTATCAACGAATTGCACAACCAACCTGCGGCCGTGCAAAACAAGGTTTTGTGTAATGAGCGCTTGACTCAGAACCCAACCTGTAAAATACAGGCCGGACTCTGTAGAGAGTGTGTAGTTGTGTGTGCAAGTGAGAAGGCCTCACCTGCATTTCACAACCCACTGTAGTCCGCTATTAACTTGTAAAAGACCAGTATAGTTATTAGTTCGTAGCAGTTAGTTCGTAGATTTTAAAACCAGGAACAACAAACTACGAACTACGAACTCAAATGGAGACGATCGGACTCGAACCGACGACTTCCGGCTTGCAAAGCCGGCGCTCTCCCGACTGAGCTACGTCCCCGGGGCCGCTTTGCGGAAATCCTAAATACGAAATTCTAAATCCGAAACAATATTAAAATTCAAATTTCCTAAATTCAAAAACTGATTTGAACATTTGAATTTTGCTCATTTGAGTTTGTTTCGAATTTCGGATTTAGAGCTTAGCATTTCCTTTGGCAGTATGCCAAAGAAAGTGGGCCCGGGAAGAGTCGAACTTCCGACCTCACGCTTATCAGGCGTGCGCTCTAACCAACTGAGCTACGAGCCCAAAGATAATTTACTATTTACTATTGACTATTGAATATTTTAGACCTTCGTTTATCAGGTGCTGATTATGCACAATGCACGTATCAACGGTAGTCTTTTATAATCCCTAAAGGCAAGGCAGTCAATAGAAAATCGTAAGATTCTCAGGCTCGTTATTGACAATTATCAACTTCAAAAAGAGCAATAAAAAATGCCGCTGCTTTATACTGCAAGCGGCATCGCCATCACAATCGGACGGCCCGTTCACCAAAAGCAGCTATAAATATACATAAATTTTTCTGCGACTCTTTTCAAGTCCAAACAATACCCTTTTTTAGCTTTTTTCCACCCTTAAGTTTTATTATATACGCTTCTCAAGCACTCTCAGTTTACGCAATATTGTAGATAAGTCAATACCTTTTCGACATTTTTTTATAAATTTTTAAAATTTTTTTGCCTTTTCCGGCTAAAAAAAATACCACAAAGGTCGCGGAGTTACTTCAGTTGCGGATTTTGTCAGGTGATTGATAATTTGTAATTACTCAAACTGACCGTTTTTTGTTGTCATGCTGACTGGAGCGCCAGACGTACCCCCTGTCATACTGAACGGAGCGAAGCGGAGTGAAGAATCTCAGATGTGCGGAGGGTTGAGATTCTTCGCTGCGCACAGAATGACATAGGGGCGCCTCAGAATGACAAGATTGCTTATGAGCTTATCAATAAAGCACTTAAAGCCAATACCCGACTCAGATCGGTTAGTTTGAGTTAGTTATTTTAAACGTTGCAAAAACGGCGGAACAAAAACAAGGGTATTATTTTTCAAAAATAAGTTGTATATCGATTAAAAGGGGGTATAGTCAGTGTGAGTTTGCGAATGATTTCTGGTTTTGGACGGCAGGCGCTTGATGATATTATTTAAGTGCAGTAATTGTGGTTACCGGAAGGAGGTTTCCGAGAAGTATGCCGGTAGGCGTGTGCGGTGTCCGAGGTGCAAGGCCGAGGGGCGAGTCGGCTCTGCGGGGCCGGCGGGTGTATCCAACCGGGCGATTATCAAATTTCGCTGTCCAACCTGTAATAAGAAGATAGGCTTAGGTGCGGAATATGCAGGTAAGCAGGTCCGATGCGCGGCTTGCAGAAACACCTTGATAGTACCGCCTGGTTCGGAGCCGGCGGAGGGTATCGGGGCCGAGGATGACTTATCGGTTTTAAGGGCGGGGGGTGACAGGCCCGATGCGGGCCAGGACCAGTGGGCGGGTATGCAAGGTTTGGAGCAGCTTAGCCTGGCCGAGGCGACTTCACCGGCTGTGGAAAAACCGGACAAATTAAAGGAGGTACTTGAAGATGAACCGAAAAAGCAGCCTTCTTTAGGGGCGGACCTGGCATCGAGGGGCGTGGATATAAGTTCAATGATGAAAGTAAAAAGCAGGAGTCCCTATGCTAATACACAGGCATTTATTATTGGCGTGGTGGTTTTGGGTGCGTTTCTATATGTGATAATTTCCTGGGTGTCATGGCTTGGCGATCTTGGTTCGTTAATAAATGAAATGGGGACGGGGCACAGATATGTCCAGGAATTTGCCGAGGATTGCATCCTTTTGTTAGCGGAAGGAAATACAACCAAAGCCCGGGAGCTTTTCAGCGACGGGCTTTACGATAGCATTAAATCCGGCCAGGTGGAGGAGTTTTCCGCGAACGTCGCTGATGCAGCTACAATTGGCTTACGTCTGACGGCTTCTCAAATTCATGAAGGAGCCGAGGGCAATGAGTATTTGATGTCCTATGCCATCAGACCGGAGGAGGGGGCACAGCAAGGGCAGGGTGTTGTTCAGATTTACGCAAGTGTTTGGGAAATCGAAGGCGTATTGACGATAGACGAGATGGCGTTGATGGATTTTGCGGGTAATGAGACTTCGCTCGGATACAGCAATTACAATGAAATGTCGAGGAGGTTTATGGAGGACATTGATATTAGAGGTGTGGGCGCGGGATTTCCGTGTGTTGCCTGGCTGGTTCTTCACGGGATTGGTTTGTTTTTGATTGTATCGCTTTATGTGGTTTTTAAGAAGGCGGACCAGCCCGGCTGGGCGATTTTTATTCCGTTTTATAACTCGTGGGTTTTAGCGGAGGTTGGTGAACGGCCGGGTTGGATTGGGGTTTTGGCGTTAGTAAGTACGTTTATTCCTTTTGTCGGCTGGATAATAGGGGTTGCTTTGAGTGTGTATATAACGATAGGGGTGGCGGCGGTCTTCAGAAGGGGGGTTGTGTTTGGTTTGGGGCTGACCTTCCTGCCGTTTGTTTTCTATCCGATACTGGCGTTTGCGAGCGATTAGTAATGCGGTAGTGATGTAGAAAAGATGTTGGGAATAAAAAAAGCAAAGTGTAAAATGCAAAGTGAAAAATTGCCGAATCGCTTTGCGATGCTGTTTTATTTCTTGATTCCGGGTTCCTTCGACTTCGCTCAGGACAGGGTAAGCCCGGAATGACAATGGAATGCTTTGTGGAACTGTATTAAAGGATTCGGGACAGGAGTAAAGATGTTAGGGACAATAACAGATTGGTGGGAGAAGTTGACGAGGCCGGAGCAAATCGCGATTGTAGTGCCGGTTGGCTTAGCTCTTGTCGGGGCGATTGTTAAGGTGATTTGGGATAACGCTAAGAAGAAGGCGGAGGATTGTCCGGGCCAGACAACTGTTGGCGATAGTCAGAAGGTTGAGAAAATTCAGGCGAAGACTGTTACAGCTATGCAGGATTCAGTTATTGACAGGTCTAAGCGCGAGGCAGGTGGTCCATATATAGAACATCTGACCGTTAACGTCGCGGAAGGAGGAAAATTCGAATTAACTTTACCAGCAATTGATTATCAGGATGGAGTAAGTGAAAGTCCGGTTCCAAAAGTAAGGGAATTATTTGAGGTTGGACGGGAGCACGTTAAGAAGGGAGAGTTCAGAGAGGCGATTGGAGTATTTGAGGCGTGTCTTGGGTTTGAAAAGGATAATGAGAAGAGAGGTGCCATATATATACAGACCGGTAACTGCTATTACAGACTTAGAAGGTATCAAGAGGCAGGTCGGTTTTATTCCGATGGTTTAGAAGAGGCACAAAAAGCGGGGGATATTGAAGGACAGGGGTCGGCTCTTGGAAGTATTGCCAATACGTTTATGCTCCGGCCCGCGGCTGACGGGGCTACAAGAGGCAATAATGTAAGAGAGGCTGTTAAGTGCTACAAAAAAGCACTGAAGTTTTTCTCCAGAGATGAGTATCCGGTCGATTATGCGACAACTCAGAACAATCTTGGTAATGCATATACAGACCTGCCATCAGCAACTGCCGAGGAGCGGGCTAAAAACGTAAGAAGCGCGATTGCGTGCTTTAAGGCGGCTTTAGAGATATATGCCAAGGATGAGTATCCGGTTGATTATGCGATGACTCAGAACAACCTTGCCAATGCCTATACAGACCTACTATCAGCAACTTCCGATGAGCGGGCCGGCAACGTAAGAAGCGCGATAGCGTGCTACAAGGCGGCTTTAGAGATTTACAAAAAAGATGAGTATCCGGTCCAGTATGCGGGAACGCAGAACAACCTTGGTTTGGCATTGACATACCTGCCATCAGCAACTGCCGAGGAGCGGGCTAAAAACGTAAGAAAAGCGATAGCGTGCTACAAGGCGGCTTTAGAGATATATAAGAAAGACGCGTATCCGGTAGATTATGCGATGACGCAGAACAACCTTGGGAGTGCATATACAGACCTGCCATCAGCAACTGCCGAGGAGCGGGCCGGGAACGTAAGAAGCGCGATAGCGTGCTACAAGGTGGCTTTAGAGATTAGAAAGAAATATGAGTATCCGCAGTATTATTGCCAAACGGCTGCTAACCTTGGTATAGCTTTAGCAGACATTGACAAAACTAAGGCGTGCTATTGGTTGAAGGAGGCGTATGCGTTGAGAGAATTTTTGCCGGACCAGGGCAAGGGGCTGGTGGAACTTATTGAGAAGGTTTGTGAGTGAAAAGGCGGAAGATGGGAAAAGAACATCGAACGTCGAATGTGGAAACGCTTCGCGATGTTGTTTAGAATAGATTCCTCCGCTTCGCAACGCGGCGCATAGCTTCGGTCGGAATGACAAAAGCAGAAAGGATTAAGGTATGAGTGAGATGGAAGATAAAATTAATTATATCAAGAATATGATACGAATGATGTGCTGTGACGGCGAGATTGCGCACAGAGAAAAGAAATTCTTAGCAAGGGCCGCAAGAGAAATAGGGGCACAGGTGGATGACTGGAACCTGCTGCTAAAAGAGGTGTTGGCTGAGGGGGCAAGGCTATATCCTGTAAGCAGCAGAGATAAGGCGATAGCAACGTTGAAGTCGCTGATAGTGATGGCCAAGGCGGACAAAAAAGTGGATGATATTGAGAAGGAATATATACTGCGTTTTGCCAAATCCATCGGAGTATCGAACAGCGAGTGGGGCCGGATAAAGAGTAAAATCGATATCGGTACGCTGTTCGAGCCTTTTAAGAAAGAGGCCGAGGCGACGAAGCTGAAAAAGACGGCGGCCGGCATTACGGTATTGAAGGAGAATTTCGACAGGATAGATGATTTTACCAACGTGGCGAACCAGCTGGCGATAACGACAAAGATTGTGGGGTTCGATGAATTTATAACAGGGGCGGGGGGCAAAGAGGATATTGTGTGCTTTCATGCCGCTGAGGATAAGGATGAATCGGTGCTCAGATGCAAAGAGCTTCTCGCCCGGTCCGGCGAACGAACGGTGGCCGTGCTGACGCGGTACCAGGGACATCAGGTCAAATATATGTTGGAGGAGGGACTGAAGAAGTGTATTATTGAGCCGGTTTATACCAATGACATCGACAAGCTATTTTAGCGGTTTCTTTTGGCGGCTATTGCGTTTACGGCCGAATCATAAATAATCGCAGTATTGAAATACAGCTTTGTTTTATGCTCGGCCTAAGCCTTGTATCCGAAAAAAGCTCCGCGCTAAAAATCTGGATTAATTTTCCCTTAGATTAGCTCAGTGTAATATTTGTTCGAGTTCTGAGCGCCAGGCCGGATCGACAATGCATAAAAATTTAAGGTCGGAGGTCCCGGTGTTTTCTATGTATTGGGTCGAGTTGGGGGGTATGTAAACAGCGGAGGGGGCGGTAACTTCGGCGGATTCGTCATTGATGTGCATTATGCCTTTGCCCTGGATTATGTAATATACTTCAGAGGCTTTTAGGCGGTGGGGTATTGTTTTTCGTTTAGGGTGGACGGTGGCGTGTGCGAGGCTGTAAGGGATGTCGAGATCGGCTTTATCAGGGTGGAAAAGCTCGCGGAGGAGCGAGTCATCACCGGCGGTGAACTCGGGGCAGTCTTTGAGGTTTTTGATTAACATATATCAGCCTCCTAAAAGAATTGAGCCTTTTGTGAAAAATGTCCCTGCGATACAGGCAGTCATCAGACAAGCCAGGGTAGCGGCCACCAGTGCGCGAAGTGCAACGGCGGTAATGTCGCGCATTCTTTCGGGGGCCAGGGCACAGACACCTCCTACGAAGATTGCCATCGAGGCCAGGTGGGCGAATCCGCATAGTGCATAAGTTGCGATTACGGCGGACCGTGGGTGTTTCAACAGGCCGGCCTCCAGGGCAGCGGCGAGGTCGTTGTAGCCTACGACTTCGGTAACGATGAGTCGCTGGCCGATGATTTTTGAGACGACGGGTGCATCGCAAGCGGGTACGCCCAGGGCGAGTGTAAATGGATAGAAGATGTAACCTAAAATTCCTTTCAAAGACCAGTCGATGTTAAGGTTGTAGAGCCAGTTTATGTTATGGCCGAAGGATGTCAGGAATAAATCGACAAGGGCAACGAGGCCGAGAACTGCTATGAGCAGGGCGCCGATGCCGACAATCATTTTAACACCTGCATTGGCACCGTTTATTATCGCTTCGAAGAGGCTGCTGTTTTTTTCGTAAGCCGGCTGTACGTGGATGCCGAGAGTCTCGGGCGTTTCGCGTTCGGGCAGTATTATCTTGGACATTACAAGTGCTGCCGGTGCCGACAGCAGTGATGCGGAGACGAGGTGGCCTGCAATGGTGTGGAATTGCGTTTTTAGGCTGTAAACGTAGAGGGCCAGAACATTGGAAGCGACAGTGGCCATGCCTGCGGCCAGGATGGTGCAAAGCTCTGAGCGTGTCATACGGGCCAGATAGGGCTTAACGGCCAGATTTGCCTCGACACCTACGAATATATTGCCGGCGGCGACGAGTGATTCAGCGCCGGAGATTTTCATCAGGTTTGTGAAGACGTAAGCGAAGGCGCGGATTACGTGGGGCATTATTTTGAAATAATACAGGATCGAGACCAGGGCCGAAAAAAAGATTATCGTGGGAAAGGCCTGGAAGGCCAAGATAAATCCGAGTGAGGTTTCGCCTTTATCGCCGACCTGGCCTGGGGCAAGGGCGAGTGGGCCGAAGACGAATTTTGCACCGGCCCCGGACGATTCGAGGACCTTTACCACGACATCGTTAACGAACAGGAAAAGTTTTGCACCGGCGGGGATGATGAAAATAAATAGTGCGATTAGTATCTGCAGAGCCAGGCCCCAGCAGATGACCTTGGGATTCATATTTTTCTTGTCGTTAGATAAGAGCCAGGCGAAACCTAATAAGATGAAGAGTCCTGTAAAGCTGACAAGGTTGTACGTATCCATATTTACCTCGTGAAAATTCAGCGGTTAATGTTTGATAGGATAGCAGCAAGGAAGGTTTGTGGCAAGGTTAAAGGTAAAGTGGGAGGTGTACACCCTTGCTTCGGAGAACGCAAGAGTTTTTGTTTTCCTGAAATTACAAAAAAGATGCCGGGCTGTACGCCTCGGTTTTTTTGGTGCTGTCATTACAGAACGCAGCGCATAAAGAAAGGCCTGCCGTAAGACAGACCTTTAATAACGAGGCCAACCTCCACATTTGCCGTGTGGACGTCTTTGAAAAGAACCCTTTACATCCAAGTGGGCAGTCGTTGCTCGCGTCCGAAAGTCCTATCGGGTAGGCGTTTCCGATCCGCCAAGGCCTGACTTCCCTGAGTAAGGGCATCGGTTCTTTCAAATGTTACCGTCCAGCACGTACATCGCAGGGGTAAACCTACATTTACTTATATAACACAATCGGCAAAAAAAATCAAGCAAAAATTAAAAATTTTAACTGCTTCTGCACTATGGCTTTACGGTGGCTTGTATTCCTGCCGAAAATATTTTTCTCTGTTATAGAATCAGGATATTTACAGAAGCCGTGCCCGGCAGTACTGACGGGCCGAATCAGAACAGAAGGCGAGCCGCGCACCCGTCGAGCCGCGGTCTCGCCGCGGCGCAAGCGGCCGAATTAAATGGTTGAATAATAAAATTATATTTCGGGCGGCTCGCGCCGCCGCGCTTCTGTTTTGGTAATTCGGGCTTGCTGATTAAGTAGCAACTTCTTTATTTACAGTTGGATACCTTTGTGTTATGTTGCACGGAGTGAATGGATTTTCATTTAATTGTATCAAAACCCTTGCACTTGGAGAACACGGATG
>DUZQ01000100.1 GCA_013349435.1 Planctomycetota bacterium | reverse complement strand
TCCGGCTTATAGCGGAGATCCAATGTCTGTTTCGGACCGCTTGCTTTCCAGTCGGCTAAGAGCCAAAGACAGAGTCCGGCTCGATAATGTAGTAAGACAAGTTGACGGATTTAATACAATCCGCGCGGACCTGCTTACCCATTTCCTTTACGAGGGAAGCAGGCTGGTCTATATGCGTGTTTACTTTTCCGTGGACCACGGCTATACACCCGTCAAGTTCGAGCACATGAAGGGGCGCGGCTTATTTGTCGCTCTCAGTGCAAACGTTGAGTTCTTAGAAGAGGTTGCTAAAGGGGTGTGGTTTCCCAACAGCGGCACATTTACAGTCCCATGCAGTGACCGGGTGAGCACGTATCAGGCAACCGGCCCAATCATTGTAAATCAGGGACTGACGGATGAGGATTTCGATATTGATTTTCCTGTGGATACAAAAGTGCATGATGAGATTCAAGACAAAAAATACACCGTTAAGTAGGCGGTCAGACATTTTATTTTAAGCCTGCGGCCTTTTCGGCGGATTCGACTGTGTTATAAAGCAGCATAGTGATAGTCATCGGGCCGACACCGCCGGGTACAGGCGTAATCAGGCCTGCCTTTTCCTTTACCGCCTCAAAATCCACATCCCCCGTGAGGCGGTAGCCCCTCTTTTTAGTTGCGTCATCTACCCTGTTAACGCCTACATCAATTACAACAGCACCGGCTTTTACCATATCGGCAGTAATCATATTCGGCGCACCGGCGGCTGCTATGAGGATGTCCGCCTTGAGGGTGTGGTCGGCGAGGTTCTTTGTGCGTGTGTGGCAAACGGTAACGGTGGCATTGCCGGTGGCGTTTTTTTGAATAAGCATATTTGCAAGGGGTTTTCCGACTATATTGCTTCGGCCTACGATGACGACCTCGGCCCCTTCGATTTTCACGTTGCTTTTGAGCAGCAGTTGGATAACGCCGTGTGGAGTGCAGGGTAGGAATGCCTTTTGGCCTAACATCATCTTGCCGACGTTTACCGGATGAAAGCCGTCAACGTCCTTGGCAGGGTCGATGGCCAACAGTACTTCGCCTTCGTCGAGATGTTTCGGCAGAGGCAGTTGGACTAAGATGCCGTTGATCTTGTCGTCCTTATTCAATTTATCGACAAGGGCCATCAATTCTGCCTGTGGGGTTTCAGCGGGCAGGCGGATGTCTTCGGAGTAAATTCCGATGTTGCCGCAGGCCTTTTCCTTCGCGGTAACATACGACTTGGAGGCGGGGTCCTCACCGACCAGTACCACGGCCAGGCCGGGTACGATGCCCTTGTCTTTTAGCTGAGCGACTTTTTCCTGTAATTCGGCCCGCAGAGCAGCGGCTACCTGTTTGCCATCGATAATTTGTGCCGTCATGTGTAATTACTCCTTCATGTTTTACTGTTAAGTTGCACGGCCAAACATAAGTTTTACCGTGGCACCCGTCACCCGGCCCGTTTGCAGGTACAGCCGATTTTCAGGCATTTTATGGGTGTGGGGTATCGCGGTCAAGCCTGCTTTTCAACTAAGTTCATCGGTCCTCTGTTTTCTGTCCGCTGGCTTGCGCCGGCAGGCTTCTGTTCAACCAAATTTGTACTTATTCCTGTTAAGCGAAACAAATATGAGCTTTTGCTCATTTATCGGACGAGGGAAGGCCAAGGAAACAGTTGACGGTCGGGTGATGCGAAGGTAAGATGATTTGTTGGTAATGGGGCTAAAACAAATGGTTTTGCAGGCTGGAAAGGTTATCAATGACGAATGTAACGTTGATTACGGGTGACGGTATCGGGCCGGAAATCGCCGATGCCGCAAGAAGATGTATTGATGCAACAGGAGCGGATATCAAATGGGAACCGGCCGAGGCTGGTACTGAGGTGATGGAAAAATTCGGCACACCTTTGCCGGAGGCTACCTTTGAGTCGGTTCGCAGAAATGGAGTCGCACTGAAGGCGCCGATAACTACGCCTGTTGGGACGGGTTTTAGAAGCGTGAACGTTTATATGCGTCAGCAGCTTGATCTTTATGCTTGTCTTCGCCCGTGCAAGAGTTATGAGGGTGTCAGGAGTAGATATACCGATATCGACCTTGTAGTTGTCAGAGAGAACACCGAAGATTTGTATGCAGGAATCGAGTACGAAAAGGGGGCGGACGACACTTGTGAGCTTATCGACTGGCTGAATGCCCACAGCGACAGAAAGGTTACAGCCGACAGCGGTATCAGTATAAAGCCGATTTCGGTGGGTGCTACACAGCGGGTCTTTAATTTTGCATTTGATTATGCCCGTAAGATGGGCCGGCGGAAGGTAACGTCTGTACACAAGGCCAATATTATGAAGTACTCTGACGGGCTTTGGCTCCAGGTTAGCCGCGAGGTGGCAAAGGATTATCCGGACATTGAGTTTGAGGACCGAATCGTTGACAATATGTGTATGCAGTTGATTCAAAAGCCGGAGTTGTACGATGTGATTGTGCTGCCTAATCTTTACGGAGATATTATAAGCGACCTTTGTGCGGGTCTTGTCGGGGGATTGGGTGTGGCGCCGGGCGCAAATATCGGCGAAAAGGGAGCGATATTCGAGGCGACTCACGGCAGTGCTCCGAGATATGCGGGCCAGAACAAAGTGAATCCGACGGCTTTGATATTAAGCGGGGTACTGATGCTACGGCATCTTGGTAAGATGGCCGAGGCCGACAGGCTGGAGCGGGCGGTGGCGGCGGTGATTGCCGAGGGCAAAAGTGTTACGTATGATATGAAGGCGGACCGGACGGACCCGACTGCCGTCGGCACGAAAGAGATGGCCGACGCGATTATTGCCAGGATGTAAACGGGCTGACGATTGGACGGCAGGAAGGGTGGGGACTGTCGTCCTGATTAAGCTGGGAAGTTTTGATTGAATCAGAATTTTTACCGCAATCTTATTGCCGGTGCGAATGAGGGCTTCGGAAGGAGCCTGCTGCGATTTCTGCTTCGGCTCGTCTCTGTGGCATATAAGGCAGTGGTGGGCTTGCGCAATTTTTGTTACGACAAGCATTTGCTCAGGACGATAAGCATCGGTGTGCCTGTAATAAGCGTGGGCAATATTACGACCGGCGGAACGGGTAAGACCCCGCTGGTTATTTGGCTTTGCGGGGTATTGGAGAAAAGGTCGTTGAAGTGCACGGTGCTTACCCGGGGTTATAAAGCATCCGGGGCGGGTTTTGCCGATGAGCCGGTGGTATTAGCCCGGTCCTGTCCGGGGGCAAAGGTGGTCGTGAATTCGGACCGCGCCCGGGGGGCACAGAAAGCTATAGCGGATTTCGACGCCGATGTTTTAGTAATGGACGATGGTTTTCAGCACAGGCGGCTCCGACGGGACCTTGACATAGTTGCAGTTGATGCAACCTGCCCTTTCGGTTATGGCCGTGTGCTTCCGGCGGGAATGCTGCGGGAACCGGTAAGGGCGCTTCGGCGAGCCGATGCGGTGGTGATAACCCGGTATGACCAGGCAACGGCCGAGCAGGTGGAGCGGCTCCAGAAACAAATCGGGCAAATCGCACCGGCTGTTGCAGTAGCCAAAGCCGTTCACAAACACCCATACGCCAGGGCAAACAAGGGCCGGATTATCGGCATCAGTGAACTTAAGGACAAGTCGGTATTTGCTTTTTGCGGTATCGGCAATCCGGACGCGTTTATGAAGCGGCTCAGGGAGTACGAGTTAAATGTTGTCGGGTCGAAGGTTTACAGCGACCATCACGACTACAAGGACGAGGATATCTCGGATATTTATGAGCAGGCAAGGCTGCTGGGTGCCAACCTGATACTGTCAACGGAGAAAGACTGGGTCAAAAGCACACTGCTTGCGCCGCGGGACGAGGATATTATTTTTGCGTATCTGGCTTGTGAACTGGAATTTATAGATGGAGTTGATAAAATAGAGGCATTGATTCAAAAGACGGTTGGACGGTTAGACGGTTAGATATTTGGACGGTTTTATGTATAAGAAACTGCTGAAGGCTGTAACAAACCTCGGGTCGCCGCGAGTGCTGCTTGTCGGTGATTTTCTTTTGGATAGTTATGTTTACGGCGATGCGTTGCGGATTAGTCCGGAGGCACCGGTTCAGGTTCTAAAGGTGGTGAATCGCCAATACAGTTGCGGGGGGGCGGGTGCGGTGGCTGTGGACCTGAGGGCCTTAGGTGCCGGTTGTATATGTATCGGTGCAGTTGGTAACGATGACAACGGAAAACTTCTGAAGGAACAGTTGACCGAATTAAAGGCTGACACTTCGGGAATAATTACTCTGTCTGACAGGCCTACAATAAGCAAACAACGGTTGATAGGTCTTGCCCAGCACCGCCATCGGCAGCAGTTATTGAGAATCGACGACGAATGCACCAGGCCTTTTGACGAGGCGGAGTATGATAAAATTCTGAAAATCTACACTGATAAACTTTCGCAGGCGGACATTGTATGCATACAGGATTATAACAAGGGCGTAGTGTCACAGGGACTTTGTTGCGAGCTTATCAAGCTGGCGTCCGGGGCGGGCAAAAAGGTTCTGATTGACCCTCCGGTAATGGATGATTACTCAAAATACACGGGTGCGAGTCTCATTACACCGAACAGGCGCGAGACATCAAATGCGGTCGGATTCTCTATAGAGACGGTGGAAGATGCATCGCGGGCGTCGGGAATCATCGCGGAAAAGCTGAAGGTTGAGGCTGTGGTGATTACGCTGGACAAGGATGGAGCGTTTTTGCATACAAGCCGGACAAGCGAGCACATACCTACGATACCTCGCAGCGTATATGATGTTACCGGTGCGGGTGATATGGTTCTTGCAATGTTAGCGGTGAGCCTTGCGGCGGGTTGTGACTATACGACGGCGGTCCAATTAGCGAATATTGCCGGGGGGATAGAAGTTGAAAAATTCGGTGTGGCGACGGTTACAGTGGATGAGATTGTCAACGAGATTATCGCGGAGAACCGCGGCAAGGGCGGCAAGATTCATGATATTGATACGCTGGTGGATGTTCTGACGTTTCATCGTCAGCAGAAAGAGAAAATCGTGTTTACAAACGGGTGTTTCGATGTCCTGCACAGGGGTCATATCGAGTTTTTGAAATTCTGCAAGAGCCAGGGGGATGTGGTTGTTCTGGGTCTGAATAGCGACGTTTCGGTCAGGCAAATCAAAGGTTCGGGGCGTCCGATTAACAATCAGCACGACCGGGCGGCGGTTCTTGCTGCCCTTGAGACGGTGGATTATATTGTCATATTTGACGAACCCGACCCGCTCAAAACGATTGAAAAGGTCAAGCCTGATGTTTTGGTTAAGGGGCAAGACTGGTCGGACAAGGGAGTGATAGGGCGGCAATTCGTGGAATCCGGCGGAGGCAAAGTGGTGCTTGCACCTTTGGTGGAAGGCAAAAGCTCTACATCGACGATTGAGAAGATGCAGTCAATTCAGAAAAAACGCAGCGGGCCAAAAGACGGATTGGAGGCGGTAAATGAGTAACAAAGCGATATTCATGGACCGCGACGACACTTTGATAAAAGACCCGGGCTATATCAACAATCCCGACCAGGTACAGCTTTTGGCCGGCGTTAGTGAGGCGCTTATTGAGTTGAAACAGATGGGTTACAAGCGTGTGATTGTGACGAATCAGTCGGGTGTTGCCAGAGGTATTGTCAGCGAGGAGGTGCTCAAACAGATACACAAGCGGCTCGAAAAGCTGCTTTTTCGTGAAGGTGCGGGCATCGAGGGGATTTATTATTGTCCGTATCATCCTGATGGCGTAATTGAGAAGTACCGCAGGGAAAGCGAGAACAGAAAACCCAATCCCGGGATGATTTTGAAAGCGGCTAAGGAAATGGATATCGACCTTAAGCGGTCTTGGGTCATCGGCAATTCCTATCGAGATATCGCCGCCGGTCAGCGGGCCGGTTGTAAGACGATACTGATAAATTCGTCGATTGACCAGACTTACAGGAAACCAACAGACCCTGTTGCAGATAAGCAGGCGGTCAATATGAAAGAAGCGGTAAATATTATCAAGATGCAAGATCGGGCCGGCAGGCCGGCTGAAGCTGTACCAAACAATGCCAAGAGTGAGCCTTCTTTCAAGGCTGAGGGTTTGGAGAATCAGGCGGACAAGATACAACTTGAGGGACCCCCTCAGGATATACAGCCGATGGGTGTTGCTGCGAAAGTAAAGGATAAAGAAACTGAAGCCGCCCGGACAAACAGGCTTTTAGAGGATATGCTCAGACACATTAAAGAAATGCAGCGGGAAGGGATGTTCGAGGAGTTTTCGATGGCAAAAGTAATTGCCGGGATTATTCAGGCGGTTGTGCTGCTGTGCCTGTTTCTGAGCCTGTTGTTTTTAACGGATGATACCAAGAGCGCAAGTTCAGTGCATACGATGATCGGTTATGCGATAGTATTGCAGCTTATGGTGGTAGCCCTTTACATGATGCGCGGCCGAAAATGACCGGGCTTTCATCTTTTTTGTTTGTAACATGCCGAGATAATGTTGGGCGTAAATCGAGACAAGATTTTGTTGTGGCTGCCGTCTCCCGTGGGTGATGCTGTTCTGTGTACACCTGCCCTGCGTTCTATTTGCAGAAGGTTTGAAGGCGAAGATATTTATTTTCTTGCGAGCGGGACTGTTCGTCGGCTTTTAAGCCCGAATAATCTGGGTAACGAGTGGGTCGAGTCAAATGGCGGGTGCTTGATTCCGCTTATCCGGCGTCTCAGGAGGTGCGGATTTTTGCGGGCGGTGCTTTTCAAGAATTCCTTCGGCTCTGCACTTACGACATTTTTAGCGGGTGTACCGGAACGAATCGGGTATGCCCGGGACGGCAGGACGGTTTTGCTGACACAAAGAATCCGTCCCCCAAAAGGTGCGGACGGGCGGTTTAAGCCGGTATCGATGATTGATTATTACCTCAGAATTGCGGCCGAGCTTGGCTGCGAGACCACGGAGAGATACACGGAACTGTCGGTTGACCGGCAGGATAAACTGAGTCTGTCGGCGAAACTCGGTGGTGTGTTGTCAGGCCGGTCGCCTCTTGTGGTTCTTGTTCCGGGCGGTGCATTCGGTCCGAGTAAATGGTGGCCTGCCGACAGGTTTGCCGCTACGGCCGACAGGCTCATCGAAAAGTATGACGCTACGGTGGTTCTTTGCGTTGCGCCCGACAAAACGGAGGCTCGAATTGCCGAGCGGATTTGCGGGCTGGCAAAACGGAAGGTGCATAGTCTGGCCGATACGCCGCTGACAATGGGTGAGTTGAAAGCTTTTTTGGCCGAGTCTGATCTGGTTATCACCAATGACACCGGTCCGAGGCATATAGCGATAGCGCTTGGGAAAAAGGTAATAACTTTGTTCGGACCTAACAATCCCAAGTGGACCCGGACAGGCTATGAGCAGGAGGTTCAGATAAAGGGCCAGGCCGAATGTGTACCGTGCGACAAGCCGCGGTGCAGACGGAATCGGCATCTTTGCATGGAGTCAATCGGCGTTGATACAGTTTGCGCTGCCGCCGGTGAGATATTGGACAATCTGCGAAAATGATTGGGCAAAAGAGCAGTCAAAAATTTGTGAAGCTTTCGGAAGATTTCTTTGCCGATGCCGATTACGCAGGTGCCCTAAAAAAAATCGGCCTGACTGGTATTGACAAAGTTTTTGAGTTTGATGGGGGAAAAAATCTCACAAAGGCCGAACTGGCAAGGCATCGAAGCAGGGTGAAGTTCGACCTGGACGAGCCTAAGACGACTGTTTTTTTGAAACGTTACGACCGGGTGCCTGTATTGACTCAGATAACCAACTGGCTTCATCATCACAGCAGGGCAAGTACAAGCAGTTTTGACAGGTCCGGTGCCGAGCAGTTGGCAGACGTTGGTATCAACACGCCCAGGACGATTGCATACGGTGAGCAATGGGCGGGTGGTTTTGAGAGGCGCAGTTTCATAATGACGAGCCGGCTTGAAGGAGCCGAGTCGCTGGAACGCAGGCTGCCGGATTCTTTTTGCGGGGAGTGTTCGGGCGAGAATCGGATGCGGCGTAAAGACTTCATCAAAGGACTGGCGGATTTTGTAAGGCGTTTTCACGAGGCGGGTTTCCGGCATTGCGACCTGTATTTTTCCCATATCTTCCGAGGTGAAGACGGAGTTCTGTATTTGATAGACCTGCAGCGGGTGTTTAAGCCGTTGTTGCTCAAAGAAAGATCCCGCATAAAAGATATTTCGCAACTGTATTATTCCGCACATCCTAAGCATTTTTCGCGTACCGACAGACTGCGTTTCTATCGCATATACACGGGCAGGAAGAATCTTGGGCCAGCCGACAGGCGCTTCATTCGTAAGGTAAATTCGCGTGCCAAAAGGATGGCCTCTCACGATGCCAGGCACGGCCGGGCGGTCGGCTTTGCAATATGACCTTTATGCGGTTATAATCTAAAATCGATGATTAAGACGGCGATAATAATAGAACGGGCGGATATTGCGCTGGGGGGAGCGGAACGGTCCGTCTTCGAATTAGCTTCTCAGTTATCGCTTTGGGATGTCAGGGTAACGGTGCTGGCGGCGAAGGGCCGGACGCAGGCTGATAATATCAAGATACTTTGCCCCGACACCGGCGGCAAACGTACGTCGTTTTCCGGGTTTGACAAGGCGCTTAGAAACCACCTCATAGACAATCACTATGATATTATCCATAGCGTACTGCCTTTTAGTTTTGCAGATGTATATCAGCCCAGGGGCGGCTCTTACCCGGAGGCGATTATCCGCAACGCCGCGAGCTACCAGAATCCGGTTGTCTCGTGGTACAAGATGGCCACCCATTACGCAAATATTCGCCGGCTTGCTTTGTTTCGGGCTGAAAACCAGTTGTGCAGTGACTGTAACCGTACGATTGTTGCAGCCGTTTCCGAATATGTGAAGCGGCAGTTTAAGAAGCACTATGGTCTCAGCGAAGAGCGAATCGTGGTGGTGCCCAACGGAATCAAGCCGGGCAGGAAGGTGCACCCGGAAAAGGCCGCCAAACTCCGCAGACAGATTTTTATACGTCTTGGCATTACCGAAGCTGCGATGCCGGCTTTATTTCTTTTTGGAGCAAACAATTTCAGACTCAAGGGCCTGACTAATCTGATTAAGGCGTTGGCACCGGCTGCACGGAGCAGCACGGCAAGGCCGATTTATCTTATCGTCGCCGGGGCGGGCAGTTCGAGAAAATACCGGCACCTTGCAAAGAAACTGGGCGTGAGTGAGAGAATTGTCTTTTTAGGCAGGCTGCGTAATATTCGAAACGCCCTTTCAATCAGTGATGTCGCGGTTCTGCCGAGCTGGTACGACCCGTGCTCCCGATTTATCTTAGAGGCACTGGCGGCCGCAAAGCCCGTCATCACCACCCGATATAACGGGGCGGCGGAATTATTTGTTGACAAGCGCCACGGCCTGGTGATTGACAGGTGCGATGATGTCCGCGCTTTAGCCGATGCGATGTGTTTTTATGCTGACCCGGAAAACGCCAAAAAGGCCGGCGATGCAATAACACAGGATAATCTTGCCGAAAAAATTTCTATAAGGCGACATGCAGAACAGATGGTCGAACTGTATGAACGAATACTGAAGAAAACAGAGAACAGAGGTCAGAAGTCAGCCCTTCGACAAGCTCAGGACAAAGAGGATAGAATGTAAATGATTGAGTCGTTTGTTTTTCTTATAGCGTTGGCGTATCTTTTGGGTTCGGTGCCTTTCGGCGTGCTTATAGCAAAGGCGCACGGCAAAGACCTTCGCTGCATCGGTTCGGGTAATATCGGCGCCACGAACGTAGCGAGGGCTTTAGGTAAGAGGTGGGCTTATGTGTGCTTTGTTCTCGACTGTCTCAAGGGCTTGGTGCCGATGCTGGTAGGGAAGCTTTTTATAAGCGAGCTTACAGTCGTTGCTTTATCGTTGTGGCTGGCGGTGGGTTGCGCGGCGGTAATGGGGCATATCTTTCCCGTATATTTACGTTTTAAAGGCGGCAAAGGCGTTGCCACGAGCCTGGGTATGCTCCTGGGTCTTTATCCTTATTATACAATTCCGGGCATTATCACCATTATCATATGGGCGGCGTTTGTGTTGATTTGGAAGTATATTTCATTGGCATCTATAACGGCCGCTGTCGTATTTCCGTTATCATTGATAGCCTCAATCATTGTGTTAGGTGACTGGCGGTTTTTGCAGCTTTGGCCTTTAATTGTGGTGGCTTTAGTGATGGGGCTCCTTGTCGTCGTCCGCCATGCCGAAAACATTAAAAGACTCCTCGAAGGCTCCGAAACAAAAGTCCTGCAGAAATAAAGGCGACTTTCAGTGTTCAGGTAAGTTGGTTTAGGATAAGACTTCCCAAAACACCCCCCAGGATACCAAACACTAATCCAACCCCTTGATCCTTGAATTCGTGGAACCATAGTCCTAAACGTCTGAATGGACAGCTATATTTGCGTCCCAGATCCCATCCATCTATAGTTAATACTAAGTGTGGCAGATCGAGAAGCCTCGATATATCCCCTGGTATTTTGGAACCTGACTCCGGTACAAGAAGCTGTCGATCAAGAAGGCGCCAGTTAGCAGCGAGGAGCGCGGACTTCCATTTAGGCGAACACCGTTGTGGCTCCAAGATTCTATTTAGGGCTTGCTGATTAAGTGGCAACTTCTTTATTTACAGTTGGATACCTTTGTGTTATGTTGCACGGAGTGAATGGATTTTCATTTAATTGTATCAAAACCCTTGCACTTGGAGAACACGGAT
>DUZQ01000099.1 GCA_013349435.1 Planctomycetota bacterium | reverse complement strand
TGACGATGATGACGATATACAGAATGACGAATGGAATGCGTGGAGGATAAATCCATACCTTGAACTTATCGACAAAGACTATGACGATGATGTGACCGGAGGAGGAGTAAGCGATTTGATAACGTGCCCGAATTGCAGCGGTGAATTTATGCAGGACTGGGTCTATAATGTGAATTGGCCAAACCATGATTTTATGGAGATTGCATATTGCTATTGGGGGGGTATAGATAAGGTTAATCAAGAGGCACCGGACCAGTGCAGTATTCAGGCTACAAGGTATTTAACTATGGATGTTCCAAGCCCCAAGAGGCTTTTGATGAGTGAATGCCTTTGGATAACTGGTAGCTTGGGGGGCGCCGGTTATCGCTACAACCACGGTAAAAACGGCTGGAGCTGGAATGGGTACATGCCGGGTATGCCCCACTCTGATCAGTCGCCTAACCCAAGAGCAACCGACAGGGGACAACTGTTCGGTGACGGTCGCGTAACGCGAAAAGCTATACAATTAGAAGAGAACCTCCCAACTCTTGATGATCTTTTCTGGCAGGTAAATGACGGGATGTGGAACGGTCACGATAGCGGCTGGGTCGGCGAAGCAAGTGGCGCCGTTGACGTACATTATTTTTAGTATTGCGTGGATGGACGGTTCTTATTAAAGCCTGTAACAAAACCTCTTATACTTGATGTCGAGCAACCACCTCGACAATATCACCGACGATAAGGCGGCCGGACCTGGTGACCTTGGCAAAAACGCCTTGCCGCGGCATTATACAATCGCCAAACCGCACGAAAATCTCACATTGACTGTGGCAGTTCTTTCCAATCTGTGTAATTTCAAGCCGGGCGCTTTGGCCGATGTTAAGCTTAGTACCGACTTGAAGGGCCGAAAGGTCTATACCTTCTGTTGTTATGTTCTCGGCGAAACCGCCCGGGCCGACAGCTACACCTTTTTCAATAAGCTTATCTATCGATTCTGCTCCGAGCAAACTTATCTGCCTGTGCCAATTACCGGCATGAGCATCTCCAATAATACCGAAGCCGGCGCGCAACTCGGCTTCGGGGATGTTGGTTTTTTGCGTTCCCTTTTCTTTTGAAACGGATATCGCCCTGACCCTGCCCCTGCTGCTCAAACAACCATCGTTCGGTTCCGAATTATCTCTTGTAGTCGCCACTTTTTCCGCCCGTTTTTTCAATCAATCTTATACGGCCTATCGTCATTGCCTTATGTGTGTATTTTAGCATGTCGTAAATGGTAAGGCAGGCCGTACTCGCACCGCAAAGCGCCTCCATCTCCACACCCGTCCTGCCGGACGATTTAACTGTTACAGACGCAGTAACCGACTTGTCGGCATCATTCATCGTAAAGTCAATACTAACAGCTTCAATCAAAACAGGGTGGCACATCGGAATCGTAGAAGGCGTGGATTTTACCGCCTGTATAGCAGCCACCTTCGCAGTTGCAAACACATCCCCCTTGATACATTTGCCCGCCTTTAAAGCCTCAAAGGCATCGGATCCCAACAAAACACATCCCTCGGCCTTTGCGGTCCTGGCGGTGATGTCCTTGCCGCTTACATCTATCATGCCGCCGTTATTTGTCATAATACTTAGCCTCCGACACTTCGCATACAAAATTCTTCCGTAAAAGAATTCAACCTTGTAAAGTTCTTCTTCTCCGCGATTATCTTCTTCAACAGACTCATAACTTGTCGGTCTTCGGCGCCAGTTCGGATTAATCCCTTCAGGTCGTAGCCATAAGCCGAATACAAACACGGTCTGACTTTTCCATCGCTGGTCAGCCTGAGGCGGTTGCAGGTCCGGCAGAAAGAACCGCTCACCCCGCTGATAAAGCCGATACAACCTGCCGAATCCGGAATCTTAAAGTATAGCGCAGGCCCATTTCCGCTGCTCGGCAACGTACTTGTAAGCGGCCCGAACCTGCGTTCGATAATCCTGCGAACCTCCTTGTTAGGCACATAATCACTCGCAGGCCTTGTCTGCCTGCTGGTCGGGCAATACTCTATGAACCTTACCGCTACAGGAAGCTCAACACTCATCCGGGCAAGGACCGGAATCTGAGAAACATTCACACCTTTTATTATGACACTGTTTATCTTGACCGCCCTAAGACCAACGGCCAGCGCTTTGTAAATTCCTCTTGTTACATTCTCAAAGAAATCAAAACCAGTAATCTGCTTGTAATTGTCCTTTTGCGCCGAATCCATGCTGACGTTTACCCGTTTCAAACCTGCATCTTTCAGCTCGTCCGCCATTGATTCAAGCAAAACACCGTTTGTTGTAAGGCTCAAATCATCGATGCTCCGGATGCCAGCCAATATCCGTACGAGCCGCACTACATTTGTCCTGACCAGCGGCTCTCCACCCGTCAGCCTAATCCTGGTTATACCGCATTGTGCAAAAAGTTCCGCTATGCGATGTATTTCTTCAAATGTCAAAAGCTCTTTACGCGGCACAAAATCAACATCACGCAAAGGATCGCAGTAAATGCACCGTAAATTGCACCTGTCCGTAACCGATATCCTCAGATAATCAACACTCATTGCACGCAAGACCCAACAACGCAAAGTTTACTTCAAATCAACCTGACTGTTACAACAGTGTCCTTTTCAATCTCAGCCGCACCAATCTCAAAATTGATCAGGCCATCAGCGCCGCAAAGCGAATCAATGTGAGCAGAGCCGTGATATTCCACGGGAACGGCGGAAAAGTTTTCCGTAATTACTACCGGTATCCAGCTTTTCCTTTTCGTATTCTTTCTTGAAACGGATTCGGCAAGGGGCATCCGAATATCACGAGGCCTGTAATCGTAACCCATCAGCTTATAAACAAACGGCTTTATAAGCAGATTAAAAATCACAAAGCTCGACACAGGATTGCCCGGCACCCCGAAGCAAAATACTTTTTCCGAAAGCCCGAAAACGGTAGGCTTGCCCGGTTTTACCGCAACTTTCTCAAACAACAAATCAAAATTGTTCTGCCGAAAAACCTCCGGTACAAAGTCGAAATCGCCTACGGAAACCCCGCCGCAGACAATAACAATATCATTTTCGCCTGCGGCCTTTTTAATCAGGCTGTCAATCTCGCCGACAGTGTCCTTTGCAATGCCGTAGTCACGCACGTCGGCACCCATATCCGAAAGCTGCACGAAAAGCTGCAAACTGTTACTATTCCTTATCTGTGAAGGGCCGGGTCTTAACTGAGGCTCAACAAGTTCGTCACCGGTTGAAATAATCCCGACTCCGGGCCTTTTTGCCACCAAAGGCTGTAAATGGCCCACCGATGCAAGAACCGCGATATGCTGAGGCATCAGCAAAGTGCCCATTCTTAAAGCTACCTCACCCTTCTTGATGTCCTCTGCTTTATGTCGGATATTATTTGTAGTTTTTTTGCCAGTGAACCTGATTGCATCCTCGCCCACTTTTTCGGTAAACTCTACCATTACTACACAATCGGCACCAGATGGAACCATACTGCCCGTCATAATCTTGGAACACTCATTCGGCCCGACCGGTTTTTCCGGTACGGTCCCGGCGGGTATTGTCTCAATCACCTTAAGTTCATTTTCAAGGTCTTCCCTTCGGCAGGCATATCCATCCATACTCGACCTGCTAAAAGGCGGCATATCAATATCCGACTTTACATCCTCGGCCAAAACCCGACCGGACGCATCTTTAAGCTCGACACGCTCGGAACCGACCGGATGCACGGAATCCACAACAATTTGCAGGGCCTCTTCAAATGTTATCATTGTACTGGTCAACAAATTCCCGATAATCTTTGATTGTGTTAATATTTCTGAGCCGACTGTCGGAAATGTCAGTATAACTAATCCGGCAGTGGTTGTACACCTCGTCTATTTTCCGCACACCAGCCGCTAACAATTTGTTTATGGTTTTCAGCATGTTTTTTCGATATACCGCAAAAAGCGGCTCATACCGAAACCCGCCCAATCTTGGAACGGCACCGTCAAAATCCCGACACTCCCTGAGCATCCGCCGCATCAGGAATGTATCGACGCGAGGGATGTCGCAGGCCATTACGAAATTTATATCGTTCGCCGACACCTCAATCGCCGACGCTATTCCCATAAGCGGCCCCTGACCGGCAACCCTGTCGGGTACAACCCTTGCACCTGTAAAATCATATTTTAACTTGTCATTTGAGCTTATAAGGATTTCGCTGAAGTTGGGCCCAAGCTGGTCGTAAATATGTTTTATCATCGGCTGTCCGGCTACCTCTAACATGCACTTATCACGCCCTAACCGCCTGCTATCACCTCCAGCCATGATAATCGCTGTCGCCTTAGCCCTGTACGACCACATCCCGTCGGCCAGGCCGATATCATCCAGGTCAAAGTCGAATCCAGCCCTATGAAAACACACGCTTAAATCTGCAAGCCTTGCAACTTCAACCCCTGAAGGCTTCAGTTCCCGGTCATCACCGCCTTTAACCATCACAAACAATCCCGGCTCGGCAACTCTCCGAAGGCTGTTCGACTCACATACACAAATTGCATCATCCCCTATAATATCCAATAATGCCAAAATGCCCTCCTCAAGATGTGTTTTCAAGACCCTTAGCCAAAATACACGCGCCGCGCCTGCGGCCAACATCCTGCAGGTATCCTTGTCGGATTTGCTTTCGGTTTCTTCAGTAATGTCATAATGCCCATTCAGTGAGGAACACACACCACAGCCGGCCTCATGAGGACAACCGCCTTTAGGCTCCTTTATTGTGGTTACCTTTATCCCAATAATGTCGCACTTGTGGCTGAACTTCCTGATAAGTGAGCAGGCAAATCTGGTCTTACCTAAGCCCCTTTCCAAAGAACCGACCATCAGTATACCGGCAAGCTCTATCATTTCGCCACCTTCGAATCACTCAGCTTCTCTTAAAATTTCCAGCCTGATAGTCTCAACCTCTCCGACACCCCGCAAAGACTTTACCATACCGATAACCGTTTGGGAGATAAAATTCCCAACGAAATCATTCAGTTCAACTTCCTCGCCGTTAATCTCCAGCTCCACACGGGCTGAGGATTCCTGGTTTGACTCACGCGCCACTGCCTTACCCCCTAAAGTAATTAATATATTCAACTTACACCAACAAAAACAAGGCCTCCTTACAGATTCAACCCCGGGTAAAACGTCCTTCGACATAGCTCAGGACAGGTGGGGCTAAATGTAGTTTGGTAGGGTGCGATGTATCGCACCTTTCCTGTTATCTTCGGTCACCTGTCCGCCGGCTTGCGCCGGCAGGCTTGTGTTTGGTTTGTCCTCTGTTATCCGACCTCTGTCGTCTGCCCCTTGCCTCGGCACGTCTGTTTTCACGACGAGTGGCCCTGACGAGGTACTTGTATATCCATTTTTCGACATAAAAAGTCAAACCCAGCCATTTGGCTATTGTCAGCAATTTTGCATCTTTGCCTATAACATAATGTGGTTTTCGTTTCTCGGCCTGCATAATCTCAACAATTTTCTTAGCCACCCTTTCGGCATCGGCGGCACGCGGCACAATCTCATCCAACATCAGCTTCAAAAAGCCTCGATTATATTCAAACATTGGTGATTGTTTATCATAAAAGTTTTCCGTAAGGTTGGCGTTTGACCGTATAATCTCCGTTCTGTGATAGCCCGGCTCAACCGAAACCACATCTATATTGAACGGCTTAAGTTCCAGCCTGACAGAGCGTGAAAAACCCACAAGTGCATGTTTGGCTGCTGCGTATGCCGCGTTGAACGGATGCCCGACAAGACCAGCTAAAGACGCGACGTTGATGATAAGACCGCCGCCGGCTTCTATCATCTGCCTTGCAACAGCCCGCGTAAGCCCGACGGCGCCGAAATAATTCGTCTCGAAAACCCGCCTTATCTCCTCTTCGGTGATATCCAGTGCCGAGCCCATTACCAGGATTCCGGCATTATTAACAAGAATATCGACAGGGGCGTACCTTGCCACAAGCTGGCGGACGGCCTCCGGGCTGGTAACGTCTAATTGCTCAATCTTGGCGCAGGCCCCGGCCTGCTTCAGGGCGCCGCGAAGGTAATCGGCCCTGGACATATTCCGCATAGTTGCGATGCAATCAAAGCCCGCCTTAGCCGACAAAACCGCCGTCAGCAGCCCGAATCCACTCGAACAACCTGTAATCAAGACCCTTTTTTGCCTGTCGTCATCAACCATAAACATCCCTTTTACGCTAACAAAATTATGGAAAAGTGCCCATAAATCAAGAAAATTCGCCGTTGAAACCGATTTGGGCGCTTTTTAGACCAAAATTTTGTTTTAATCCTTGCAAAACCGTCAACAATGTGTATATTCTTGAAATTCCGTAGTTCATGCCGGGTTTCGAAACCCGGCTGGATATGTTATATGTTAAATGGCACAGGCGAAACGCTGGAGTATTTTGATATGTCAAGAGAATGTTTTTTTACAGGCAAAAGAACCTCGGCAGGCCGCAGTATTGCAAGGCGTGGTAAAGCCAAGTATCTCGGCGGCGTCGGCAGGAAGATAACCGGCATTACGAAAAGGAAATTCAAACCCAATATCCAGAAGGTCCGTGCCGTGGTAAACGGCAAGGTCTGCAGGATTAAGGTCTCGGCCAAAGCAATCCGCATGGGCCTGGTCGAAAAGCCCCCTAAGCGTAACTACAAACCAGAAGCCGATTGATAACCGGTAATTGGTTATTGGTTTACAAAAGCCGAGCCGCGCAAGCGGCCGAATGAAACTTCCTGTTTATATGCGGTAATTGCTGTTTGGGAAGCGATGACCGGCAAGTAGGTGTAAAAACCCGCCGGGGACAATTATTTAGCTACACCGGTTCTTAGTTTATCTAAGGACGTTTTACGTGGGATTTTAGTCGTAAGTCCACCAGATATTTATAATGAGGCAGGGGTTTGTAATAAATGGCTAAAAAACTTGATGAATCACAAGTCAGGCATGTAGCCAAACTCGCCCGGCTCGACCTGACCGATGATGAAGTTGCCCGCTTCAGCGGCCAGTTGAGTGCCATCCTCGGCTACGTCGAGAAGCTCAACGAACTTGACACAGATTCGGTCGAGCCGTTGGCGCATTGCCTGCCGATTCACAACATTTTCCGGGAAGATGTCGTAACCGAATCACTGGACACAGAAAGCGCCCTGAAAAATGCTCCGCAGCGTATTGACAGCTTCTTTAAGGTGCCAAAAATTCTCGAAGATGATTCCGGCGAATGACGAACTAACAAACTGTCACCCTGAGCGAAGCGAAGGATCTGGTTGGTTGAAATAACAGATTCTTCGCTGCGCTCAGAATGACATTTTGAGTTTTGAGATAACTACTAACAGGTAGTATATGGCCGATGAACTGCTAAATTTAACCTGCAAACAGTTACGCGACAAAATCGCCGCCGGGGCCGTTAAAAGCACAGCCGTTGTCGAGGCTGTCTTGGCACAGATTGCGGATATCGACGATACCATTGGCGCATACATCAGCACGTTTAACAAACATGCCCTTGAAACAGCAGAAGCTGTCGATGAAAAAATCGCCGCCGGCGAATCGATGGGGGCTTTGGCCGGGGTACCCGTGGCGATCAAAGACAATATGTGCACAGATTTGGGCGCAACGACCTGCGCATCAAGAATCCTGGAAAATTTTCAGGCTCCCTATAATGCCCACGTTGTCGAAAAGCTCCTCGCCGCCGATGCCGTGATTATCGGCAAAACAAATCTGGACGAGTTCGCAATGGGTTCGAGTACTGAAAACTCCGGCTTAAAACGAACGGTCAATCCCTGGGATATGGAAAGAGTACCCGGCGGAAGCAGCGGCGGCTCTGCTGCGGCGGTCGCCGCCCGGATGTGCTTTGCCGCCCTTGGCTCCGACACAGGCGGCTCAATTCGCCAGCCCGCGGGATTTTGCGGAGTAGTCGGCCTAAAGCCAACCTACGGGAGGGTCTCGCGTTTCGGTCTTGTCGCCTACGGCTCAAGTCTCGACCAGATTGGACCTGTTACCCGTGATGTTGCCGATGCCGCCTTGATGATGAACGTCATTGCAGGCCGGGATAAAAGAGACAGTACAAGTGTCAGCGAGGAGATGGCGCCGGTCTGCGATTATCTTGAAAAACTCGACGAAGATGTAAAAGGTTTAAAGATTGCCGTTGCAAGCGGGTTTAACGCCGGCGCGGATGAGCACATCCGAAACGCTTTAGCTTCCGCACTGGACATTTATAAAAACCTTGGCGCTCAAATCGTAGAGGTAAAAATGCCGCACCTGGACTACGCTATTGCCGCCTACTACCTCATCGCCACCGCCGAGGCCTCCAGCAACCTGGCAAGATATGACGGCGTCCACTACGGCCACAGAACCGAAAGCCCGGCCGATTATATCGAGGTCTATTCAAAATCGCGGGCCGAGGGCTTCGGCGCAGAAGTTAAAAGAAGGATAATGTTAGGCACATACGCCCTTTCAAGCGGCTACTACGATGCCTACTATCTGAAGGCCCTTAAGGTAAGAAATCTTATACGCAAAGATTTTACAAACGTCTTTGAAAAAGCCGACTGTATAATTATGCCGACATCACCGACAACCGCCTTTAAGCTCGGCGAAAAAATCGAAGACCCACTGCAGATGTACCTGACCGACATCTATACCCTGGCCGCTAATCTGGCCGGCGTGCCCGCTATCAGCATTCCCTGCGGATTTGACGCCGATAACCTGCCGATAGGCCTGCAGATACTGTCGCCGGCTTTCACTGAAGAGAAGCTGTTAAGGATAGCAAGAATGTTCGAGAGCAAAACCAATTACCACACACATAGACCAAAACCTGCAGAACATACAAAATGAGCGAATTAGAATATAAACTTGTTGTAGGACTTGAGATTCACGTCCACCTTGCCACAAGGACAAAGCTCTTTTGCGGCTGCGAATTGGTCTATGGCGGCGAAGCTAACAGCAGGGTGTGTCCGGTCTGTATCGGTATGCCGGGCGTTCTGCCGGTAATGAATGCTCAAGCATACGAATTCGCCGTTTTGACGGCGCTTGCGCTGAACTGCAAAATCGCAAACTTCACCAAGTGGGACCGCAAGAGCTATTACTATCCCGACCTGCCTAAGAACTATCAGATAAGCCAGTATGACCTGCCCCTCGGCGAAGCAGGCTACATAGAGATACCCTTGGAAACCGGCCGGACCAAAAAGATTCGCATAATCAGGGTCCACCTTGAAGAGGACGCCGGCAAGAATACACACACCCTCGGCAACTTTTCAGCCGTAGATCTGAACCGAGCCGGCACCCCGCTTCTGGAAATAGTTACAGAGCCTGATATGAACAGTCCCGAAGAGGTGCGGGCGCTGGCCGTTGAGCTGCAAAGGATAGTAAGATATCTCGGTGTCTCCGATGCAGATATGCAAAAGGGCCACATGCGCTTCGAGCCGAATATAAATTTGACAATCACTAAAGCCGGCTCCGAACACAAAACGCCTATCGTCGAGGTCAAGAACCTAAACAGCTTTCGAGCCGTCGAAAAAAGCGTAGCCTTCGAGGTCCAAAGACAATTGGACGAGTTCGCAGAGACCGGCCTAACGATGGCCTCGGGCAACAAGAGCACCCGCGGCTGGGATGACGAAAACGAAGTAACCATCCTGCAGCGCGAAAAGGAAGAGGCCCACGATTACCGCTACTTCCCCGATCCGGACCTCGTGCCGGTCGAGATCGACGCAGAATGGCTCGATGAAATCAAATTGCGCCTTTGCGAGTTGCCGATTGAAATGCAAAAGCGATTTGTAACCGAATACAAACTCAGCGATTACGATGCAGGCGTTTTAACCGGCGACAGATTCACCGCCGAGTTTTTCGATACTGCAGTAAAAGCTGGCGCCGATGCTAAAAGGGTGTGCAACCTGCTCACACAGACCGGCATGAAGCTTGCAAATGAAGCCGGCTGTAATGTCGCCGATTTGGGTATAAGCGCAGAAGACCTTTCCAAGCTGGCAAAGATGACAGATGCCGGCGATATAAGCGCGACCGCCTCTGCTGCTATTTTCGAGGAAATGGTTAAAACCAAAAAGGCCCCGGATGTTATCGCTTCTGAACTTAATTTGCTTCAAAAAAGCGATGCAGGCGAGCTTGAGGCTGTTGTAGATGAGGTCCTTGCCGCCAATCCGGACGCCGTGGCCGATGCAACATCAGGCGGCAAAAAGACCAAAAAGGCCCGAGGCTTCCTTTTAGGCCAGGTAATGCAAAAGACAAAAGGTCAGGCAAACCCAAAAATCGTCTCACAAATCTTGGACAAGAAATTATCCTGAACACGGCGATCCCGATTGTTATGTTACATGTAATTTGAGAGATTGTCATTCCGGGCTTGACCCGGAATCCAGAACATAACAAATGGATTCCCGCCTTCGCGGGAATGACAAAATCTGCAAGTTTGTTTTTAGAAACGGCGCTATATAACAGTTTTATATGACACAGAAAAGAGGTGTGTGCTTATGTGGCTACCAAAAGAAGAACGAAAGTTGTTATGCTATTATTGCAGAACGATGGAGTATTCTTATGACGGCAGATTTACTCCCTTAAAAGGATTCACAGAGTAATTTGCCAATGAGGTAACCGATTTCCTGAAACCGCTACCACTAGTCAGAAAGCTCTTGAGGAAGCTTCCTTTGATAAATAGGGCTTGCTGAAAAAGCCTTTTGTCCTTTTTCCCTTTGCGACCAGCCCGCTGTGTCCGCGCAGCGCTACCAGTAGGTTCAGGCTACGGCCTTGAGAACTGCCGGCATCTGATTTTCGC
>DUZQ01000098.1 GCA_013349435.1 Planctomycetota bacterium | reverse complement strand
GGAATGACAGTAGTCGAACAATTGAGATTCTTCGGCTTCGCCTCAGAACGACACAGGGGACGCCTCAGAATGACAAGATTGCTTATAAGCTTATCAATAAAGCACTTAAAGCCAACACCTGACCCAGATCGGTCAGTTTGAGTATATAAGTAATTTGTAGCTATTAACTCATTCGACAAGAATAGTCAAGACAAAACAGGCGTAAAAAGGGGACTGTATCGGTACTTTTTCAAATTACCGAAAAAATACCTATGCGCAGCGACACCGCTACAAATTGACCACCAGCGCAGCGGCGCAATAGGGGGGCGGCGCAAGCCGCCCGAAAAACTTCCATTCGGCCGCTTGCGCGGCTCGGCTTCTGTTGATATTATTGCACGGTTCGGTTTCTGTAAATGTTATCGAATTACCAAAACAGAAGCGCGGCGGCGCGAGCCGCCCGAAAGATAATTTTATTGTTCCACCATTTGATTCGGCCGCTTGCGTGGCTCGGCTTCTGTAATTATTGTCGCGTGGCTTGGCTTTTGCGGTTCCTTTTTACTTTCCGAAAAATCTGCGGAGAAATATCCGGGTTAAAAAAGCTTTGACTTAAAAGCTGACGTGAAACTCAGGAACTGCTTTTACAGCAGATTATCGCGATACCACTGTATCGCCTTTTCGAGGCCGGAGCCAAAATCCACCACGGGTTCGTATCCGATTACCTTTCGGGCCAGGCTGATGTCCGCAAGTGAGTGTTTGACGTCACCGGGCCTGGGATTCGCGTAAACCGGCTTTATATCCCTGCCGACAATTTTGTTGACCAGCTCGATGACGGTGTTGACCGTTACCCGCTTACCGCAGGCGATATTAACAACTTCACCCCTTGTCTGTTTTGCCCGGGCCGCCAGGAGATTGGCCTCAACCACATTATCAATATATGTGAAATCCCGGCTCTGCTCTCCGTCCCCATGAACAGTGGGTGGCTCATCTTTTAATATCGCCGTCACAAAGGCCGGTATCGCAGCGGCGTACTGGCTGGTTGGGTCCTGGTGCGGACCGAAAATATTGAAGTAACGAAGCGAAATAGTCTCAAGCCCGAAGACCGTGTAAAAGACCCTGCAATAGTATTCGCCTGCAAGCTTGGCGGCAGCGTAAGGTGAAAGAGGATTCGCAGGCATCGTTTCAACCTTCGGCAAGGTGGGACTGTCTCCATAAGCCGATGAACTTGCCGCAAAGACAAAACGTTTTATGCCCGCATCGCGAGCGGCAACAAGCAAAGTAAAGGTGGCATCCACGCAGTGTTTATGTGTCAAATCAGGCTCTTCAATGCTGCGTGGAACCGACGGCAGTGCTCCCTGATGAAGCACAACATCAATGTCCTTCATTACCTCTTGCGCCACCTCGGGGGCGCCCATATCAGCTTCAATGAATTCAATCTTTTCTATAATACCGTCAAGATTGCTCTTCTTGCCGGTAAGCAGATTGTCCACAACCCGTACAAAGCAGCGCTGGGATATGAGTTTTCTGCAAATATTTGAACCGATAAAGCCGGCCCCACCGGTAACCAGGAATCTCTCCATATAAAAAATACTCCACTTAAACAGCAACAACGAAGCGATACTATAACACCACTATCCCTCTCGGTCAAACCGGTTGGGCAACCTGGATTTGTTGGTATGCCTGATACGACCTGTAAACTTCCTGGAAGTAGCCGCCTTTGATTGACCTGACTCCCACCAGGACGGCACCGATTAGATTTGCGTTGATATCGCGAAGCTCCCGCAAGGTTCGCTGGGCCGCTCCACGCCTTGTCGCGGCGGCGTTAAAAACGATGATATTGCCGTCGGCCTGTGAAGCTATAATCTTTGCATCGCTTATTAAAAGCGGTGGTCCGTCAATTACAATGCAGTCATACAACCGGCGACTGTTCTCGAGCAATTCGGTCATATTTTGACCGCCCAAAATCTCGGCGGGATTCGACGGCAGCGGGCCGCTGTCAATAATGTCAAAACCTTCTATGCCGCTGCTCCTAACAACCTGGTCATACTCACACTGGCCCATCAGGTAATTGCTAAGCCCAAAATCAACATGCTCGGCAACAGAACCGTCGGCTTCGGTTCTGGGGAACAGGGTTGCAGTGGATGGTCTCCGGAAGTTGGTATCTATAAATAAAACCTTTTTATCTTCGGCAACGAAAGTCGCAGACAAGTTGACCGCAACCGTCGTCTTTCCATCACCCGCCTTGCCGCTGGTGACAAACAGCACTTCATGCGATTCACCGGACCCGGAAAGTTTAAGGTTTGTTCTGAACTGCCGATAGCATTCACTCATAATCGAATACGGGGCCTGACGAACGACATGGAAAAGGTCAACCCCTTCGGCATCATCGTCCTCTTCGACATGGCAAATCATGCCCAAAAGAGGCACACGCAAATGCTTCATTACATCGCTCGGTGCACGAAGCAAATCATTTAACAATTCAATCGCAAACGCCAGCCCGACGCCGGCCATCAAACCAAGCACAAACCCACCGGGCAGAAATATTTTTAGTTTAGGAAAACTCATCTGCAGCGGCTCAGGGGCCAGGCCGACCATCTTGACCTTGGATAAAGTCGGGTCTTCCATAAGTGTATATAGTTTTTCTATATGAGCGTTCATCTCCTCAAGCAGCAATTTCTTTTCATCCCTGACTATCAGAGACTTCTCATAAGTCGCCCGAAGATTATCAAGATCCTTTTTTTCTCTCTTTGCCTCAGCTAATTGTCTTTGAAGTGAAGCCAGTTGCTCGGTTAGTGCCGTCATCTCGTCTTCGGCATTTCTCAGGTTGGCTTTTCTCCTGATTTCAGCGATTTCATTTTGTCTGCTTGCCAGGTCTGCTCTGGCCTGCTTCAATGTATCTCTCGTTTGCCGCACACGTCTATGATTTTCCCCGAATCTGTTTAACTGCTGGGCGAGGCTCAGCTCCAGGTTGGCGACTGTCCGCCTCATTCCCGATGCGATAGGGTCACGTTCTATCTGCTCTCTTACAATTACATCAAACTCACCTTCCGCCCTTACCCTGAGAGTCGTAACGAAGCTCTCAATCTGAGCTATATTGTTTAGAAGCTGGTCATTCATACTTTCCAGCCCTGAGAGCTTGTAGTCAAGATAATCGCGAAAAGTCTGCCCTCCAAGATTTGTGAATTCTGTTCCATCGCGAATGCTCTTTAGAGTGTCTTCGGCCTGCTGTAACTCGGTCCTTAACTTTCGCTGCTGTTCCGTTCTTTGTGCTAATTGCAACCTGATATCACGCGTAGCAATATTTTGCTGTTCTCTCAAGAACAGGTCCAGCATCTCGTTCACAATCAGGGCCGACTCTTTCTTGTCATGACACTTCATTGAGAGCATAATCCAGTTGCCCTCTCTCTGCGCGTTGGCACCTAAATCGCCTTCCAAATCCTCAACCACTTTAGAAATATCATTATTGTACGACTTAAACCATTCAGTTTCCCGAACCTTGTCTCTGCGCAACAGGTTTTCAAGTGTACTCTGCTGTTTTATGAAAGCAGCTTTGGTAAAACGTAACTGATAGGCCATGTCCTTGTTAGCCGGTGAACTGGAAAGCTCCATTGGATCTGTTGTACCGGGCGGCAAAACCTCAATGGCCGTTTGAGCCGTATAAGTCGGCAGGAATTTTCGAAAGAGATACCAGGCCACACCCCCAACAACCAATCCCACTGTAGCCGAAAATGCCATCAACAACATGTGCCGCCGAAGAATCCCGATAATTTCCTTCGGCGTCAATGTTGGTGCTCCCGCGGCCGTCGGGGGCCTCGGGGCAGGTCGTCTAACTATCGCACCAGGACCTGTCGGTTGTATCTGTCCGGTCATTTTACACCTTTTATTGTAACACTACCCAAAATACACCACGCTGCACATTCCAAGGCAAGTCCGAAACCCAGGTAACATTTTCCGATATACCCAAAAATATGCACGACCTCTCTACAACTCAACCCGCTCGATCGCTTTTATCAACTCTTCCCTGTTTGTTTTCGTTATCCCGCGCCCGGCAACTTCCAGCGCCCGCCGGTATGACGCCGCCGCATCGGCCTTTTGGCCAAGTCCTTCCTGAGCCATCCCAAGATGCTTGTAAACGTCCCAGGTAACAGCCATACTCTCTCTCTCAAAAATTTGAGTCGCCATTTGCAGCATCTCTTCGGCCCTTGCAAAATCACCCACCTTGCAAAGAGCATAAGCATAAGTGTCCATTATGCTGGCATCGTTAGGTGCCGCTTCGTGAGCGCGTTTCGCGCATTCGACGGCCTTGTCGAGTTGCTCGTCATTATCCGCGAGAAAATATGCCAGATTATTCAGCACGCTTGTGTTATCAGGCTGCTTGGCCAATATCTTCTCAAATTCCAGAACAGCCGTCGAAAGATACCTTTTATCCGAGGTCTTCATGTACGCCATAGTCAACGTATTGGCCTTGTTAAACATCTGCTCAATCCACACCGGGCTTTCAGGGTCAACCAATGATAAAAACTTGTCGATATATCGCAGCGCATTATTGTACTGGCCTGTTTGTTGAGTTAACTTAAACATCATCAGGTTCGCCGCCAGAGAATCCGGGCTTGCTTTTAGCTTCTCGCTGCACCACTTAGCCACTTCTGTCGGCCCGACAATGTTCGACATGTTCTGCAGTATCCCAACGATAAGCTCATTATTAGTCCCACATTTCTCAATCGCCTTGCGATAGTAATCCATCGCTGTAGCTTTGCTGCCCATCATAAATCTCGTCTGAGCAATCTGCGCGTATGCAATAGGCGCAAACTTTGTGTCAATGTACTGACTGGCGTATTTTAATAATTCCTCATATTTTTCACTGCGCCAAAGCGTTTCAAGATATTTATCCAGCGCCCGCATGTACCCTCCCTTGTCCTGACTTATCTCCCAGGCTTTGCTCAAAAGCTGTTCGGCTTTTTCGTACTGCTTCTGGCGTAAAGTAAATTCGCCCGCGCGAAAATGCCAGTTCACGCTGTCAGGGTACTTCAGGACGGTCTCGTCATAAAACCGCTCCAAATCTTTCGTCCGACCCGTTTGCAGGTAAAGCTGTTCCAGCATAATCCTGACACGCGGCGGGGCCTGCTGATTCTCAAGCGCCGCCACAAGTTCACCTATCGCCGCTGCGAATCTGCCGGTCCTTTGATACGCCATTGCAAGTTCCATACGTACATTCGGATTCGTGTCAATACTCTTGCTCTTTTGCAAATCCTCCACAGCCTGGTTGAAATTACCGAGAAGGCGGTTCACCTGACCCCGAAGCCGCCAGGCCACCGCATTTTCAGAATCGACCTGGAGGGTTTGATTCACAAGCTCCAGAGCCCTTTTCAATTGCCCCTTGCTCATCGCGCTCCACGCCTCTAAGAGCATTCCTTTAGGCTCATCGGGATGTCTTTCTCTGAAGCTTGCAAGCTTCAGTTCCGCTTCTTTAACCAGACCGACTTCAAGGTAAGATTGAATTTGAATTAACTCGTTTTGCGGCGTATTTTCAAGTTCTAAAAGCTCCTGTGAATACTTCTTCAATGCTTCCCTGTCTTCTGTTTTACCCGCTATGTGTGATAAGCCTCCAACAACAGTTATGTCTTTCGGATCCGCCTCGTATCGCTTGACCAGAATGTTCCTGGCTTTGTCATACTGCCCGTCACGCAAATAGAACTGCCAGAGCGAATCCTCCCGGCCCGTGAACAATTCCTTCGCTTTGTCACGCTTGTCAGTAAAACGCAAAAACTCCGAATAGGCATCAAGAACAGCCTTGTTCTCGGGATCCATTTCATAAGCTTTTTCGTAGGCCGAACCGGCTATATCCAGCAGTCCTTCCCTTCGCTGATCCTCCGGTTCCTTCAAAGCCATTCTCATAGCCATATTACCCAGCATCAAACTGTTCTCCAGATTTGGAAAGCTTCTCAGCAATCGCTGCCTTGCAGCTAATGCCTTTGCCGGTTCACGGTCGCTTATATACTCAGCGTACAAGCTGCGAAGATCCGAGTCATTCGGGTTCAGCACTATCGCTCTGACCATGGCCTGCTCGGTCTCGGTAATTTGGTCGGAAGTAACATTTCCGCGCAGCCGCAAGTTCCGGTTATACAATACCGCCGCCACCTGCCTTGCAATCGCAACATTTACAGGATTGAACCTTAGTGCCGTCCTGGCATCACTGACGGCATCGTCATGATTACCCAGACTGCCGTTAACCTGGCTTCTCAACAGATAACCGTTCGGAAAAACAGGTCGACTTTTCAGGCAGTTGTTCAATCTGTCGAGCGCAATCTGGGTATCTCCCTTGGCAATCGCAAGCCTTGCAGCAAGAAGATTGCCCTCACAGTCATCAAGATTTGCGCCTCGAGCCTGTTGAACGAGTTTTTCGGCCAGTGCCATATCTTCGGTCGACAAAGCCATATCAAACAGTACCATAACAACCTGTTTGGCATCGGGATCCGCCTCCCAGGCCTTTTTATATGCCGACATAGCTTCGTCGGTCATGCGGCGAGACAAATAATATCGACCCAGCTCAGTTAGCCGCTTCTGCTCATCAGAAATTTCTGAAATAACTCCCTGTTCAATCTCATCGAGCCTTTCCGGCGAGACAGCAGCCGGATCAGGCTCATTAAGCCGTCGTTTATAAACCTGCGCCTCTATGTTTTCGGGTGATTTTGCAAGGAACTGTTCAATCAAACTCCTTGCCGGTTCAATTTGGCCGTCTCCAAGATATTTGTTACAAATGTTACTGGTTATATCCCAGCTCTGAGAACTTTTTTGCGCCAACTGCTCACGTAATTGTTTCAACTGGTTCTGGTACGTCTCCAACTCCACTCGTTCGTACAACCTCCCTTCATCCGAAGTCGCATTTTCTTCTAAAGCGAACCTTTGTCTCCTCTGGGAAGATATCCGCGCGATACGACGTCTTAAAAGAGCAATCTTTGTCTCAATCGTATCGATTTCATCGGGATTCATCTGTGCCAGCAGCTCTTCAGCCTGGTCGTGCTGACCGGATTTAATATATCCGTTTATACGAAGTTTTCTACTGCGGTCGTTTGCGGGACGCACCTTTTCATACGCTTCCACAACCGTTATTGCTCTTGTGTGGGCACGCAAAGATATCAGGGTTTCGGCATAATCCAACAGCACCTCCGGTTTTTGCAGGGCAATACTCGGCCGCTGCAAAAGGGCGCTTTCAATAAATTCCTTCCTGGCCCCGATCTCGGGCCCGTCTTCAAACGCTCTTGCCAGCATGTAAGAAAGCACCAGGTCCCGCTGGTCGGCAGCCTTCAACTGCTCGTATGCGTTAAACATCTGCTGTATAGCTGTGGTCGTATCTCCCTTAACCAGCGCCAGCATTCCATGCCACTTCATGATATGCACATTGTCTCCGGCACCTATGATTTGTTCAATCTCATGGATGGCATCCTCTGCTTTGGCAGTCCATTCAAGTCTTTTCTCTTCGTCTTGCGCCCGGCCGGCTTCAAACGCCTGCTCAATACACCACCCGGCAAGCAGGCGGTACAGCATATATTTGTTATTCCTGTGTTGAAACTGGCGGGGGCCCTGTACATCTCGGGCACCTGGCAACTTCAGCGCTTCGTTCACCATCTCAAGTGCCCTGGGAAGAAACTGTCTATCCTTGTAAATTGAAAACTTTCGATAATACAGTTCCGCTAATGTCATCAGATTATTAATATCCTGACTGTCCAGTTGTGCCGCTTTTTCAATAGCCTGGACGGCTTTGTCGATATCCCTTATGTCCATTTGGTAAAATCTTGCCAGCGATGCATACGCCTCGGATTCTGAACCAAACTTGTCCACTAAAGCCTTAAAATCGCTCTCCAGCGCCTGCACTTTTTCATCGCCTTCCCAGTCGGTACCAAGCTCTCTCCAGACAGACCGCAGCTTCATATCCAGAAGAGCCGTATATGCATCCACATTATCCGGTGCGACATCGACGGCACTTTGCAGAATCTCCACGGCCTTCTGATCAGCCTGCTTTACCGCACCAAGCGTACCTTTTGAATTTTCAATCTCACCTCTGATTATCTCCGCCCGCGCAAGGTATTTATAAATATCAATATTATCGGGCGTTAGCTCTCTGATTTGTTCCAGCTCCTCAATTGCCTCTTCCAAAATCTTCTCCCTGTCGCTGGTCTGTCCGGTACCCGCCATTTCCAGCTTGGCACGAGCTTTCGCAGTCAACACGTACGGATCCGGTTTCAAAAGTTTCTCATCCATCACCTGCGCCAGTTCCGAAGCGGTTGACTCTACCGTCTGCCAGACTCCGTGATTGCCGCTGTCCCCCATTTCATAGAAATACTTCAACAAGGCCATTCGGGCTTTTGTGTTCTTCGGGTCAAGGTTTATCACCGTGTTCCAGCAGCCAATCGCCTTACGCCAATCCGGCTCGTGTTCATGTTCGGGCGCCCTGTCGTCTATCAAATGCAATTCGGACATCTTGAAGAGAATCTCCTTCTTCAGCTCATTGTCTTTAGCACTTCCGTAAGCCTGCCCGTAATTACGCTCTGTGGCTTCGTAATCATATTGCGCAAGAGTAACTTCGGCATCAGCCAGGAATTTTGACGGATTCTTGCTAAAGCGCAAAATCACCGCTACTACACCCAACAGAAACACCACCAGTATTGTCGAACCCATAATTGCGACTTTTTTGTTCAGTCTCTTCTTCGCCATAAGTCTTTCCTTAATTTTTCAATTAGTCGGTTGTCATCGCTTACCAAAAGGCACACCCACTTCTGAGCAATGGTAGCCCTTAGCTGTCAATATCTTCTGAGACCCAGTCAGGCCAGTATTCTGTTTCCATGATGGGCAAAACCACCGATAAAAGCTTCGCGCTGGCACTAATCGCTTCTGCTTTGTCCGGGAAAACCGTACCGCCAAGACCACCACCGTAAAACTTCCATTCAACTTTCGAAAAATATGAGTATTTGCCAAAAAGATTTTTGCCCATAATCGCACGGGCCTCTGTCCTGCTGCCGGCATAATCACCGTTGGTCTTGAAAAAATACAATACGCCATATCTCGAGTGTGTCTGCCATATATTGGAACCCTGCCCAATAAACACGACATATTTAGCATCAATCCTCCTGGCAACACCCGACTCGTTTGCAGATTCGTCCCCAGAACCGACCGCCGGCACCCTAACAAGGCCCTTAACATCCACCGATACCGATTCGGTACCCACTCTCTGGCTGCCCCCACCTACATAGCATTCCTCCGGAACGTGGGGTACCTGATCAAGATGGCCCGTATAATATGTAATAAATAACGAACAATACCGCACGCGGCTAAATTCATCCGCTTCGGTATCCAACAGTTCCATCTGGATATATTCATCCGTGCCCAACTGTTCAATAACATCCTTGCTGGCTATCTCATGCTTTTTTATCACTTCATAAGGTGCCAGTGCGCTGGTATCCAACATCGCCAGATGCTTTTTCAACGGCAGCGCCCGCTTCCTAAGATGCGCCCCGGACCACTCGATAACAATCTCTTTGCTTGTGCCGGCAATTGCAAGAACCGCTACACATATCAGAAAAGCGGGCTGAGTATATGGTTTAATGATACTCTTCATAATTCCTCAAATATTCCTTTTTGCCTTATAATCCGCCTCAATCCCGCCGTCGCACTATTACATCCTGCTCTATCGAATCTTCAGGCTCGAACAAATTCGACATAAACCATGCCAGAAAACCATAGAAACCGAATGCAAGAGGCAACATCGCCATACCAAGCATGTCATGATAAATCCCCTGCGCATATCTCGGATCCCACAGTATATAAATAAATCCTGTTACTGTAACGCGAACGACATTGCACAATATCGCAATTGGTACCGTACTGGCCAACAATACTATCCGTTGCCATGCCGGCCTTCCGTGCAGATACGCCATCGCAACACCCAGCGCCAAAAACGCCATCAAAAGACGCATTCCACTGCACGCCTCGGCAACATCCAGTCCCGGCTCCATCCGAACCGATTTATAGACCACATCTATTACAACACCATTGACCGTCGCTTCCAGATTGGGCACAATGTTAAGCAATATCGCGGCAATCTGAGCCGCAAACTGCCGCATGGGAATTGTTATTGAACGGTACAACCTCGCCGGCAGGGGTATCGCAAATATCAGGTAGGCAACCGGAAGCCACACATACCTCACCAAACGCCAGCCCCCCAAAAATAATACTATCGTACCAAGAGTCGCCACCACCGTCAGGGGCCTGGCATAAGCAAACTTAAACTGAACAATGTTCAGGGGATAAAAAATAATACACAAAATCATGAAAACAAGCCCGATGTAATTCGGCCTGGTTTCCAGACGGAGCAGCTCCTTCTTGTGCTGATTCAAAAAATATAGGCTGAAAAGCGGTATCAGGAAACCGTGGGACCAACTCGGGTCGCTCACCCACCTGTGAACAACACCGTCCATCTCCTCACGAAAAAGATACCACAGCAACCCACCGATAACCAGGACCTTGATATAGACACTCGTCCCAAGCGAGGCCCAGCTCAAATCGGACTGCTTATCGGAAACATCAATATCAGATACTAAAACGTAATCTTTATCCGTTCTCATATACTAAAATATGCCTCGAAGGTCTTCCCATGCATCACCAAGGTCATTGAACCGGGTACCGAAGAAATCACGTGTTGCAAAATTCCGCCCGTAACTAAAAGAAAATCCGTACGATGCGCCGAACGCATTGCGAAGCACAGCGGCATATCTGCTTATTCCGTGAGTGCCAACATTGATTAAGTCGTATGGTTTAATAAAGAAATCCGGTTGCAGACCTTTCGCTATCTTGTCCAGATTAACCATCACCGTCACCTCCTTGTTCTGGCCTACCCGCCTG
>DUZQ01000097.1 GCA_013349435.1 Planctomycetota bacterium | reverse complement strand
GGCGCCAACTTCCGCGAGACAGGTTATAACGACCCGTGGCCGACAACCCCTGACGGCACCGGCCAGGCACTCGATAGAATAACGGATACTAATTACGGCAATGACGTAGCCAACTGGCAGGCGCTCGCCCCCTCCCCCGGCTCGTAAATTTATAAACAACGACTGTACTCCAGGCAAAAAGGGACTGTGCCTGCAGGTGTTGCCTTTTGAGCCGGCAACAATAATGTGGACAGTCGAAATGCCCCTGTTTGCACAGGTCAAAAAGCCTGTTAAAAAGAAATTTTTTTATTGTAAGTGCTTTATTTGAAGGAATTTGTCTTTTCCCGCAAAAATTTTTCCGGATTTTCTGTTGCCTTTGATTCCAAATAATAATAATATGAAATTTGTTGCAGACAACAATATATTGCAAAAATTATCCTGAGAAATCTGTATATAGTATTAGGCGGTTTTTCTCATTTTGAAACAGGGAGGTACAGAAATGACCGAGAACACAAATTCCAAAACAACTAAAAATTCAGCAGCATCAAGATTTCAGCCCTGGACAAGTCCAAAGCAAATCAACTCGAAAGGGCTAAAAATCTCCCGCCTTTTCTCCACCCCCGACGTCCATCCATTCGACCAAATCAAATGGGAAACCCGTCAGGCCAATATCACCGACGATAATGGTAAAGTGATATTTGAGCAAAAGGATATTGAAGTTCCGGTGCCCTGGAGCCAGTTGGCGACAAAAGTAGTTGCCAGCAAATACTTTTACGGTGACAACGAACCCGGCGAACGTGAATACTCGGTCAAGCAGCTTATGCACCGGGTCTGCAGAACGATAGCCGACCGTGGTAAAAAGGATGGTTACTTCACCTCAAATGAAGACACCGAGAATTTTTACAACGAACTGACCTGGCTTTGCGTAAATCAATACGGGGCTTTTAATTCGCCTGTATGGTTTAATGTGGGCCTTTTCGATGTCTATGGTGTCCAGGGTGGCAGGCACAACTTCCACTGGGATGATAAAGAGCAAAGGCCGGCAGCCTGTGAGAACAGCTATGAATATCCGCAGGCCTCGGCCTGTTTCATTCAGTCCGTTGCAGATACAATGGAAGACATTATGCGGCTGGCCAAGAGCGAAGCGATGCTCTTCAAGCACGGTTCGGGTACGGGAACCGACCTTTCAACGCTTCGAAGCAGCAGAGAAAAACTCTCCGGCGGCGGCAAACCTTCCGGTCCGCTGAGCTTTATGCGGGTTTTCGACCAGATTGCCGCGGTCGTAAAGTCCGGCGGGAAAACCAGACGCGCCGCCAAAATGCAGTCGCTCAAGGTGGACCATCCCGATATTAAGGAATTTATCACGTGCAAAACCGAGGAGGAGAAAAAGGCATGGGCGCTCATCGAGGAAGGTTACGGGGGCGACCTGAACAACGAGGCTTATAACAGTGTCATGTTCCAGAACAGCAACCTTTCGGTACGTGTAACCGATGAATTTATGGAAGCAGTCGAAAAGGACGGCAAGTGGACCACGCATGCCGTAACGACAGGTGCGCCTATGGATGAATATCCGGCGCGCGAGCTTATGGACCTGATTGCGGAAGGAACGAGGATTTGCGGCGATCCCGGTGTCCAGTATCACACTACGATAAACCGCTGGCACACCTGCCCACAAACAGCTCCAATAAATTCGTCAAATCCGTGCAGTGAGTATATGTTTATCGACAACTCCGCCTGCAACCTGGCATCTCTTAATCTTATGAAGTTCCGTAACGAAGACGGCTCGTTTGACGTTGAAAGGTTCAAAAAGGCCGTAAGGATTTTTATCATCGCCCAGGAGATATTAGTTGACAACGGCAGCTACCCGGAAGAGAGCATCACCCGAAACAGTCACGATTTTCGCGCATTGGGCCTGGGTTACGCCAACCTTGGCTCTTTAGTGATGAGCCTTGCACTGCCCTATGACTCGGACCAGGCAAGAGCCTGGGCTGCGGCGATATCCGCCTTGATGACAGCCACGGCATATTCGGCAAGCGCCGAAATCTCCGGCAACAAAGGGCCTTTCAACGGTTATGAGCTAAACAGAGAATCTATGCTAAATGTAATTGGGATGCACCGTGAGCACGCGTATAATATTCCCGAGGTGCACTGTCCGGACTATCTGCTCAATGCCGCCAAGAACGCCTGGGACGAGGCCTTCGAAGCGGGCACGCAACTGGGTTTTCGCAATGCCCAGGCAACGGTTCTTGCACCGACAGGAACCATTGGTTTCCTGATGGACTGCGACACAACGGGGGTTGAGCCGGACATCGCCCTGGTAAAATACAAACTATTAGCCGGCGGCGGAATGTTGAAAATCGTCAACAGGACCGTTCCGATGGCCCTGGAAAGACTCGGCTACGGCCCCGAAGACATCAGGGATATTTGCAATGCAGTCGATTCCGATGATACTATCGAAAACGCTCCCAAGCTCCGCAAAGAGCATCTGCCCGTATTCGATTGCGCTTTTAAGCCCGCCGGCGGCAAGAGGCATATCCACTATGAAGCACATCTGAAAATGATGGCCGCCGTTCAGCCTTTCATATCAGGCGCGATCAGCAAGACAATCAATATGCCTAAAGAAAGCACCACCGAGGAAATTACATTTGCGTATATGCAAGGCTGGAAGAGGGGACTAAAAGCCGTGGCGATATATCGGGACGGCTCGAAGAAGATTCAGCCGGTCAATACCAAAAAACAAGGCGGCGCAAAAAAAAGAAAATCAGTTGCCGAAGAGCCCGCTCAGGCAAGACCGTTCAGAAGGCGCCTGCCCGAGACCCGCAGCAGTATCACACATAAATTCTCCGTAGCCGGTCATGAAGGTTATCTGACCGTTGGTTTGTATGAGGATGGTCAGCCCGGCGAGCTGTTCATCACCATGGCCAAAGAAGGAAGCACCGTCGGTGGACTTATGGACGTGGTGGGTACATGTGTCTCCATGGCCCTTCAGTACGGTGTCCCACTGATAACCCTCGTTGACAAGTTCCGCCATGCACGTTTTGAACCGTCCGGTATGACCTCCAACAAGAATATCCCCTTCGCCAAGAGTTTGATTGACTATATCTTCTGCTGGTTAGGCTGCAGATTCATCCCCGGCTACGCAGAGAAAAACACACCAAACGGAGTCGCCACCGCCGATACCGACACCCCGACTACGACCACTGCCAAGCAGTTGGTTGAGAAAACAAAGGACCTTGCAAAAAAAATCGACGAGGCCAAAGCCCTGCATAAAAAAACCGCCGCCGCCCCCGGCAACGAAAAGCTATCCCTGACAAAACCTTTACGCTTTGCAGAGGCGGCTGCCGATAAAGTGGTCGAGATGGTCGGAGCGGTGGTAAGTGGTGATAAGCAGCTTCAAAACCAGGCCGCCACAATCCAGCAGTTCAGCCAGCAGTTTCAGCGATTCCAGGACGATGCACCCGCCTGCGACGTCTGCGGAGCTATCACCGTCCGAAACGGTACCTGCTACAGATGCCACAACTGCGGAAACTCCATGGGCTGCAGCTAAGATGAGCAAGGAACCGGGACTTTTATAGAAACCTCGCTCAGCCTAAGGCGACGTCTAAAATCATCATCACGGTAAAGCCAATCATCACGCCCATCGTGGCTAAGTCCGTATGGCCGGCCCGCTGCGATTCGGGGATTACCTCTTCTGCGACAACGAATATCATTGCCCCTGCTGCGAAGCTAAGTGCATAAGGGAGTAAGGGCTGAACGATAATTACGGCCGCGGCACCGATGACCCCCGCCACAGGCTCAACCATTCCAGAAAGCTGCCCGTACCAGAAGCTTTTTAGTCTGCTCATCCCCTCCCGCCGAAGCGGCACCGATACCGCTGTACCTTCAGGAAAGTTTTGAATCCCTATTCCAAGTGCCAAAGCCGTTGCCGCTGCAAATGTGGCGTGCGGCGAACCTACCGCCAACGCCCCGAAGGCCACTCCCACTGCTAAGCCCTCCGGGATATTATGCAGTGTTATAGCAAGCACCAACAAAATGCTCCGCCGCCACGAAGTCTTTATACCCTCGGCCTCTTCCATCGGAAAGTCGATATGCAGGTGCGGCAAAATCATATCTATGATTTGAATAAATATCCCCCCTGCCATAAATCCCACCGCAGCCGGCACCCATGCTCTGCCCCCTGCCGCCTCTGTCATCTCTATCGCAGGGGCTAAGAGCGACCAGAAGCTCGCCGCTATCATCACACCCCCTGCAAAGGCCAACATAAAGTCAAGCAGCCTCCTGCTGATTTCTTTGGCGCCGAAAACGACCGCCGCCCCAAGTGCCGTCATAAACCACGTAAAAAGTGTCGCCAACAGCGCCTGCAAAACCGGATTTTGACCTTGAAGCCAATCAATCGCCATTTCAGTCCTCTTTCAGAACCATTTCCTCGGCTATCGCAAAATCCAGAACATCCTGAACCGAATCAAAATTGTCCATCTGTTCGTCTCCTGCAAAAAAGACTTGCCGTAGTGCTCGTTTGCGAATATTGTAACGTGTGATTTTGCACAGGCAAGGCTCTTTTTTGATGGATTTTCGGCGGTATGATATCTTAAAAACATTTTTAGGGTGCTCCAATGGATATAAAGACTTTTATTTTAGGTGATTACCAGACCAACAGCTACTGTCTGAGGACTGCAGGCTCGGCTACTGATTGTTTGATTATCGACACCGGTTTGCAATCCGAACCGCTCATAGAACATCTGAAGACAAACAGCCTAAATCCGGTCGCAGTAGTATTCACACACGGGCACATCGACCACATTGCCGGTCTTGCGCCGCTTCGGGAAAACTGGCCTGATATAAAAGTTGCCATCCACCAGGCCGACGCAGCTATGTTTGAAAATCCCGAAATGAATCTATCTGCAATTTCCGGTGTCCCTTTTAATACCGGCCCCGCTGACCTTATCATAAAAGCCGAAGACACGCAGACCTTTGCCGGGATGGAGTTTCATATACTGCACACGCCCGGCCACACGCCCGGCGGTATCTCACTTTATTCGAAATCCGAGGGTGTGGTTTTTGTCGGTGATGCACTTTTTGCAGGCTCTGTCGGCAGGACCGATTTTCCCGGAGGTAATCACAATCAGCTTATCACAAGCATAAAAAGCAAGCTGTTGACGCTGCCGGGTGAAACAAGGATTTATCCGGGCCACGGCCCTGTAACAACAGTAGTAAGAGAAAAACAAACAAATCCCTTTTTGACCTGAACGGCGTTTCATAACAGCCGCGTTGTTATAAGTAAATCAATCTTCCTTCGGTCTCGCACTCAGCTTAATTAGCTGTTGACTTTAGAGCGAACCTAATTACGATACTGTCATACAGATGCGGCTGCGCCGGTACCTGGAATATTCATAGGTGAAATGCCGGTTGAAACAAAACTTGAAATTAAAATTGAGGATATTGATTTATGAAGCACAAAATTTTTATCGTTTTATTGCTGACGCCGTTCTTGCTTTGTTCCTGCATTGGAAATGAAGCTTTATTAACTAACAATTGCTTAGACCTTAATCCCTCTGTCCTTAAGTCGCTGAGAGAAATCGCTTCGAAAGACGGCTTTAAACCCTATAAAGGCAACCCCGTCGTTACACCAGGACCGGAAGGTTCCTTTGATGCCGGCGCCCTCGGCTCGATGTCGATAGTAAAAGTGAATGATGTCTTTCATATTTTTTACGAAGCGTGGGGAGTGCGCAGTGAGAAAGAATGGGATGCTGCAGAATACGAAACCTTACAAATCGGCCATGCTACCTCGAAAGACGGAATATACTGGACCAAGGATCCTGCCAATCCTGTTCTGGAGCAGGGCGAAGAAGGTGAATGGGACGCCACCGGCGTATGGGATCCCTATGTTATCTACGAAGACGGGACATTTAAGATGTGGTATGGCGGCGGCGGCGGAAGTCAGCCGAATTTCGGCTGGGCTTACGCATCCTCAAAAGACGGTTCACACTTTGAGAAAAAAGGACTGATAGGTATAGCCAATCAGACCGGTTGCGAAGACTGTCATGTGGTCCATGATCCGGAATCCGGACTCTATTATATGTACTACTGGTACGGCTGGGACGAACCGGAAGCTCTTAAATTGGTCATTTCACCGACGGAAACCGGTTTTGATTTTAACGAGGCCATGAGTATAAAAATTGAGGGTGACGACTCGTATATGTGTAAATTTGGTCATGTCCTTAAAGACAAAGACGGTTGGCACATGTTCTATTCAAATTTCGTACAGCCACACTGTCCGAACAGTATCGTACGATATGCATATTCCAAAGACGGTATCCACTGGAAGGCTAAAAATAAAAGTCTCATCGCCGGTCATGATGCCGAGGTCTTACGGGTTGCAGACGATTTGTATATGATGGTTTACAGCCCGCAAAACCACTTCGACAGAAAAGACTGCGATATCCGCATGGCAGTATATAAAGGTTGGCTGAGCGAACTGGCCTCCAAGCCTCCGTTCGTCAAGCAAGCCGAGCCGACGTCTCTCGTGGGCAAGAAATTCGCTGTCAGCGTAGGCGACGATGAGCCCTTGACGTATCACTTCAAAGTTGACGGCGAGGTTGTTCTGTCGGAAGAGTCCGATGAAGAAGACGCGTACACGTTCAATGCTTATTATGTGCAGGATGGCCGGAACGTACACATTATGGGTGAGAATATTGACCTTAAAGGGACCTATGACGGTGAGACGCTCAAACTAACAGAATCAAGACGCTCGGATTAACAGGATATCTAAAACTTCGATGCGATTATTACTTGCAGCAATTCTGTTTCTTACCATGACGTTAAATGGCTTGGCCGTTGGGGGCAAATTCGGTGCATATTATACAAGACTGGCCTTTTCCGACAAACACACCGGAAAGTTCGCCGACGTAGTTGTCAGGCTTGATGGACTCGGCGGACAGATTATTTTTCCCAGGCAATCGAGTTATTTACCTCTTTGGAAAAACAATAACGGAGCATGGTATTTCGACCAACTTGTGCCTCGCAAGGGAGACGGCGATGGTATCAGGCCTGACGCCCTTAATAAGTATTCCTATGTTCGGGTTATCGAAAATAAATCCCAACGTGTTATTGTTCACTTCCGGTATATGCCTGACTTTGACAATGTCGCCCCCGAGGGAGTAGTCCATGAACACTTCACCATTTTACCCTCAGGAAAGATAACCCGCACGATTCGAAAGGGAACAAAAAGATTTGACGACTTCATCGACCCGAAAAACGTTACTATACAAACGATTCAGCTTGAAGCCAACGGAATTAAACAGCTTTCCCTTATAGAAGCAAAACCACAGCACGCCGACGGCGAACCGGTAATAGGGAATCCTGCAAAAAAAGTGTGTGCAAAAAGGCCCATCGCCTGGTGGAAATTTGATGAAGGACTTTAAACCAGGTTCTATAAAGACAAATTCAAAACAGGGGAAAGCGTTACCGGAAAACTCTGTTCTATAGACGGGCATAAGGCATTATGGAAGGCTGGTGTTTCCGGGACTGCTCTGGCATTTGACGGCTACTATTCGAAGGTAACGCTGCCCGCTTCCGACACCCCCATACTCAGCGAGGGCCTTACACTCAATGTTTGGACGGCTATAGGTGCATATCCGTTCAACGATTCGGCCATCATCCAACAGTTCAATCATAAAGACGCGGGGTACTTTTTGGGCCTGACCACCCATGGTAACATTACTTTCAAACTGGCAATTAATTCCAAACTCTATACCCTTACACTTGACGAAAAAACCCCACATCACAGATGGACGAATATCATCGCAACCTTTGACAAACCCGGCGGTATGGTCACCCTTTATGTGAACGGATTAAAAAGGGGCTATATAGATGTGCCCAAAGCTGGCATAACAATGAATCGCTCCGATTTGATGATAGGTGCCAATAACATAAAGACCAAAGCGACGGACCTTGTACGCAGTGATAATAATATTCCTCAGATATTCGGCATCGAGGGGCTTATTGACGAAGTAAAGATATATGATACGGCACTAACCGCTTCAGAGGTTACTGAAGCTTATACCAACTCTGTGCCCGGCGAGAAAATCATTAACAATCCGGACCTACAGCCGAGGGTACTTCCAGGCCAAGAGCCAGAGTCATCCACATTCGGCGCTTACTACACCAGGCTCGAGTACCATGACCTCTGGGACAACCTGTGGCGGGTTGACGAATACGCCGACATTATCGTGAAGTTCGACGAAATGCCTACCGGCATTGTATTTTGGCGGGACACCAGTTATGCTCCATCATGGGTTACTGAAAATAATCTGTGGATGGGGGATCAAAGCGCAGAGGTCGGAGGTCCCTATGGATGCGCCGAACATATGGCCGATAAACAACAAAGACATACTCATGCGCGCATAATTGAAAATACCCCGGCACGAATCGTAATCCACTGGAGGTATTCCTGTGCAGATATAGCATATATATTCGATAGTCCCGACAATTGGAGTGATGAATATTTAACGATTTATCCGGACGGGACAAGTGTCCGCAAAGTATGCTTTCATGGAGAAGATATTCCAGAATGGCATGAACCACAATTGTATTGTCAGGCAGGTTCCGGCCCTGTCGATGTCATTTCAACAAAGGCCGTTTCTGTAGCCAATCTTTACGGTAAAGTCGCCCACCTGGACTTCTCAGACGGCCCCGGGGTAAATCCTTTGGAGGATTCCTGTATTGAGCTATACAATCTAAAGTCCAAATATAGAATTTTCAGCATCTTTCCTCACGGCACTAAGTTTATAACCAACGGCTGGTTCAACACGGAACAATCCCCATACACACCGGACCCCTTCGCCGGCCCCTGGAATCATTTCCCGGTATCGCAGCTTCTCTCGGATGGCCGCTTGGCCACAGCCTATGACAGAATGATATCCTCTGCCCTCGGAGGATGCAAGGGCGTAATTTTGGGCAATATTGGATTGTACGGATTTACTGATAAATCCATTTGCTACCTTATATCGCTTGCCAGGTCATGGAACTACCCGGCTAAAGTAAACGACGTTAGAGGAGCCGTCAAGCCCGTTTATAATAAAGAAGAACGTGCCTTTGAGCTTATAGCAAAAGCCAGGGATATTTCATTCACATTAAATGGTTCGGACTCCAGCCCCATCGTCAATCCAGTTTTTGTCGTACACGATTGGGGCGACACTGACGCGAAAGTAAGGATAAATGGGCAGGTCCATACCGAAAGCCTTAAACAGGGACATGTGATTACAGCCAACAAAGACAAACTCGTGATTTACATCAAAATAATGGTCACAAGTCCTCTACACATCCAAATCAGTACAGCCACCTGCCGGGTCGATTGAGACGATGATATCAGTCAATGGTTGTGAGCTTCAGGTTACACAATTAGAGACATCATGCTATAGAATAGCCACTTAGCCTTATTCAATATTTGCTCATAATTATTGTGATTTGTAACGAAGTCCTGAAAAATCAACTGTATTCATTTTTTTATTTGTTAGCATTTTTTTTGCAAATTTTCTTTTTTCGGTTGATAACTATATGGAGAAGAGTGTTTTATTTGGCGTAAGTAGAAACGCCCAGGGAACTCTTTTTTTCAACCGCAATTAAATGAGGAATTTTATTTGAGCAATCAAAAAAACAATACGTTGCGAGATGAACACTTTATTCGCCTGTTGATGGCCAACCAAAACAGCATTTACGCTTTCATTCTTGCGATAGTGCATAACAGTACTGATGCCGATGACATAATGCAGGAGACTACTACAACAATCTGGAGAAAATTCGAAGAGTTTGAATCGGGTACGGATTTTGCTGCATGGGCTTTGACAATAGCCCGCTATAGAACACTTCAATATCTCAAAAAACACCGTGATGACCGCGTTCGATTTTCCAGCGGATTGCTGAAAAGGATTCAGGAACGAATGCCGGAGAAACTTGAAGGAATAGGCGAACGCAAGAGAGCGTTAAAAAAATGTCTGGCTAAACTCAGTGAAGATGATCGGAGACTCGTTGTAATGCGTTACCACAACAAGCTTGCAATTAAAAAGGTCGCTACCCTCATTGGTGTGTCAACGCACATCATGTATCGGACAATGGCTCGAATTCACAAATCACTTAGGTTTTGTATTCGTAGAACATTGGCTGAAGGAGGGCTGGTGTGATGTCGAAAAAAGCCGGTATATCTAAATGGTACGAGTCGGTACTTAAATTACTGGATGGTACAATAGCCTACCAGGAATACGAGGTCCTGGAGAGCAAGCTTTTAGATAATCCGTCCGCTTTTGACGAGTACCTTGAATTCATTATTATATATTCCTGCATGCACGAACCATTGGGACTTTTCGATAACATTCTAACATTTGACCCTTCCGAGGAACCAACCGTTGATATGGGAGTCTTGGAGAAACTGGCGGAGTATGAGAAGAATGTCAAGACCGTTGAGGTTGAAAGGGTGAAAAAGCCTGCTGATAGAGTGCTTACAGAGGAAGAACGCCAGGCCAAGATTCGAGCTTTCCTTGCAGAAGAGAGAAAGATAGAGGAACAGGAGCAGCTGTCGGATGAATTAGAGCGGCGCAAAATACGCCGGCGAGAGCAGCGCCGCAGGCAAAGAGCTCAGAGGGCACAATTGATTGCGGCAAAAGTGCGAGGGTACTTAAGAAGCGCCGCGATAGCTGCCATTCTTATGGTGATTGGATACTTAGTGTATGCCGTAATGCACCCCCCGGAGCCTGCTTCTGTGGCGACTCTCACCAACGGTGCGGATGTTAAATGGGCCGACTCCCGGCAACCTGCCGAACCGGACAGTCCGCTTGGGCCGGGGCCTATGAAACTGGTTGAAGGCTACGCCCGGATTACCTTCAATGAAGGTGCAGGAATTGTCCTCGAAGCGCCGGCCGAGATTAATC
>DUZQ01000096.1 GCA_013349435.1 Planctomycetota bacterium | reverse complement strand
CGCCCTCTGTCATTCCCGCGAAGGAATGTCACCCCTGCGGAGGCAGGGGCGGGGATCCAGTTTTTTTACCGTATCCTGGAACGTGAGCGATATAGAAATCGCTGTTGCACAGTAACCTGCATCCCAACAAGCGCATATATTAAATCCAATTGGTATAATACATTGAGGATTAGGGTCAAGGCGAGTAACGCCGCAGTTGACCAAAATAACCGCTAAGACTTTTTAGATCTCTTCTTCGCCGTACTCGCCCGCGTCGCCTTCTTAGCCTCCTTTTTCTCCGCCTTTTTTGTTTCCATCTTAACTGTCTTCTTGGGTTTCTTTCCCGCCTCAACCTCAGTTATATTCGCACTTTCAAGAAGCTGCTCGATACACTTTTCCTCCCGAACCTGCAGCTTAAACTGAGCCAACGACCCATCCCTCGCCAGCTCCTGTCTCATCTTCTCAGGCCGACGCCCACGTGAAGCCGCAACCTGGGCGATATAACCGTTCACCTCTTCCTCGCTCGCCTCCGGAACCTCTAATTTCTCCGCCACCTTACTCATTATAAAGAACAGCCGCAACTGCTCCTCGGCACGCTCAGCGCTGCTCGCCCGCAACTCATCCATCCGCTCGTCAACCTGCTCACTCTTCGCCCCTCGTATCAAAAGATTCGTATACTCCCGCTGAAGAACCCGTTTCGACTGGTCCGCAACAACATCAACCGGCAGCTCAAACTTACAATTATCCAGCAGATATTTATAAACCTGTTCATTCATATCCGCCCGCACATCCCGCTCAACCTGCACCCTCCTGAATTCACCCACACGCTCCCGGAGTTCCTCTTCGTTCTCGACCCCGAACCTCTCGAAAAACCCCTCGTCAAGCTCCGCAGGCTCCAATCGTTTTATTTCCTTTATCTCTATTTCAACGTCAATCTTTTTACCCCGATACTGCTCATTGAAAAACGACTCTGCGACATTCACACTAACCTCTTTCTTATCGCCGCACCCCGCACCTGCAAGCACCTCATCCAGGTTCGCAACCGGCACAGGCCCTGCAAAACCACTCTTCCGCGCGAAAATCTCCACATCATCATGCCTCTCTTCTTCAGCCTCTCCTTCAATCTTCAATAATACATCAGCCACCACCTGGTCCTCGGCCTCGACTTTCCCCTTATCTTTCGGCGCCCATATACCAGCCCTTTCACGCATAGCCATAATCTCTTCATCTATCATTTCATCGTCAACCTCAGTCGTCGGCTTTTCCACAGAAATACCTTCAAGCTCCGGAAGCTCGAACTCGGGCCTTACCTCAACCTCGAACTCAAACTTCATCGCACCTTCCTCAGGCAGCTCGATTCCTTCCGGGTCAAAATCCACCTCACCCAGAATATCAAGCTCATTATCCTTAACCGCCGACTCACTCGCATCGACCAAAAGCTTCAGCTTTATCTGCTCGCTCACCTCTTTACCGAACCTCTTTTCCAACAGCCGTAACGGCGCTCTGCCCTTGCGAAAGCCCGGCATTTCCACCTCTTTGCGAAGCTCACCGTACTTTTCATCCAGAGCTTTCTTTATCTTCTCCCCCGGTATCTCTACCGACACCTTCTTCTTGCAGGGCCCCGATTCTTCAATCGTTACCACATCCTTGATTTCGTCCGTTACCGCTGTTTCTTTTTCTTCAGCCATACTTCACACTCCCGTCTATTAATATTAACTCAAAGCTAAAAAATCCCGTCCTTTTCCTGCCCCGGCACCCATTGCCCGGGTTTTATTTAGCCCCACGTTTTACGTGGGGTCTGCCTTGTAATTCCGGATTTAATCCGACATCCAGTAAATTTAGCCCCACGTAAAACGTGGGGTGAGTAGCTTCCATTAACGCTACCCGCAACACGCAATACGTATTCCGCCTCAAAGAGCACATTTACCCACATATTACAATTCCAGTTGAATAAATCAACAAAATTCTCTTCCCCCCACATCAATATACAATCTAAGATCTCAAATCAAAAATTGAAACATCACGCACAACCCTCTCCCCTGAACCCTCTCCGCAATACGTGATACGCAATACGCAATACGATTCACGAGCAACGTCCTCTGCGTTCTCTTTCACCTTTTAATCTTTTTTCTTAGCCGCCTTTTCTTGTGGGCTATTTCCAATCCGAACTCCATAATCCCTTATAATACCAAAATTCTGTTCATTTGTCTCGACCCACCCGGCCATTCCGTAAAATTAGCCTGTGGCTTGTAGTTGACAATAGCTCGGCAATCGCTATATTATGACCTGTTTGAACGGCTTTTGGAAATCAAACACGAATAGGAGATGATATTATGACGGTAAAACGTAATCGAAAGAACCAGCGAAAAGTTGGCAACGGGGGCTATCTTTTTACAAGTGAATCGGTAACAATGGGCCATCCCGACAAAGTCGCCGACCAGATATCCGACTCAATCCTTGACGAAATGCTCGCCCAGGACCCTTACAGCAGAGTAGCATGCGAGACAATGGTAACAACGGGTATGGTAATTGTAGCAGGTGAAGTAACGACCAAGGCGATTGTCGATATCCCCCAGGTCGTCCGCAATACAATTAAAGATATCGGATATACCGACCCTCAGGCCGGATTCGATTACGAAAATTGTGCCGTGCTGGTCTCTCTCGACAAACAAAGCCCGGACATCTCCCAGGGTGTAACACAGGGCCGGGGCCTCCACAAAGCCCAGGGGGCGGGCGACCAGGGACTGATGTTCGGATATGCCTGTGCCGAAACCCCCGCCTTGATGCCGATGCCCATTTACCTTGCCCACGCACTGACGGAACGCCTGGCCAGACTGCGACAAGCCGGAAGGGTTAAATGGCTAAGGCCCGACGGAAAGAGCCAGGTTACCGTCCAGTACGACCAAAATCATAAACCAAAAAGGATTCATACCGTTTTAATCTCGACACAGCATTCGCCGGATATCAGATACAGCTCAATCAGGAGGCAGGTTGTTGACAAGGTTATCATGCCCGTCCTGCCGAAAAGACTTGTTGACAGCGACCTGGTAATCCACGTCAATCCCACAGGAAGATTTGTAGTCGGGGGTCCGAAGGGTGACTGCGGCCTGACCGGAAGAAAGATTATCGTTGATACTTACGGCGGCAGAGGAAGCCACGGCGGCGGGGCATTCAGCGGTAAAGACCCCTCAAAAGTTGACAGAACCGCAAGCTATATGGCAAGATACATCGCCAAGAATATCGTCGCTGCAGGTCTTGCGGATGCCTGCGAAATACAACTGTCTTACGCTATCGGCGTTGCTGACCCGCTGAGCGTACTGGTCAGCACCGACGGTACGGCCAAAGTGGATGAAATGGAACTTGAAAAGCTCGTCAGAAAGCTGTTTCCGCTGACACCTAAAGGTATGATAAACCACCTAAAGCTCCGCAGACCGATATACTCAGAAACCGCACGCAACGGCCACTTCGGCAGAAAAGGCCCCGCCTTCACCTGGGAAAAAACCGACATGGCAAATGTGCTCCGAAAAACCGCCGGCCTCAAAACTGAATAATAACAATACTCGAAGTTCGACCTTGATTGCTCGATGTCTGACGTTGAGTCGGTCATTCTGGGTCCGTCATATATCCCGATGCATAACAGCATCGGAATACGCCGGATGAAGAAGCTGTTACCACCATTCGCTATAAGCTGTTGTTACGAAGTTTTTACTCAATCGCGACAAATTGTCATACCGGCCAAGTCTGCCCTGAAATCGCCTTTAGCCCCAAGCGGAGCCGAAGGGATCCGGCATCGAGGAAAAACAGAGCCCCAAGCGTAAGCGCGGGGTCATTCTGACTGCCCAGGCGTAAGCCCGGCGTCATTCTGAACGCAGACTATTGTCATGCCGGATTAAATCCGGCATCCAGTTCATTTAGCCCTGCGTCCCGCGCAGGGTCATTCTGAACGGAAATAGCCTTTAGCCCTGAGCGCAGCCGAAGGGGAAGCGGAGTGAAGAATCTCAGGCGTTCTATTGTCATTCCCGCGAAGCTTGTCCCTGCGAAGGAATGTCACCCCTGCGGAGGCAGGGGCAGGGAGCCGGAATCCAGTTTGAATCATTTGTATTTTGATATTGTTTCGGATCCCCGTTTTCACGGGGACAAGCTTCGAGCTTAGTGCTTTGGGTTTATATTATTGTAGGGTGTGATGAATCGCACCAAAATTTTCTATACGCTGTCCACCGTCTTTTACGCTGTACGCTACACGCTGAGTCATTCTGAGTCCCGGCGCGCCGGGAAAGAATCTCATTCACAAACCACGAGCCACGATTGGTAGAAAATATGGAACGACCGGCCCTGCGATTGTAAAACGTCGTCATGAGCCGATAATGCTTATGCGACAAGGTGGTACGTTGCCACCGATAATCGCGGGTTATCACCTTGCGGTAACAGAGCCGCATACAATTGAAAGGAACCGGTCGTTATGGAAAATGTGGCTTTAATGCACAATTCTCTAAAGCTTCCCATGTTACCTCAAGCATCAATTTTTGTTGAGGATACATCTCAATTGCTTCATATTCAGATATATTAAAGAAACTTGCATCAAAATATTTAATTTTACTCAATGAATTGCAGGTATATTGCTCTCCTCCGATGTACAAATCATCTTTGTCTATCTTAATCAATTTTCTCTGTGTTGTGCTTGCAAATTCACTCTCCGTATAACGGTATTCAGAAAATCAGGGAAATTAAACCGATTCTTAGTAGGACCTGGGAAGCCAAGAAAAGAAAAAATAGACAAGCGGTCCTTGCACAACCAATTAGAAATTAGACACTTCGGGTTTTCGATCTTTGAACACAAAAAATCTATGCGCCCGGGACGAGGTTTTCTACTTATAACTTTCGGTTTTATGCCGGGTTATCCGGCCATCTACCATATAGATAACATCCTCAGCGATATTTGTGGCGTGATCTGCTATCCGTTCCAAATGGCGCGAAACAGAGAGCAGGTGCAGAAGTGAGGGTATTTGGTCGAAATTTTTTTTAGTTGCCTTTTCAACTTCCAGGTAAACCCGGCGGTTTAACGCGTCGATAGTGTCATCGGCCCCGCACACTGCATGTGCCAGGTCTGTATCCAGATTCACCAGGGCATCAAGGCTGTTTTTCAACATTGTCTGTACTTTCTCGGCCATATCAACAAAATCGAAGGACATATTAACGGGTGGTTTGTCGGCGAGATAGGCCGCTCTTTCTGCAATATTAACAGCAAGGTCTCCGATTCGTTCAAGGTCGTTGTTTATTTTCAGAACAGCAACAATAAACCTTAAGTCAACAGCAACGGGCTGATGCAAAGCCAGTATCTTCAGACAGTCTTCCTCCACATCGATTTCCATATTGTCAATCTTTGAATCGTTTTGAATCACCTCCTGTGCACGATTAGAATCTCTTTCTGCAATCGATCTGACCGCTGCCCACAAGTTAGTTTCAACAGTTGCGCACAAAGAAAGGATTCTTTTCTTGAGTTTCTCTATTTCATTTTGCATATGTGCCGGCATAAGATTGCTCCTGTTTTCTGATATATCAACCAAACCTACCTGTGATATAGTCTTCTGTCTGTTTTTTGCCCGGATTGCGGAATATCTTTGGTGTAAAGTCATATTCTATCAATTCACCAAGGCAAAAGAAAGCTGTTCTTTCACTAACCCTTGCGGCCTGCTGCATATTATGGGTTACGATTACAATTGTATAATCGCTCTTGAGTTGCTCAATAAGGTCTTCAATCTTACCCGTAGCTATTGGATCCAAGGCCGAGCACGGTTCATCCATCAAAAGCACGCTTGGCCTTGTAGCTAACGCTCGGGCGATGCATAAACGCTGTTGTTGGCCGCCGGAAAGCGCCAATGCTGACTTTCTAAGGTCATCTTTTACTTCTTCCCAAAGCGCGGCCGCTTTTAAGCTCTCCTCAACTATTTGCTGCAGTTTAGAGCCTTTTGTTGTTCCCTGAAGTCTCGGGCCGTATGCAATATTATCGAAGATGCTCTTAGGGAAGGGATTCGGTTTTTGGAATACCATGCCGACCTGCTGCCGCAGATTGACCAGGTTTGTTTTTTTTGCATATATGTCGTGACCATTTACCAAAAGTGTCCCCTCAATCCTGGTATTTGGAATCAGGTCATTGATACGATTAATCGCTCGGAGGAACGTACTTTTACCGCATCCGCTCGGTCCAATGATTGCCGTAACGCTGCAGGGAAAAACCTCCATGGTTATATTTTTAACACCCATTGTTGAACCATAGTAAAAGCTAAAGTCTTCTGCTTCAACTATGGAACAGGCACATTCAGCGGTGTCCTTGTTGTTTAAAGATTCTGATTTGCTCTGTTTTTGTCTGTCCATAATCAGGTTGAGCTTTCCTTTGTTTTTTCGTCTTCTTGAAACTGACTCCAACACTCCAGACTTATTATTTTGCATGTGAATCCCTCTTTTCGAGTCATCATTGGCCTTTCAATTTCTTAAAAACCCTCGTTCGCAGTACTATTGCTAAAGTATTCAGGCACAGAATAAGTATCACCAAAGTAACAACCATACCGTACTGGTTATGAGGTACCATCATTGAAATCCTGTCTCCGACTGCCATGTCGTAACTTCCGTATGAGAGCGTGCGGGTCGGGTCAAATACGGATTTCGGAACAGGTCCAAGGGCAACGGCGCCTGTAAAGAGAATGGGCGCCGTTTCCCCTGCGATCCTGCTCAGACTGAGTATCACCCCCGTTAAAATCCCCGGCAAGGCAGCCGGCAGAGTTACCGTCACAAAAGTACGGAATCCGCTTGCCCCTAAAGACAAGGACGCCTCCTTATACGTTTGGGGCACGGCTCGAATCGCTTCCTCGCTTGCTCTTATCATCACAGGCAAAGTCAGCACCGCCAGTGTCAGTGAGGCGGCAAGAATACACCCCTTTGATTCTGCACCTAATAAAGGAAAAAGATACAGTATAAAAAATGTCAGGCCAAACAGTCCGAATACAATACTCGGGACACCTGCAAGTGTGTTTATACACATCCGAATAATCCTTACGGCAGGGTTGTCGGAGGCACATTCCACCAGATATGCCGCTGAGATTAGACCAAGGGGGACAACAAAAAGCATACCCAAAAGAGTAATCAAGACGGTACCGAGTATTTCGGGTCCAACGCCGCCGAAGTAATGGCTGTTAAAACTGTCATCGATGAAGTACTGCCAATAAAAGGTCAACCGCGGGTTAAGCAGCTTTTGTACATTTTGTTCCATATATTCGAACAGCTTTTCCAGTTCTGTACCAGCGAACTGATGGGCGCGGGAAAGCTTTATTTTGATAAGTGGCTTTGCGGGTTCTGTCTCGACCCACTTCTGTGCCCAGAACAGCCTGTCAAGACATTTGGCCGCCTGGTCCCAGCGTGTGGCTCCATACCGCAGTCGGACACCGGCAGGCGTAGGCTCGCCCGGCCGAGGCCCAAACAAGTCCCTGATACTCTGCTCAATCTCTTCGATTGATTCGCTGTATTGCTCAAACTGTTTTAGGTCAATACTTTGGGCTGATTCAAGATAGTTAGTGCCCAGCTCAAAAAGGGCCGATGCGCTGGTGTCCGTGAGACGCGGGTCGTTTTTGTATCCTGATACATACTCGATATTCTCCCGTATCTCGGCAATGTCCCGACTCTCAAAAGCAGTTAAAAGCCTGTCGCGAAGCTCCCTTGTTAGAGAACGCAACTGTGTATATTCGTCGCCCGTTATGTTCCTCAACCTTAGTTCACTTCCGAATTGGCGATGAATTCTCCTGGCTTGGTCACTAAGGGATTCGGTGTCGATTCCCTTCTTAAACTTGTCCAGAGTCTCATAAACTTCCTTCCGGAAACTTTCGGTCCGCGCTATCTCGGCTTGTAGTTCTGAAGGCTCACCCCGGTTGAAAAGGTCCATCTGCATCTTTCTGAATTCCACTGTTGCCTTAAATACCACCGCGCTGGAACCCCGCCATATCATCGGAGCCAGAACCACAATCAGCACTAATGACAGCAGTACAACCGAAACGGCTGTCAGACCAGTAAAGGCCTTATCTGATATATATCTAAAGGATAGTCTCATTTATTGTTTGCCTAACGCCCTTTTTGCCCGAGATAAAAAGAATTCGCTTACTACGTTAAGGGAAAAAGTCAAAATCAGCAGAAGCACGCCCAAAGCAAATAAAGCCCAGTAATGGGGCGTTTCCTTCGGTGTTTCACCCATTTCCCCGGCTATTGTGGCTGTTATCGTGCGTACCGACTGGGATATGTCCCACCAGGGGCGGGGTATCTGAGCGGCGTTGCCGGAAGCCATCCACACCACCATCGTTTCTCCAACAGCCCTCATCATACCCAATATAATCGCTGCAATGATGCCGCTGTGTGCCGCCGGTATAACGACACGAAATATTGTCTCAAATCGCGTTGCACCCAGGCTGTACGAAGCCTCTCGCAGTTCCGGCCCTAATGCCGAGATAGAATCTTCGGCAACGCTGACTATCGTCGGCAGCGCCATTACCGCCAAAATCAGGGATGCATTTAAGGCGTTTGTACCTGTGGAAAAACCAAATTTGTTCTGCATCCAAGGCGCCAGAACCAGCACAGCGAAAAACCCGTAAGCCACCGAAGGTATAGCCGCGAGCAATTCGATTACCGGCTTGACAAAAGCTCTTATCCTGAAAGAGACTATATCGCTGAGAAAAACTGCTGACAGTATTCCTACCGGAACCGAAAACACCAAAGCTGCAATGGTAACATAAACCGACCCTGCTATCAGGGCCAATGCACCGAACCTTGCGTTATCAGCCTCAGGATACCATTCGGTATTTATCAAAAACTCCGACAGGCTGATTTTTGACAAAAACGGCAGCGCCTCCCGGCAGACAAAAAAGAAGATTAGAAGTACAGCCAGAACTGATGTGCATGTAATTAAAAAAAGTACGGCCCTGCCAAGAAGTGAGGCTACATAACCTTTTAGGTCTTGTCCGGGCGTAAGAGCAAGCGGCCGGTTCAGACCGGTCGCCTGCCCCCGCGTTAGTATTAATTTGGTACCATTCATACTAACCTGATAAGCAGAACTCAAAAGGAGACTGATATTCTGTTGATTAAATTTTAATAGTTAGTCAGAGGAACGAATCCCTTGGTCTCAACAAGCTCCTGCCCTTTCTCGGTTAAATAAAAGGTGCAGAATTTGTGCGTCAGCGAACCGAGCTTGGGATAGCCGTTTGTAAACATATACAAGGGCCTGGCAACCGGATAGGTGCCGCCGGCGATGGTTCTTTTGGTTGGTTCGACGTCGTCAATCTTCAGGGCCCTGACGTTCCTGTCAACAAAACCAAGGCCGACGTAGCCGATAGCCCCTGTTGTGGTTTTAACCCGAGCGTGTGCCTGTGGATTGGAGTTGACATATTCCACAGCCGGGGCCATATCCTTTTTGGCCATCACAAGATTGTGAAAGGTTTCGTACGTGCCGGAGGATGTATCCCGGCTGATGACCACAATCGGCATATCCGCACCACCTACCTGGCTCCAGTTTGTGATTTTACCCATATAAATTTCTCGTACCTGGGTTGTGGTCAGTTCCTTTACAGGGTTGGAAGGGTGCACAACAACGCAGACCCCATCCATTGCTACAACATGAGCCACGGGGAAGATTCCCTTATCAACTGCCTGTTTGAATTCCTTTTCTTTCATGAAACGGCTCATATTTGCTATGTCGCATCGCCCGTCCACCAAAGCCGCCGCTCCATCACCACTGCCGGTTTTTTTGACGGTGATGTCAAGCTCGGGATAAATACTCTTGAAGTACTCTGCGAAGGCGTCAGCTATCGGCCCAACCGTGGTGGAGCCTTCAAGCTGAAGGGGCTCAGCCAATCCCGCCCCACTTGCCGTCAGAATCACCACCGCTACGAAAAGTATAACTTGCTTCATTTTTCACATCCTTTCCAAAATACGTATTTTCTTCCTTAATAGCTCTGTTCCTCACTAAAGAGCTATACCCTGATATTGTTAGTTTTATGTGAAGTTATTGTTAGATTTCCGTTAGAATCCGGCTTTATTTTAGAACTTGTAAATCAAATCGGCCTGCAACCTGCGATAGTCCTGGTCATCGGAATATCTTTCGTTAAGGAAGTATGTAAGGGCGGCCTGGACATTTTTATGTAACTGATACTTAAAGCCGAATCTGTGTCCCTTCCCGTCGGTGCCACCACCTTTGAAATCAGAGTCGCTGAAAGAACCAAGCGTTGCATCAGCTTCCAGGTCTCGGTAGTCATAACTGGCTTCCCAGGAGCCGGGTTCTTTGGCCTTGTTGAACTTGCAGCCGATAAGCCAGCCTGTATCCTCATTCGTAGCAGCAACGGTATTGTGAACGTAATCTCCATAGACTGTAACGGGCATACTTCCAGCGTTAAAGCCGTACTCGGCAAAAGCCTCGATGAGGTCGAAATCGCTGTCAAATGTGTTTCCTGTGGCTTTGTTGCCGAAAAAGCTTGGGTCTGTTGAATCCCAGGGAGTATTCCAAGTGTTCTTTAGATCCCCGCGTCCGGCGATGTTTCCGTAGTCAAAGTAACCGGCACCACCGAGTAAATAACTCTTGTTCTGAAAGTTGTGCTTTAGATAACCTTGAATGCCCCAAAGGGAAGTGTCCACACCTCCAGAGCTTTCATCGACCCAAAAGCCGCCGCCGTTGAGGTGCAATTTGCCATTCTCTCCAAAAGGCATGACATAGTTAGCGGCAAGACCTTCAGGGTTAAGGTCGCTGTCCCAGATAAGTTGGTTCTTTCCGACTCTGTAGAAGGGATTGGCCATCTTGCCGCCGAAAGCATTAAATCCTTTGATTGAGGCCGGGTGCCAGTCGAAGTATGCCAGGTCCAGCCAGAGTTCCTTACTCGAAAAGCTGTCTGCCAGGGTCTGATTGGTCGAGACAGGGTCCGCCGAACCACTGGCAAGCCTGAAAATTACATCTGTTTCATCGTTGACTCTGGCTTCGATTCCAATTCGAGCACGAATACGGTTCCTGTTGTGTCCCTGGTCCCAGTCCCCGCCGCTCTCGGCGTCGATTGATTCATGCCGATACCTCAAATCCCCGCTGATTTTGACATTTTCAATCCATTTGATATTGTCCGGCAGTACAGGGACAGCCTCGGCTTTCTGCTCTGCTACCCTGGCGATTTCCTGTTCCAGAGACTTTTCTTTGAGCCGCTGTCTTGCCTCGAGCTGTTCGATTCTTTGCGTCAGTTCGGCAAGCTGCTTTTTAAGCTCGGAGACCTCGTCGGCCCGTGCCATTTTGGGCAGCACTCCCACCAAAACTAATACAACCACCATCAACCAAATCCATTTCTTCATTTTGTAACCTCCACAATTAAGGTTTCCTAAAGAGCCTTCTCAAACCCGTTTTGAGAAGTGTCTTTTTGATTCAAGACAAATTGCAACTTTATGGATATATTCTTCAAATGCTGTTGTGTTAGCCTTGTAAGGCCATACGG